>NZ_VOZL01000005.1:0-151177 GCF_013419805.1 Acinetobacter sp. YH12058
TACTCACCCGTCCGCCGCTAGCTCAGTTACCGAAGCAACCTCGCCCGCTCGACTTGCATGTGTTAAGCCTGCCGCCAGCGTTCAATCTGAGCCATGATCAAACTCTTCAGTTAAAATCATTTTGAAGCTTTAATCTAAACTTCCAAATCTGGCTCATCAATTTTCTGACTTAAATTTCGCTCAAATAAACTTCGAGTAATTTAAACAAATCAATCAATGAAATATGTTCGATCAATCAATCAGTAAAAATCCACACAAGTTGTTCTTCATAATCTCTTAATGATTTTCTGTTATTTCGTCAATAACAGCACCAACTCAATCAACACTGCGTTGGTGTGTTGCGTATTCTATACAGTTTTTGAATAGACGCAATATGTTTTTTAGGTTTTTTTTCAAAAAAAATACCATTCGCCTAAGTTTTAAGCGTATTTCATATTTTTATCACACTTTTCTTATAATTTGTCTTTTTTTTCGCACGTTACTAAATTGGTTTTTTAAATAAATCCTTTTAAAGCGATAATAAAAAACAACCAGCTCAGTTAGGCTGGTTGCAAATCTACATTAATTAGCTTGTTCTGCAAGCCATGACATAAATTTTTGTCGCTCTACTTTACTAGCTTGTTGCCACAATTGAATCAATTGTTGCTCTTTGCCCTGTGTTTGTTTTGCTGTAGGCAATGTTGCTGAGGTGGTTTCCTCAGATGGCAAAACTGCTGCCGCAGTATAAACTGCTGCTGGTTGATTGATTGCAGCACTGTTTTGAGTGGTATCTAAAGTTTTATTAAGCCAACTACCACCTAACCAACCAGTTGAACTTGCTTTGGCACCTGTTTGTTGTACCAACAATTGATTCTTTTGATTATATAAGCCAACACTAGGCTGATCTTTAAACTCTTTTGCAGCATCGAAATCTTTAGGTGGGTTTACCAAAGCAAGTCGATAGTTTTCACCATCTTGAAGAATTGGGGTTTTGAGTGTAATAACACCTGATTTTAAAATATCGTGTGCGCCATTATGATGTTCAAAATATTGTTGATAGCGCAAGTTCATGACATTTTCACCCGCATTGACTTTCACTTGCTGTGCTGAACTGAATAAACCTGAACGAACTTCTTGATCATTTACAGCGAGCAACTTAATTTCTTCAGGTACTGCAATAATTACTGCTGAAAATGCTGAACTGCAAGCCATCAATGCAATACTTGCTAGGCCTAATTTAAATGCCATATTTCACTCTGTATCATTTATTAAAGTTTGATTGCACTATGCAATGTATAAATGACAGTTTTATGACAATTCATGGGTTTAGGCATTTTCACATGAATAAGGAAGTTTAGGTGATCTCATTGAAACTCCCCAAAAAAAACAAAAAAAGTAGGATGAATCATCACCCTACTTTTTAGTCTGTGCAGTATGTGTTGCTAGAGCTTAGTCAAAGCTTTTGAAACGTGCTGCATCATCCATAAATGTTTTTTCACCAGCAGGTGCTTCAATTGAACCAAACACCAATTGTGCACGTAGTTTCCAGTTTGCAGGAATGTCGTAAGTTTGAGCAACTTCTGCATCAATAATTGGGTTGTAGTGCTGTAATGATGCACCTACATTAATTTCAGCCAACGCTGTCCACACTGCAAATTGAGCAATACCCGTAGAATGTTCTGACCACACTGGGAAGTTGTCTGCATAAAGTGGGAATTGTTCTTGTAAACCTTTTACAACATCTTGATCTTCATAGAACAATGCTGTACCAAAACCTGCGCTAAAGCTGTTAATTTTTGCTTCAGTGTTTGCAAATGCTTCTGCAGGTACAATTTTACGTAAAGTTTCTAAAACGATGTTCCAGAATTGCGTATGTGATGCACCGTATAAAGTCACAACACGTGAAGTTTGCGAGTTAAATGCAGATGGGCTTAAACGAACTGCTTGTTTGATTGTACTTTCAATAGTTGCCTGATCTACAGAAACATTTTTACCAAGTGCATAGATTGAACGGCGTTTTTCTAATTGATTTAAAAATGACATTTTTAATTCCTCTGCAGAATTTTGTATAAATTAATTGATACAGCGATATTAAGCTTTTTATTCAGCATAAACATTACAAAAAATACGACAGTGTGTTTTATGTATAGAACGATTATATTTATATAAAGTGACAAATGTATGTGACTGCATCTATATACCTCTAATTCTATAGATGCAGTCTATTGCAATATAAATATGCTGCGGTTCGCTCTTTGTAGCACATAATAATAAGCTGATTTGACCAATCTTCATCAAATGCTGTTATTTAAGCATAGACTTTAAATTGATTTTGATAGTGTGCATGACTCCGTTCGGTTACTTCTTCTTCAATTGATCCAAAAACGAGTTGTGAACGTAACAACCATGTATCTGGAATATCAAAATGCTCTGCCACAGCACGGTCTATGTTTGGATTATAATGCTGTAAAGATGCACCCACGCCTGAATCTGCCAGTGCTGTCCACACTGCAAATTGCGCCATGCCTGAAGTTTGCTCTGACCAAATTGGAAATTCTGCAGCATTAAATGGAATTTTCTTTTGCAATTGACGAATCACTTGTTGATCTTCATAGAACAATACCGTGCCAAAACCTGCTGCACATTGTTCGATTTTCATTTTAGTACCTGCAAAAACCTGCTCTGGTACAAACTGACGTTGTACTTCCTGTACTAAATTCCAAAATTTTTTATGTGATTCAGAAAATAAAATAACCACGCGCGTACTTTGTGAATGATGTGCCGATGGACAGCTACGCACAGCTTCCTGAATCAGCTCGGTCATATAAGTTTGGCTAAAATGAATGCGTTTTCCTAAAGCATAAATACTACGGCGCTTTTTCAATTGATCGATGAAAGTCAGTTCATGTGCATCATGGCTAGGCTTTTTTTTAAGCTTAAAGTCTTTCATGATATCTGCTGTAAGCACATGACCAATTTTATTTAACAGTGTCATTTTAACTTCCCCAAAAAATCAATCAAAATCAATCTAATATTTTTTCTTATTGTATATAGACGAATGTGCTTTTATTCACATTCGTATTTTTAGCTGCTGCTTTTTACAACACTCAAACCCGCTAAAAACCACAAACTCCGCATTTTGCGGAGTTTGTGTGAAACTTACAGCATTTTTACATTTTAGCTTTAAACTTATTTTAAAACTTATTTCTCAGTTTCAAACAGTGCTGCAACAAATGCTTTGGCTGAGAATGGACGTAAATCGTCAATTTTTTCACCCACACCAATAAAGCGAATTGGCACATGGCTACGGCTTGCAATGTTAAATAACACGCCACCTTTTGCCGTACCATCCAGTTTAGTGATGGTGATGCCTGTTAAGCCAACAGCCTCATCAAACATTTCCACTTGGTTAATGGCATTTTGACCTGTGCCTGCATCTACGACCAACATCACTTCATGCGGTGCAGTCGCATCAATTTTTTGCATCACACGCTTAACTTTAGTCAATTCTTGCATCAGGTTGCTTTTGTTATGCAAACGTCCAGCAGTATCTGCAATTAATACATCAATGCCTTTGGCACGCGCACTTTCAAACGCATCGAAAATAACAGAAGCACTGTCTGCACCGTGACCTTGTGCAACAACGGCAACATCGTTACGCTCACCCCAAATCTGCAATTGTTCTGTCGCTGCAGCACGGAAAGTATCCCCTGCGGCCAACATGACTTTTTTACCTTCGCCTTGTAAGCGTTTCGCTAACTTGCCAATGGTTGTGGTTTTACCTACACCATTCACACCCACGACTAAAATCACATAAGGGGTTTTATTGGCATCAATATGTAAAGGTTTTACCCGTGGCGCAAGCAAAGCCACTAATTCTTCTTGCAAAGCCTTATATAAAGAATGTGAATAAATTAAGTCGCCACGCGCAGTACGCTCGGTCAAATTGGCAATAATGGTTTTCGTTGCATCTACACCAATATCTGCAACCAACAGTTGTTCTTCGACTTCTTCTAATAATTCATCATCAATTTCTTTACCGCCAATCAGAATATTCACCATGCCATCGGCAAAGTTTTTACGGGTTTTGGTTAACCCTTCTTTCATGCGACTAAAGAAACCACCTTTCGCAGGCGCATCCGTGTCTGATGATGTTTCTGCAGCATGTTCAGAGGTTTCTGCTTGTTGTAGAGGTGTTGTTTCAACAATCGGAATATTTACCGCTGGTAAATTCGGTAATGTGACATCATCATCTCCGATATCAGCATCAATCAAAAATTTATTTTGCCCATTAGATTGCTGTTGCATGCCGAATCCTTGAAAAGCATCGCGTTAAAAAATCGGATTCTAACATAAACCAATTGCTTTTACCTCGTATTCCAACCACATAGCCGCATACAAAAAATACCTACAGCAATCCTTGCCTTTCCGCTTTAATTTCTGAAAGATAAGCCGATAACGATTGATCTCCACTTGCTTATGTTCCAATTTTCGATGAAGTCTGTTTGTGCGTTGCTTTGGGGTTTAACAGCTTCGATTAGCCATGCTGAAGTTTTAGCTGCGAATAACACTTTTGAAACCACACTCAACAATGGTTTAAAAGTCATTATCCGTGAAGACCATCGTTCTCCCATGGTGATGACTCAAATTTGGTACAAAGTGGGCAGTAGCGATGAGTCGGGAAATACACTTGGGATTTCGCACGTACTTGAACACATGATGTTTAAAGGTACAGCCAAGGTGCCGAATGATGAATTTACCCGTTTAAGTCGTATTTATGGTGGCAGTGTCAATGCAGCAACCTTTACCAATTACACGAATTATTATCAGCTCTATCCCAAAACTTATTTCCCACTGGCTTTAGAGTTGGAAGCCGACAGAATGAGTAATTTGTTACTTCGCCAACAAGACTTTGAGCCTGAAATTAAGGTGGTGATGGAAGAACGGCGGCAACGTACCGATGATAATCCACGGGCTTTGGCTTTTGAACGCTTTAAATGGATTACCTACCCAACCAGTCATTATCGCCAACCCATTATTGGGCACATGAAAAACTTGCAAAGCATTCAGCTGCAAGATGTACAGGCGTGGTACAAAAAATGGTATCGCCCCAATAATGCTATTCTAGTGATTGTGGGCGATGTAGATCATCAAGCCGCATTGTTGCAAGTCCAAAAGTATTTTGGAGATATTCCGAAAGCACCTACGCCACCGCGCAATGATGTGTTGGAGTTTGAACAATTAGGTTATCGGCACATGGAATTGTCTGCGACTGTGCAAGTTCCTAATTTATATATGGCTTGGAATGTCGGTTCATTGGCAACAGCTAAAAATCCTCAAGATGCCTTCGCGCTCACTATCATCAAACAACTGTTAGACAGTGGAATTACTTCACGTTTAGAACAGCGCTTGGTCAGAAACAATAAGATTCTTAGCTCAGTCAGTGTCAGTTATGACCCGTATCAACGTGGGGATAGTTTGTTTAGTATTTCAGCATTGCCTGCAGCAGGTGTAACGTTAAGCGAAGCACAGGTCGCGATTCAAAACGAAGTGGATACGCTAAAACAGGATTTGGTCAATTCAAGTGAAATTGAGCGCGTGGTGACTCAATTTGTGGCCAATTGGATTTATAGTCAGGATGATTTGGCAGGACAAGCCCGAACCATTGGCAATTTGGAAGTCAATGGATTCAGTCACCGTTTAATCGATGTTTTACCACAACACTTCCAAGCGATTACTGCCCAGGATCTGCAACGTGTTGCGCAAAGTTACTTTAACAAAGACAGACTTAGCACCTTGTATTTATTACCTCAAAGCACAACACCTTAAACTGTGATTTTCATGAAAAAACATCTATTCAGCACGCTTATTTTAAGCACTAGTTTTAGCCTATGTTCTGCTGGCTTTGCGATGGAAACTGCCACCACAGCAGCGCATGATTTTGCTGAAACAGATGTAAGTACGCCTTTACAATCTTTGAGCTTGCTGCACAGTTTAAATGCCGTAAATGAATTGGTCGATGTTCGCGCTCCACAGGTATATGAATTAAAAAATCATCGACACGTACGCACTTTATTTGTCGAAAATCCTGCTTTGCCAATGGTTGATATCCAACTGACTTTTAATGCAGGTTCTGCCCGCGATGCAGAAATTGAAAAAGGTTTATTTGGCGTTGCCAATATGGCAGCCCAACTGATTGATGAAGGCACCAAGCGTTATAAGGCAGAGGAAATTGCCGCAGCCTTTGAAACCACAGGCGCACGTTTTAGTACCACGGCGTACCGCGATATGTTTGTGGTACGGCTAAGAACACTGTCTGATCCGCAGAAAATGCAAACTGCCGTCAAAATGATGCTGGAAATACTGAAACATGCAACTTTTGAGCGTTCTAATATCCAGCGTGTGCAAAGCAATACACAAATTGGGCAAAAACAACTGCAAGAAAATCCAAGCCGTTTAATGAATATTCGCTTATATCGCGCAATTTACGGACAACATGCCTATTCAGAACCCATTACAGGCACCAATGGCAGCATCAAACGGATTCAACCAAAGCACTTACAACAATTTAGAGATCAGTTTCTGGTCGCGCAAAATATGAACATTGCCATTACAGGCAAATTAACCTTAAAAGAAGCAGAAAAACTTGCCAATACCATCAGCGCACATATTGCCCAAGGTGTTGCAGCAACAGCTTTGCCACAGCCTACACCTGCAACACGTTTCAACATCCAGCATATTCCCTACCGGTCACAACAGGCGCATGTCAGTATTGCACAACTTGCGACTACACGGGATGATCCTGACTATTTGGCTTTAGAAATTGCCAATAAAATGCTGGGCGGCAGCAGTTTCAATTCAATTTTGATGAAAGAATTACGAGTAAAACGTGGCTACACTTACGGTGTTAGCAGTTCGTTTCGTTTTACCCAAGCAGCGGGTTTGTTTAGCTTAGGCTATTCTACGCGCCAAGATCAGTTACTCGATAGTATTCAAGTCGCTCACCAGAGCTTAATTCAGTTTGTACAACAACCTATGAATTTAGAACAATTAAAAGAAACCAAAGCAGGTTTAATTCGTGCATTTCCGAATCAATACAGCAGCAATGCCAGTATTAATGCCCAGCTTGGGCACATCGGTTTTTATCGACTTCCTGCAAATTATTTAAGTGATTATGCAGAACGAGTGGAAAAAGTTACCGCTGAAGATGTGCAACGTGCAATTCGCAAACATTTGCATCCTGATCGTTTAACTTTAGTAATTGTGAGCGAACATTTAGATAAAGCCGCATTGGTAAAAATGCTGCAGGACAATTTACTCGCACCAACATCTTTAACACCGACACCGCACAATATGAATAACATGCCAACAGAAAAAATTACTCTTGCACCAAGGCAGGAAGTTGTTGAGCCCGATCTTGCTCCATTTGATGTGCCTGCATCAACTTTAAATAATGCACATAACGAATCGGACGTTGATTGAGTAAATGAACTGCCATGTCTTGGGTATTGGCATACATAGATTGTTGTGACAAACGCTCAACATTTTGAAATTGTTGCACCCCAACTGGGCGATAAAGCGCAACACTTGCTAAAGTTAAAATAATAAAAATGATACTCAGCACAACAATATTATAAATTTGCTCGAGTTTCAGTTGAGAAATAAATTGAATCGTTTTTTGAATTGCGTTGTGCATGACCTACCTCTAATCGCCTTAGTGTAGGATGCCCTTGTGAGATGTACAAGTTAAACAGCTCAATTTTACTGTATCGTCACAGTAAAAATTGAGCCTTTTTCTACAAATTCTACAAAGGATTTAGCTTTAGCCAATCGTGCCACGAATTACCGCAAAGTATAAAACCAATGCAATGACTGCAAGCACCAAGAAAATAGCAAATACACTGACACCGCCCTCTGCTTCGGCAGGATGCAGTTCATCTTCATCGGCAATACGGAGTAATTCACCATCATAATTACGATAAAACTCTATACGATCGCTTCGCTCTAAAGTTTTAGCAAAGTCAGCCACACGTTTACGTTGCGCCAAGCAGTATTCACCTAAATGAACATCTCGACGGAAAATTACCTCATCTAGTTTTTTACGGTGATGATGTGCCAACTCAATAATTTGAGAAGTCAATGGAGGTACATCAAAAGCACATCCGTCTACGGATCTTGTCATGTTGTTCTCCTTTTTTATCATGCTTAGAGCTTTAGTTTAAT
Source organism: Acinetobacter sp. YH12058 (assembly GCF_013419805.1). NCBI lineage: Bacteria > Pseudomonadati > Pseudomonadota > Gammaproteobacteria > Moraxellales > Moraxellaceae > Acinetobacter > Acinetobacter sp. YH12058. The sequence continues at coordinate 8,203 of NZ_VOZL01000005.1, forward strand.
CAAAATTAAACTTGTTCAATGTTTAATCATGTAAACTTGAAATATGCTCATTAACCCCGATAATTATTTGACAATTCAATCAAATTGTAATATTAGTTTAACAATAAAGCGTTAAATTGATATGAAGCCTAAAAGGTAGGCTTAAAATAAGTAATCATAATTACAATAAGGAGTTTAATATGATTCAAACGATCTCTCACCATGACTTAGAGCATGTTTATGCAAATGCAGTAAACACGATTCATTCACAAATGAACTTCCAAGACGCGGTAAAACAACTCGAAGAAGCTGCACGTGCAGGACATGGTAAAGCGGCAATGTTCTTAGCAGAACTGTATTATCAAGGTTTCCGCGTAGAACGTGATTCATTGAAAGCGCAATACTGGCAAAACATGGCCACCATGCAAGCATAATAAAACGTCACTTAGGTGGCGTTTTTTTTGACCCTTTTTTTAGATGCTCCAACCATAAATACATATTTGTTTACGATTTTAAGCAAAGCTTAAACGGTATATTCATCAATTCTTTTTACAATATAGCCAAATTTTACAACCTTGCTTGATTATGAATCAGATTAACCAACTCCACCCTTTACCAAAGGATTTTCTGCTTAAAGTTACACTATTAAAATCAATGATGTACTGCGGTGTACTTTGGGGTTTATTCCATCAAGGTTGGGCAATGAGTTCAGATCACGATGATTATATTTTCCCTTTTTGGTTAAATGCGGTACAAGCGCATAAATATGCTGCTAAACACTGGCCACAATATAGTCCTCGTAAAATTTCCGCGCAGGATTTTGAAACTTTTTTATTACCAACGCTCACCCGTTTAAATGTCACGCCAACCTTGTTTGGTTCGTCAAGTCAAAAAATTAAACTAACCACTTCACAAATGAAGCATTTCTTTTTTAATGAACCTGCGTTAAATATTGCTTAAATAAAAACTGAATAGAATTGACGTAAAAATCAACAATCGTGACTCTAAAGTATTTGCAATTTTTACAATTCACGTTACTTTAAAAGTCAAACAATAAACAACAAATCAGGACACAGAATATGACCAAGGTAACTCACGTTTTACAAGATAAAGCACATCACGAAATTTACACAATTCGCCCAGAAGCAACGGTTTTAGAAGCAATTAGTTTAATGGCTGAAAAAGGCATTGGTGCGTTGGTGGTTACCGATCAAAACAATCATGTGGTTGGTATTCTGTCTGAGCGTGATTACACCCGTAAAGTTATTTTGATGGAACGAACTTCTAAAAGCACAACGGTTAGTGAAATTATGACTGCTAAAGTACTGACCGTGACCAAAAACACCAGTGTGAAAGAATGCTTAAACTTAATTACTGACCATCATTTACGTCACTTACCTGTACTTGAAGGTGAGCAGTTGGTAGGTTTAGTGTCGATTGGTGACTTGGTGAAAGCGACTATGGATGATCAGCGCAAACTGATCGAGCAGTTACAACAATATATTGCAAGCTAAGACACTGTTTTATAAAACCTGCCAAATATAAAGTAAAGATAAAAAAACCGCCTAAACTTACACATTTAGGCGGTTTTTCATATTCAGTAGAATTAATTCAAACCTAATTTTTCTGCTACATAGTCTGAATCTTTATCACCACGACCTGAAAGATTAACCACAATTTTCACGTTTTTTGCCATTTTTGGTGCTTCACGTAATGCCCACGCCACCGCATGTGAGCTTTCCAAAGCAGGTACAATACCCTCTACACGTGACAACGTCATAAAGGCATCTAAACATTCTTGGTCAGTTGCCGTTGAATACTCCACGCGACCAATGTCTTTTAAGAAGCTATGCTGCGGCCCCACACCCGGATAATCCAAACCTGAAGCAATTGAATGTACTGGCAATGGCTCGCCTTGTTCATCTTCAAGCACATAACACGCCATACCGTGTAATTGACCCGGTTTACCCAAAGTTAAGGTTGCAGAGTGCTGATCTGTATCTAAACCATGACCTGCAGGTTCTACACCCACAAGCTTAACTTCTGGGTCATTTAAGAATGCGGTAAATGCACCCACTGCGTTTGAACCACCGCCCACACATGCCACGATATAATCTGGATTTACTCCAAAGCGTTCTTGGCTTTGCTTTTTAATTTCATCGCCAATAATTGCTTGGAAATCACGTACCATTTTTGGAAATGGGTGTGGGCCAACCACCGAACCAATTGCATAAATATAATTTTTCGGGTCTTTTAAGTATTCTTCAAAAGCACTGTCTACAGCATCTTTTAAAGTCGCTGTACCACGTGTGACTGAAATCAGGTTAGCACCTAAAATTTTCATTTTCACGACGTTTGGATGTTCTTTTTCAATATCAACTTGTCCCATGTGAATTTCACATGGAATGCCCACAAGCGCACATGCTGTTGCCAACGCGACACCATGCTGTCCCGCACCTGTTTCTGCAATCACTTTGGTTTTACCCATATATTTGGCTAGCAATGCTTCACCTAAACAGTGATTGATTTTATGTGCACCTGTATGATTTAAATCTTCACGTTTCAAATAAATTTGCGCACCACCCAACTGTTCAGATAAACGCTTTGCATGAAACAAAGGACTCGGGCGCCCTACATAATTTGTAAATAAATCTTTTAATTCATTTTGAAATTCTGCTGTATGACGAATTTCTTCATAAGCAAGGTTAATTTCATCCATGGCTTCTTTTAAATGCGGTGGAATAAACTGCCCGCCATATTGTCCGAAAAAACCTTCTTCATTCGGTAATGCGATGCCATTAATTTGATGTTCCATCTCGATCCCCTCAAATTGAAATTCACGTTGCTTATCGTATTGCTATTTCATCAATATGCATGCAATAACTGATATTGATAAAAAATTAATGGAAAAAATGGCGCTTATCGCGCCAAATATTTCGTCATATCTTCAATGCCTTTTAAAGTCATTGGATACATATGATTTTCAAAAATTTGTCGAATTAAACCAATGGTATGTGTGTAATGCCAATAGCCTTCCTGTTCAGGATTCAGCCATGCGGTTTTTTCAAAATGCTGACGCAGACGTTGTAACCAAACTTGCCCTGCCTCATCATTCATATATTCTACCGAACCACCAATCGAATTCAGCTCATAAGGTGCCATACTCGCATCACCGACCACAATTACCCGATAGTCGCGTCCATAGGTATTAAATAAATCCCACGTATTCATACGGGTACTGCTACGGCGTAAATTGTCTTTCCAAACATAGTCGTATAAACAGTTGTGGAAATAAAAATATTCGAGGGTTTTAAACTCAGTTTTGGCCGCACTAAACAGTTTTTCACATTGGGCGATGTGTGCATCCATCGAGCCACCCACATCAAACAACATCAACACTTTGACGCGATTACGACGTTCTGGCACCAATTGCACATCTAAAATGCCCTGTTTGGCAGTTTCTCGGATAGTGCCATCAATATCCAATTCTTCAGCTGCACCTTGACGGGCAAATTTACGCAAACGACGCAGTGCCAATTGCATTTGTCGTGTACCTAAAATCTGTTCATCGTCTAAATTTCGATACTGACGCTGCTCCCAGACTTTAACAGCTGAACGCTTACGTCCAGGCCCACCAATGCGTACACCTTCAGGATGATCACCAAAAGCACCAAACGGTGATGTACCGCCCGTACCAATCATACGGTTGCCACCCTGATGCTTTTTATGCTGCTCGCGTAAACGCTCTTCCAGCATTTTCATCAATTCTTCTAAAGAACCTGCTTTTTTCAGCTCTTCGCGTTGTTCTGGCGTGAGATGTTTTTCTAATAGTTCTAAGTCGAACCAGTCTTTAGGCAATTGATGAACTTGCTGCAGTAAATCATCTAAATCAAAAGTGGAAATGCCATCAAAATAATCTTTCATGGCACGGTCAAACTTGTCAAAAAAACGCTCATCTTTGACCATGACGGTTTTAACAAGTTGATAGAATTCATCTTGATCTGCAAAAACCAGACCCGATGCCACCGCCTGATTTAAGTCAATCAATTCACGTGTGGTGACAGGTACACCGTAACGTCGCAAGGTATAAAACAAGCGCACGAACATGGCGTTGTCCTCCCTTAACGGCGCGACATAAAGGCTAAACGCTCAAGCAATTGCACATCTTGTTCATTTTTGATTAATGCACCGTATAAAGGCGGAATGGCTTTGCTTTTATCGCTATTACGCAAAATATCTTCCGGCATGTCATCTGCCATCAATAGGCTTAACCAATCAATTAATTCAGACGTAGATGGTGGTTTTTTTAAGCCCGGAACTTGGCGCAATTTAAAGAAAACTTGTAAAGCTTCTGAAACCAATGTGCTTGAAATATTCGGGAAATGCACATCGATAATATCGCGCATGGTCGCTTCATCTGGGAAATCAATATAATGGAAGAAACAACGACGTAAAAAAGCGTCTGGCAGCTCTTTTTCATTATTTGATGTGATGATCACGATTGGACGTTGTGTTGCCGTAATGGTTTCGCCTGTTTCATAAACATAAAACGACATTTTATCGAGTTCATGTAGCAGGTCATTTGGGAATTCAATATCTGCCTTGTCAATTTCATCAATCAACAACACACAGCGTTCTTCGCTGGTAAATGCTTCCCACAATTTCCCGGGTTTAATATAGTTTTTAACGTCATACACACGGTCATCGCCCAGTTGGCTGTCACGCAAACGCGACACTGCATCATATTCATATAAACCTTGCTGCGCTTTGGTGGTCGATTTAATGTGCCATGTAATCAACTTTAAACCCAAACTTTTAGCAACTTGCTCTGCCAATAAGGTTTTACCTGTACCTGGCTCACCTTTCACCAAAAGCGGTTTTTGCAAAGCACGTGCGGCTTTCACCGCAAGTTTTAAACTATCAGTCGCAATGTACTGATCTGTACCCGAAAATTGTTGCGCATCAACAGACATGATTTTACCTTAATTGTTTTAGTTACAGTGGTGAGGTATTTTTCTTGGCTTTATAAGTCGTTTGTTTAAGACAGTATCTTGACCAGAAATAACCGATCAATAAGCCAAGACCGATCACAAATAAAATGGCAGATAAATTAGACCAAACCAATGGGGTTTCTTTGGTTAAAACACCAAAAAGAAGTCCAAAGATGGCTGGGGCAAGTGCTGCATTGCTGCCTTCTGATACTGTTGGGGTAAGTAAAATTGCAAACAGCACAATCCAAGTGATACCACCTAACGGATTGGGCAAGCGTTTGGCAATTTCGTACCAGCACCATAAAATAATGGCACTCCCCAACAAATAAACAGAAACAGCAATTGCAGTTTCAGGAATTGAATCCAATCCAGTCATCACACTATTCATTTCTCAACTCCTGAATAAAGCTTAAGCACCACGTAAACCTTCTGGTTCAACGGCATTTGGGTTAATTAAGCCTTCTGGTGGCACTTGAATAAAGAAGCCACGTGTTTGAATAGAATCCATGACATGCAAAACATTCACACGTGCCAACTTACGGCTTTCAGACAGTTGCAAATCCATTACAAATGTCGCACGACCAAATGCAACTCGCATTGGCTCAGGTAAAACCTCTAGCGGGTTAAACGCTTCTGCTTGATCTTCAGTTTGCTCAGGACGGGCGATGTATAAATACATCTCATCTTTTTTGCTCGATTTATAAATTGAACAGTGCATAAACAACAAAACTCTAAAAACTCAGGCAAAGGATACAACAAAAAAAACCGAGATACATTAACCATTATTAACGCATTGGTCTATGTTTACACTCAAACAAAGAATGGCGTGAAAATTCATCCATTTTCAGGTGAAAAACGGCTTTATTTAAAATGTGGATCGGTTTGATTTATTCAGCAACTTTCATCTGACCAGACAAATAACGCTCGTCGGCATGTAAAACTTCAATTAAAGGCTTGGTGAGTAATTCATAACGCCAACCTAACAAATAGTTAGGCAAATCTTGCTCATCGTTATGAAATACCACATGCTGATAAAGCGCATTGAGCCATTTTTTACGCAGCAAAACTTCTTTTGGAATTTGAGTTTCCTGTACGGCACGTTGAATCACCTGTTCTACATTTTCGCCCACTTCTTTTGAAGAATGACGAATTGGTCGCGCCATACGTAATGGCCATTGTGATTGATCAGGCAAATATTTAATTAAATCTAAAATAGTTTTGCCATGTTCACGCACAATATGCGCACGTAAATCTTTAATAGTACTGAGCTGGAACTGATTTTTAGGATTTTTCTCGACCAAGTCCAGCATAGTAGAATTACGCAAAATAAAACTACGTGGTTGGTTTAAGGCTTTTACCATTTGCTCACGCCAAACGGCCAATTGTTGCAATTGCATGAGTTGACGGCGTGAATGACGATAGTTGCCCACATCCTGATACAACAACTCTAAAGGTGTTTCTTCACCAATTTCCTGAGTTAAATTGCGGCAATCTTCTTGTGCAAAATCCAGTAAATAATTTTGTTTTAAGTCGGTTTGTACCTTATCTGCCAATTGCATTAGATACAGCACATCATTGGCAGCATAATTTAACTGCTCATCGGACAACGGACGTGCAAGCCAGTCTGAGCGAGTTTGCCCTTTATCAATATCGACATTGAGCATGGTTTTTAAAGCGTTTTGATAACTGACTTGTAAACCATGCCCTAAAAATGACATGCCAACTTGGGTATCAAACACGTTATCTAAGTTTTTTTGCTGCGCATAATGATAAATTAAATCAATATCTTCACAGCAGGCATGAAAAATATTTTGCTGCGCTTGAAACAGTTTTTCCCAAAATGCACTTAAATTTAAAGAAGTGCCATCTAACAAATAGACCTGATCATTCACATTAATTTGGAATACACCCAATTTTGGCCATAAAGTATCGACCTTAATAAATTCGGTGTCTAAACCATAAATGCTGTTTTGGCTCATTAATGCCAAGACATTTTCAAAGTCTTTTTGTTGGTGAATAAATTGGAACATAGCGAGCAGGTAAAACAGGATTCTCTAGGGGTTCATTTTAAACATTAAATAGCATTTAGCTATAAAAATATGTCCAGTATTTTCAATTTTTATCTTATTTCTAAGTCGATACAGTGAAAATTTAAATTTTTTATCGTTTTTTTATCTTAATTTGATTTTTTATTGGCTTTAAAGGCAAGTAATCATTTTTGTGGATGATTTATCAAATGACTATTCACATGAAATAAGCACCTAAATGCTTATTTCATTCGCATCCGATTATGCACCGCCTGACTTAAAGTATGACTATCGACATATTCAAGTTCACCACCTTGCGGCACACCTTGCGCAATACGGGTCATCTGCACAGGCAAATGTTTGGTTGCTTCTACCAAATAGTGTGCTGTCGCTTGACCTTCTACGGTTGCATTGGTCGCCAAAATGACTTCAGTAATGTTGCCATCACTTAAACGCTGAACCAAATACGGAATACCAATTTCGTCAGGCCCAATGCCATCTAATGGCGATAAATGCCCACCTAAAACATGGTATTTACCACGGAAGCTGCCGCTTTGCTCAATCGCCATGACATCGGCTGGAGATTCCACCACGCAAAGCAAGTGTGCATCACGATCATGTGAGGCGCAAATATTGCAGACTTCATCTTCCGTTAATGAGTGACAAATCGAACATTCATGAATATAGCTAGTGGCTTCGTTCAAAGCATGAGCCAAACCGACTGCACCTTCTCTATTTTTCATAATCAGGTGCAATGCCATGCGTTGAGCCGATTTTGGCCCAACACTTGGCAAAATGCGTAGCGCTTGTACCAGTTGATCAAAACGATCACTAAACATACGCCGTTCCTTAGAATAAACCTGCCAAGCCTGGTGGCAAGCCCATGCCTGAGTTTGCAGACTTCATTTTTTCTTCAGCAATTGCTTCAACTTGACGGGCAGCATCATTCATTGCAGCGGCAATCAAATCTTCAATCATGTCTGCATCGTCTTGCAATAATTCAGGATTGATTTCAATGCGTTTGACCACATTACGGCAAGTCATAGTCACTTTCACTAAACCACCACCCGCTTCTGCATGAACTTCAGTTTGCGCAAGTTCTTCTTTGGCTTTTTTAATGTTGTTTTCCACTTCTTTTTGCATGCGCTGCGCTTGCTGCATCAACATATTAATGTTCATAAAAATCTCCGAACAAATGATCTATTGAGGGTCTGTTGACAATTCGTCTATGTTTGCGACAACGCAAGCCATTTATGAAATGCCAACAGACCCTAGTTTTTAAATGAGGTCTAAACCGCGCTCGATGTCGCGAATAATATCATCAATATCTTCCAAGCCAACAGAAACACGAATTAAACCTTCGCTGATACCTGCTGCTTGTTTGGCTTCTGGGGTCATTCTGCCATGCGATGTTGTTGCAGGATGAGTAATGGTTGATTTTACATCGCCCAAATTACTGGTGATAGATAGGAAGCGTGTGTTGTCAATCACAGTCCACGCGCCTTCACGCTCGCCTTTCACCACAAAAGATACAACACCGCCAAAGCCAGACTGTTGCTTTTTCGCCAACTCATGCCCCGCGTGATGCGGCAAGCCTGCATAATACACTTTTTCAACTTTTGGATGTGCATCTAGCCACTCTGCAAGTTTTTGTGCGCTGGCACAATGCGCTTTCATACGCAGGCTTAATGTTTCCAAGCCTTTTAAGAAAATCCATGCATTAAACGGACTTAATGAATTGCCCAAGGTACGAATAACGCTGTTGATTTCTTCGACCAACTTGTCTTTACCAACAACCGCACCACCCAAAGCACGCCCCTGACCATCAATATATTTGGTTGATGAATAAATAATAAGGTCTGCACCAAATTTTAGTGGTTGTTGCAAAACGGGCGTACAGAAAGTGTTATCTACCGCAAATAACGCACCATGTGCATGTGCAATATCGGCAATCGCTTGCAAGTCACCCACCTGAGCCAATGGATTTGATGGTGTTTCAATAAATAACAAACGCGTATTTGGACGAATCGCTTGCTTCCAACTGTCTAAATCTTCTAAATCAACAAAAGTGACATCGACACCAAACTTCATCACGTATTTTTCAAATAGTGAAATGATCGAGCCAAATACAGCACGTGAACAGACTACATGATCACCCGCTTTAAGATAAGCCAAAGTGATCGCATGAACGGCCGCCATACCCGAACTTGTCGCAACCGCACGTTCTGCACCATCTAATACTGCCAAGCGTTTTTCAAAAGCCTGTACAGTTGGGTTGGTATAACGTGAATAGGTATTGCCTTCAATTTCACCTGAGAATTTTGCAGCTGCATCGGCAGCATTTTCACAAACAAATGATGAAGTCAGGAAAATTGGCTCACTGTGTTCGCCTTCAATTGTACGGTTGTGTCCGGTACGAATTGCCAAAGTATCTAATTGATATTCAATGTCGTCGTGTTGACTCATCTTTACTGCTCAGCCCTAAACTTAGTCCTAAGACCTGTTTGTTAAATAATTGCCAACATTTTGAGCGCCAAGCGCATTTAAGGTCAAGGTAAAATGTATAAATATCGCTTAGACTTCATTCAAATCGGCGCCACGTGTGATGGAACACCTCATGAATCAGCTACAAAGAAAATTTAATCCGCACCGAAAAAAGCTTAAAAACCTCAGCACTCGCTTATTTAAAAGCCGTGATTTGATCTTATCTCAGACCACGCCATACGACATCGTGGCACGTTATAAGTATGCGCAGATTCGCTATTACGCTTCGCCAGATAAGCAATATAAAGAGCCGCTGGTTTTTGTTGCGCCTTTAGCAATTACCATGTCGATTTATGACTTATATCCTTATCGCTCTTTAGTGAAACATTTTCAGCATAGCGGTTTTGATGTGTATTTGGTTGATTGGGGACAATTGACCTATCAACATTGTCATTTAAATTTTATGGCTTTTATTCAGGATGCAATCCCTAATTGTATTCAACTCATTTTACAACACGCCAAAGTCGAACAAATTTCACTACATGGTTGGAGTATGGCGGGTATTTTTGCCATGCTTTATACCGCCGACCAACAAACAACTCATATTAAAAACTTGATGGTTTTGGGTAGCCCTGTAGATAGCTATGCTTCGGGGCGGGTTGGTAAACTCTTTCAACTGACCAATCAACTGATTTCTAAATATCCCAAATTGCAACATGCCTTTTATTCAGGAAAAATTCCAAAGCATTTAATTCATACACCGGGTTTAATCAATGCGATTGGTTTTAAGATTTTAGACCCTAGAGCATGGCTGGAAAGCAATAAACAGATGCTGTCGAATCTGCACGACTTACAAACCTTGCATGAAAACGCAACTTTAGCCAATTTTTTAAATAATATGATTGATTATCCGGGTGGGATTAATCAGGACATGGTATTGAATGTATGGCTGCAAAACCCACTCAAACAAGGTCATATTCAACTCAAACAACATCAGATAGACCTTAAAAATATTCATTGTTCACTTTTGGTCGGTGCGGGTGATAGCGATCAAATTGTCACTGCTGAAGCTGCTCAACCTTTATGTGAATTGACAAGTAGTACCGATGTCACGTTTACTCTTATTCCAGGTGGACATTTGGGTTTAATGTCCAGTCAAAAAAGTGCCAATGAATTCTGGCCTAAACTGACCACTTGGTTAGAACAACGATCTAGCAAAATTGCATAAAGAGAGCAAAAACATGATTCAATCTGTTGCATTTATTGGCTTAGGCGCAATGGGCTACCGCATGGCAGCCCATTTACCTAAACATTTTGATACGGTCTATGTCTGGAATCGTAACTTTGCCAAAGCCGAGCAACATGCTGCTGAATACGGCACACAAGCGGTTGAATTGGCTCAAGCGGTTCAGGCAGATATTATTTTTTCTTGCTTGCCTACCAGTACCGAAGTTGAAAACCTGATTGCACAAGTTCCGCTGAAAGCAGGTTCAGTCTGGGTCGATTGCACCAGTGGCGTACCCGAAAGTGCTAAAAAATTGGTACAACAACTTGAAACACAACAGATCGACTTTTTAGATGCACCTGTAAGTGGACAAACGATTGGTGCAGAAAATGCCACCTTAACAGTCATGATTGGTGGTAAAGCAACTGCTTTTGAAAAAGCCTTACCTGCAATTCAGGCTTTTGGTAAAGTGATTCAGCATGTGGGGGAACCCGGTGCTGGCTTTGCCGTAAAAGCGGTGAACAATATGTTAATGGCAGTAAGTTTGTGTGCTGCAGCTGAAGGCTTTACCACCTTAAAAGCGCATGGCGTAAACTTAAATCAGGCCTTGCAATGCATTAATGCTTCGAGCGGTAAAAGCGCAGTAACGGAAATGATTTTGCCGCAGCGAGTACTGAACCGTGCTTTTCCAAAGACTTTTGCTCTGCCTTTACTGGCCAAAGACACAGGAATCGCATTGGATTTAGTCCGTGAAGCAGCTTTGCCTGCACCTGTATTGGCTTTAACCCAAAGCCTGATTCAGGCAGCGAATTTAACCGCAGAAAAAGACAGTGATTTTTCCACTGCTGTGAAAATGTATGAATTATGGAGTAATATTACCCTAGAGTAAGAACTCGCCATTGAATATACAGCCATAAACCCAATAATGTGTATCAAGTGGCTAGTCACACCATCATTAAGTAGAGGAAACTCTTATGAACAAGTTTAGCATTGCCGTATTTGCAAGCCTTGCAACTTTAATTGGGGCAAGTTCAACTACTTTTGCATCTGAACAAGAATGTCAGAAACTGAAAAATGACCACGATGTTATTTATGCATCTAAAGGGTTCTGCTTCAAAGACCCAGAAGCTAAAGCACGTTTTGGTAATGACAACTGCTATACAACCAAACCTAAGTTTTCTGAAAAAGAACAACAACGTCTTGACGCAATCAAAGAACGTCAAAAAGAACTGAACTGTAAATAACCGTTCTGAAATATCAAAGCTGAATTTAAGGAATCATAATGGCTTACGATGATCAAAATATTTTTGCAAGAATTCTACGTGGCGAACTTCCTGCAATTAAAGTGTATGAAGATGACCAAGTGCTTGCTTTTATGGACATCATGCCGCAAGCCGATGGTCACACTCTCGTGATTCCTAAAACGCCTGCAGTGACTTTATTGGATTTACCCGCAGATGCAGCAGCCTATACTATTCAAATTGTGCAAAAAATTGCGAAAGCAATGGAGCAAGCTTTGGGTGTAGATGGTATCGTGTTAATGCAATTGTCTGGTGCAAGTTCAGGTCAAACTGTCCCCCACGTGCATTTTCACTTAATTCCAACATCGGTTCATCAACTTGGGAAACATGCTGCACAAATGGGCGACCAAGAAAAAATTAAAGCTCAAGCGGAAAAAATTAAAGCAGCGCTTTAAATATTTCAAAAATGTCATACAAAAAAAATGGAGCAGCTGCTCCATTTTTTTGCATTCAGCTTTCTTCATTCATTTATATCACCATTTATGACACTAAGATGTCTTTCCCTTTGCAATTAAGTTATTTATTTCACATATTTTTCTATAAATAAAAATGTAATCATTAAAAAAATGCGAATAAAAGTAAGTTTTTGATCTAATTTGTTCTTTTTAATAATTTTGAAATATCTCCTTAATATTACTGTCGCATTTGTAAGGAATACTTAGCACCAATAGAGAACAGCAGTAGATCTACCCTACTTCTGAACAATGTTTAGGACTAAAAACAATAGTCTGTATTGGAGCTACACATGAAAAAAACGCTTTGCGCATTAGCAGTTGGGGCAACCTTCTTAACACCAGCATTAGCTATGGCTGCTGATGTTAAAGTTTATGGTCGTGCACACGTATCTTTAGACTATCTTGATGATGGTAAAGACTATAACGAAGTTGGTCTTTCTTCTAACTCATCACGTTTAGGCTTCAAAGCTGAACAAAAATTAGAAAACGGCATGACTGTTTTTGGTCAAGTTGAACAAGAAGTTAACTTTGCTAGCGGTAGCCAAGATGGTAAAAGCGTAGACTTTGCTACTCGTGATACTTTCGTAGGTTTAAAAGGTGACTTTGGTCAAGTACGTGCAGGTCGTTTTGACAGCCCATTTAAAGTTGCTCGTGGTCCAGTGAACTTCTTTGGTGATATGGTTGGTGACATTCGTAACGTAACACGTGTTAGTGATAATAAGTTTGATGAACGAAATGAAAATACCGTTGAATATAAATCTCCTAAATTCGGTGGTGGTTTTAACGTACTTGCAGCTTTATCATTACATCCAAGCACTTCAATTCCCAAAGATGCAACGACCGGAGAAGGTCAGGACGACAATAAAGCTTACGATCTGGCTTTAACTTATAAAGAAGGTCCTGTTGACTTTGCAGCTGCTTATGAACGCTATGAAGAAAACTCTGCAATTGGCTCGGGTGAGCGTGATGGATTCCGTATCGCAGCAGCATACAAAATCACACCAGAACTAAACTTAGGTGGTTTATACCAATATCTTACACATGACTTGGAAGGTACTGCAACCAAATATGCTGATGCACAAGTATTTGGTGTAGCGGCAGACTATAAAGTAGCACCAAAGACTTATGTACGTGGTCAGGTATTCCACCGTGACGTTGACACCGAAGATGCAAATTCTACACTTTTAGCAGTTGGCGTGGAACATCGTTTAGACAAGGCTGTACGTGTATACGCAAACCTTGCAACCATGTTAAATGATAAAAATGCTGATCTTACTCCTTGGAAAGAAGGTCGTAGCTTTGGTAACTCCGTAAAAGGTGCTAAAGACGAAAACTCAACAGCTCTTTCTTTAGGTTTCCGTTACGACTTCTAAGTCTGAACCAAACTTAAAACATAAAAACACGCTTCGGCGTGTTTTTTGCATACTTAAAAAACCAAATAAAAACTAAGCCAACAAACTTGCTGGCTTAGTTTATTCAAGTCAGTTTTGCAAAGCTGAATTTTTCAATATTAACGCTTTAAAAATCCAGACACTAAATTCATCACTTGTTGAATATCATCATTGGCTTCTTGTTTGCTAGTTTGCTCACCTTGTGGTGTCAATGAATCAATAATTTGCGGCAATACTGCAGAAATCGCATTATAAATATCTTGCTTTGGCGCCTGAGTTTGCTGTGCGACCTGCTCTACATCGGCATCATCAAATAAACTTTGTACTTGTTCAGCACCTACATGCGCATTTTCACCTGGGCCTGTAGACACCCAATCATCCACCTGACTGGTTAAGCCTTGTCCTTTGAGTTTATCCAAAGCACCTTGCAAGCCACCCTGTTTTTGAATCCATGCCAACACCAAAGGCAAAACTGCAATCAATAAACTTTGTGTACCTGAAGCACCTGTAGCAGAACGCTGTTGTTGCCCACCTAACTGACCTAGTACCGAACCAAGAATGCCACCCAAGCCGCCTTGCGCAGATTGTTGGTTATTACCACCAAGTTGCCCCAAAACCGAACCTAAAATGCCACCCAAGCCGCCTTGCGCAGATTGTTGGTTATTACCACCAAGTTGCCCCAAAACCGAACCTAAAATACCACCCAATCCGCCTTGAGATTGATTAGATTGCTGATTCGCGCCCAATGCCTGCTTTGCTAAAATTTCAACAATATTGCTTAAATTGGTCATTTTATTTTCCTCATAATGCCCTTATGACAGCATACGAAGTTTTGACTGAATTGCGCGCTTGAAATTGTTAAATTTTGCAATACCCTAAATTTATGTGAATTAATTATCATTATTAGAATTTTGTGATCGTAATTCAGCACTTACCAGCGGAATTTATCCCAATTTTCAGGGTTTGCCCAAAACTTAGAATTAAACCAATCAGGCACGTGCTTATAAGTCAAAATATTAAATTGCCATAAGCATAAATGATGCTGCTCAAAGCGATGTTCAATCAATTGCGTAAAACCAAGTGCTCTAAGCAATTGCTCATCTTCACGTGCAGCAATTACCACAATACGCTTTGCCAATAAATCACGTAGCTTTACCAAAATTTGCGAGGTGTGTTGTGGCGTCTGCACAGCAAAATCGGCAGCATCTAAAAATACAACTGCCAAATCAAAACGTTGGGTAAAAGGCAGATTTAAAAATGCCAATGCGCTAAAATACTGCCATTGGATAGTTGGCTGCTCATCAGCCGCTTGATTGTTATACTTCGGGCTTGCTTCAATATTTTGCCCTATACACAATGCAGTAGAAATTGGCTGTTGTTGAGATAAATCATCAATTAATGCTTGAATTAAACGCATTTCAGCCATCACTGCATTCCTTCATTTTCGAGAGAGTATTCTTATGGAACTACAAGGCATTTGCCATAAAATGCACGCAGGTCTTAAGGACCATAGTGTAACTGATGAACAGGTACACAAGGCAAATGTTGAATATAAATTTATTCTAGACCGTGCAGAAATTGACCTGCCTTTTCAGCTTGGGCAAGAACTTGAACTGGAATGGACGGGCAATATTTATTGTGTTTCTTGTGGTGTGAAAACACCAAAATCCTATTCGCAAGGACATTGTTTCAAGTGTTTTAAAACCAAAGCATCTTGCGATATGTGCATCATGAAGCCTGAGACCTGTCACTATCATTTAGGTACCTGTCGTGAAGATAGTTTTGCTCAAGAAGTCTGCTTTCAACCGCACATCGTATATTTAGCCAATTCAAGTGCTTTAAAAGTGGGAATCACCCGTTTAGGTCAAATGCCAACACGTTGGCTAGATCAGGGCGCAACTCAAGCCTTGCCAATTATGAAAGTCGGCTCACGCCGTTTATCTGGGCAATTGGAAGTTATGTTTGGTACACAAGTCGCAGATAAAACCGACTGGCGCAAACTACTCAAAGGCGAAGCAGAGCCGCTAAACCTAATTGAAGTGCGTGAACAACTGATTGAAGAGTTTGCGCCTAAAATTCAGACCATTCGTGATGAGTTTAGTCAAAACCTTGAATTCAACGAAACGGTAGAGCTTTTAGATCAGGAACTTCCGCGTGAATTTGTGTACCCTGTAGAACAGTATCCTGAGAAAATTAAATCGCATAACTTAGATAAAACCCCAATCATTCGCGGCAAACTGCAAGGAATTAAAGGGCAATATTTAATCTTGGATACAGGTGTCATCAACATTCGTAAATACACAGGTTATGAGCTAAAAATTCGCGCTGAATAAATCTTGAAACTGCTTACTTAATCATTTTAGATGCACAAAAAAACCAGCAAATTTGCTGGTTTTTTTGTAGATGTTCATCACTTATTTGATTTTCGCTTTCGATTTCAAATATTGCGTATAGTCATCTAGCTCTTGTTGAGCACGTAATTGTTGATACAACTGCGCTAACTCTTTCAGTTGCTCAGGCGTTAAAGCATTCGATGTAGTATCGTTTACATTTGATACAGCTACCACCACTAATTCATTTGGTATAGATGCTGTTGTTACTGACCACATACCATCTTTAGGCGCAAGCACACTAAATGCAGCACGTTCAATTTCACGCTTTAACAAACCATCTGCACGGGTGAATGTGCCTGCATTTTCAAAACGGATTTGGTTTTTCGCCAAAACGGTCGCTGCAGGTTGAGTTTTAAAGGCATCCAACGCAGCTTGAATATCTTTTTTCGCTGCATCAAAGGCTTTTTTCTCAATCAGTTTAGCTTTTACGCGGGGTGTTGCTTCTTCTAAAGTTTGCACACCTGCGGCATGGTAATTACGCACTTTCACCCATACCACATCGCCATTGGCTAAAGTAATGTTACTCGATGCGTTGCGATCGCCATTTTTCACATCATCATTAAACAATTTAACTTTGACAGATGGCTGGCTTAAAACAGGATGCTGCGCCGCCAAAGTTAAACCATTAACAGATTCGACTTTGGCCGTTTTCACTTCTTCTGCCACAACATCTAAAGCATCACTACTCACCACCAATTCATTTAAGCTGTTGATGGTATCGGTATACGCATTTTCAGTTTTGGCTTTTTGCAACTCTGCCATTAAACGTGCTTTTTGAGTTTCAAACGCAGGGACTTGAACTGTAGCACCTTCTGTTTGAATCACATGATAGCCATATTGAGTTTTAATCGGCTGTGATACTTCACCAGATTTTAAGCTACCCACGGCTTTGTCAAAGGCATCGCCAAATACGCCTGCTTCATAACCTGCAACCTCACCACCTTTGGCTTTAGACTCAGGATCATCCGAATACTTTTGTGCAGCTGCAGTAAAGCTTGTACCTTGCTTAATTTCAGCTGCGGCTTGCTCTGCAAGTTTTTTAGCTGCGGCATCATCACGCGCATCGTTGGTGATTAAAATATGTTTCACTGTCGGTACAGCAGCACCTTTTTGAGTTTCGACAAACTTTTGATAAGCCTGTTGTAACTCTGCGTCAGTGACAGCCGTATTTGCAGGTGCAATATTGGCTGGAGTCACCACAATGTAATCGACATCAACGCTAGCAACCTGTTTAAAGGCATTGGCGTGCTGTTCATAATACGCAGCAATCTCTTGTGCATTTGTGATGATGTTTTTCTTGTAGTCATCTAACTTAATGCTAGATAAATGCAAAGTACGTTGCTGGGTTTGTAAATTGGCAATTTGCTGAATATCAGACGGGCTAACTAAAGCATAATCGGTAAAGCTAGCACTCAGCATTTTTAACGCATGGTCTTGGCGTAAATTTGCCACAAGCGCCTGATTGGTCATGCCTACAGATTGCAGATAGTTCGCATACAAGCTTTCAGAAAACTTGCCATCTTGTTGGAAATTCGGTTGCTGTGCAATCATTTGTTCAATTTGTGCATCGCTCAAAGAAATCCCTAATTTCTCAGCTTGTTGTAATAACAAGGTACGTGCAACCAACGTATCTTTGGCTTTGTTTTGAATATAATTTTGATTCAATAGTGTTTCATCACCATTGGTATAGGCCAAGTATTGTTCTTTCAAGGAATTGGTCAGATTATCTAATTCTCGTTTTGAAATTTGCTGACCATTGACTGTTTGTGCAGTGTCTTCAGACTGACCTCCACTAAAATATCCTTCAATACCTACAAGTGCTAAAGGGGTCAAGAACAAGACGAGCAAAACTTTGCCCAACCAACCCTTAATAACTTTACGAAAAGATTCCATAAGTATTCCAATATTTTATTTGTGCGAGATTTTAACTGAAAACCCTCAACGAATGAATGCGTTGAAGCCGTTTATTGACATTATTAATAAAAAACGCGCCAATTGGCGCGCTTTCTTGGCATTTTAAAAGATTATGCTACTGAATCTTTTAAACCTTTACCCGCTTTAAAGCTTGGTACTTTGCTTGCTTTAATTTCAAGTGTAGCACCTGTTTGTGGGTTACGACCTGTGCGAGCAGCACGCTCTTTCACATTAAATGTACCAAAACCAACGAGGGTTACAGTATCACCCGCTTTAAGCGCTTCAGTAATAGAAGCAATTGTTGCGTCTAAGGCCTTACCTGCATCAGTCTTAGACAATCCCCCTTTCTCTGCAATTGCATCGATTAATTCTGATTTATTCATGAAAATTACGTCCTCTTAATATCGTTTATTTAAGGTCCAGAGATTTAATTTAAATTACCGTAACGCCTTTATAGCAATGCTTTGAGGGTAAAAGCAATACTCCCTGCACGCTTTTATGCAAAATAAATGGTAAAACGATGGAACTATTAGCCTCTATTCAGTTTTGCCCTAAAATACCCGATGTATAATAAAGCAACATACTTTAAGCCCCCTTTGCACAGAATTACTTTTTCGCGACATCTTCTTTTAATTGTTTATTTTCTTCAATCAACGCATCGACTTTGGCATGTAATTGCAGTACCAATTGCTCCAAATGTTGTAGGTCTTTTGCTGTCACCAAGCCAATTCTATTTAAAGAATGATTGACGCTATGGTCAATTAAACGCTCAACTTTATCTTTAGTATCAATGACCGACTCTTTGGCTTTTTCAGACACTTTTTCAACTGTTTGATCGGCAATTTCTGTAGTTTTAGATTCTAATTCCTCACCCACCTTGACCAGAGAGTCAAACAATTTATTGCCTTCTTCTTCTGCGCGTGAAAATGCACCTAAACCTGCTAGCCAAATTTGCTTGGTATATTTACGAAAATCGAGTGATGATTTACGTCCTGAGCGTAATTTATCTTTATTTTTCAATGTGGTTTCTGATTCAAGCAAATGCTCTTCTACGCTATCCGTCGTTTTTTCCATGAACCTCTCTCCTGCTTATTTTATGCGCACATAAATGTAATAAACCTACAAAATGCTTTCATAATAGCAAATTAAATACTTGATCGTTTTGCTAAACTGTTCTACAAAGCAAGATTATTCGCTGCGCTTCTTAGAATGTATTCTCAACGAAGCGCAAAACAAGGAATTCAACTTTAGATTTAGGGACTTGATTTTATGAGTGATTCGCAACAAAGACAAAGTAATCCACATTTGTTGCTGACCATGCTCATGATTGTGCTGGAAACAATTTTTAGCTTTATTCTAAAACATGATCGTGTGGTCGCTTTGCAGGCTAAAAAGTTTGTCGACCAGAAAATCACCATTAAAATTAATAGCTATATTCCTTATTTCGACATTTACGTGGAATTCAATCCAAACGGCATCTTATTTGACAGCAAAGCACCTGAACAAGCTGTCGATTTAGATGTGCGCACCACCCTCATAGATTTATTTAAAATCTTTATTTTAGGTAATCGTCGCAGTATTAAACACATGCGTATAGATGGTGACATTACCCTTAAAGATGAGTTTCGTGATCTAATTTTGCATTTTAGTGCACCCAAAGTTTTAGCTGACTGGAAACAATGGCTGAAAGAAGCACCGCAAGAACAAGAAGTGATTGGTTCTAAAAAGCGCATTGCCCCACTTTTAGACAAAATTGATGAACAACGCTCTAAGATCAACACCCTACAAGTTGAGCTTAAACAGCATAAAAACCGTATTCGTCGGATTAAACGTCGTCAAAAGCGCATTAACATCGCCTTTGGAGTAATAACAGTATTATTAATTACGTTATTAGTGTATAATTTATGGATCGTTTAAACGCATTAAAATATCAATAAAAACAGCGTAAATCCTTGCGCACGATATCATAATAAAATACTTGACTAATTTAGTCGGGATTCATACAATACCCATATCTAGTCTAATCATGTGTATCGAATCATGCGCTTAACAACTCGCGGTCGCTACGCAGTGACTGCTCTACTTGATTTAGCTTTGCAGCCAACTGAACAAACGATCACGCTTGCTGAAATTGCAGCACGTCAAACTATTTCTGTTGCTTATCTTGAGCAGTTATTCGCAAAACTTAAGCGCCACGGCTTAGTGTCTAGTGTTCGCGGTGCTAACGGTGGTTACCATTTAGCACGTAGTGCAAATGAAATCACTGTGCTAGAAATCATTGAAGCCGTAAACGAAACTGTTGATGCAACCCGTTGCGACCATAAAGGCAACTGTCAAAATGGTGCAATGTGTTTGACTCACGATTTATGGCAGGAACTCTCCCATCATATTGCCGACTATCTCGCTAAAATCTCACTTGCTGACTTAGTTGCGCGTGACAACGTACAAACTGTTGCCATTCGCCAGAACACAGCACCGTTTGATTCAGCTCTTTTATCGGTTACAGGTATTTGACATGAAACGTCCAATTTATCTTGACTACGCAGCAACCACTCCTGTAGATCCTCAAGTTGCAGAACGCATGATGGAGTGCCTGACTTTTGATGGGACTTTCGGTAATGCCGCTTCTCGTTCGCACGCTTATGGCTGGCAAGCAGAAGAAAAAGTTGAATATGCACGTGAACAAGTTGCGAACTTGATCAAAGCAGACCCACGTGAAATCGTGTGGACTTCAGGTGCAACCGAATCTGACAACCTTGCGCTTAAAGGCGTAGCACAATTCTACGCTTCTAAAGGCAAACACATCATTACCTCTAAAATTGAGCATAAAGCCATTTTAGATACTTGTCGTGAGCTTGAATCTGAAGGTTTTGAAATCACCTACTTAGAGCCACAACCACAAACAGGTTTAATTACTCCTGAAATGGTTGAAGCGGCAATTCGTCCAGATACGATTTTAGTATCTTTGATGATGGTGAATAACGAAATTGGTACCATTACCGATGTCGCTGCAATTGGCGAAATCACCCGTGCTAAAAAAATCTTCTTCCACGTAGATGCTGCACAGGCCGCAGGTAAAGTTGAAATTGACTTATCTACTCTAAAAGTAGATTTGATGAGCTTCTCTGCACACAAAATCTATGGTCCTAAAGGTATTGGTGCACTTTTCGTTCGCCGCAGCCCACGTGTTCGTTTAAAAGCACAAATGCATGGTGGAGGTCACGAACGTGGTATGCGTTCAGGCACACTTGCGACACACCAAATTGTAGGTATGGGCGAAGCGTTTGAGCTTGCTGGTCAAAACTTAGCTTCTGAACAAGCACGTTTACGTGTATTGCGTGACAAGCTTTGGAATGGCTTAAACTCAATGGAACAAGTGTTCCTGAACGGCCACCCAACTCAGAACGTAGCAAACTACTTAAATATCAGCTTCAACTTTGTTGAAGGTGAATCTTTAATGATGTCACTGAAAGATGCTGCAGTATCTTCTGGTTCTGCATGTACATCTGCAACTTTAGAACCATCTTATGTATTGCGTGCTTTAGGTCTTTCAGACGAACTTGCACATAGCTCAATCCGCTTCAGCTTTGGTAAATACACCACTGAAGAAGATATTGATCATGTACTTGAAGTCACTAAAGCTGCTGTTGAAAAGTTACGTGAACTTTCACCACTTTGGGATATGTATAAAGAAGGGATTGACCTTTCTAAAGTAGAATGGACTGAACACTAATTCATCCCAAATCTAATGGCTTTGACAGGAAGCCATTAGATTGATAAAGGTAATTTCACCCCCATATTTATATTAAGGCTGACCCCGAGGTTTGGAGAAGCGACATGGCTTATAGCGATAAAGTAATTGATCATTACGAAAACCCTCGTAATGTTGGCGTTTTAGACAAAAATGCTGAAAACGTTGGTACAGGTATGGTGGGCGCACCTGCATGTGGCGATGTAATGCGTCTACAAATTCAAGTTAACGATGAAGGCGTGATTGAAGAAGCACGTTTCAAAACTTATGGTTGTGGTTCTGCCATTGCTTCTAGTTCTTTGGTTACTGAGTGGCTTAAAGGTAAAACTTTAGATGAAGCACAAGCGATCAAGAACATTGATATTGCTACCGAACTTGCCCTTCCACCAGTGAAAGTACACTGCTCTGTATTGGCAGAAGATGCAATTAAAGCTGCTGTAGAAGACTATCGCAGCAAAAAAACTAAAGCTTAATTTGCTGGGTTTTGTGGAAAAACAAACGGAGTTTTCATGATCAATTTAACTGAAAATGCTGCAACTCATATCAGCAATTACTTAAAGAATCGCGGTAAGGGTGAAGGTATTCGCGTTGGTGTGAAAACTTCAGGCTGTTCTGGTTTGGCTTATGTACTCGAATTTGTAGATGAAGTCGATACGCACGACCAAATGTTTGAACAGTTTGGTGTTAAAGTTTTCGTTGATCCGAAAAGCCTAGTTTACCTAGATGGCATGGAAATGGACTATGTCAAAAATGGTTTAAACGAAGGTTTCGAGTTTAACAACCCCAATAAAAAAGGTGAATGTGGCTGCGGTGAATCGTTCACGGTATAACGCCACCTCCCTCTTTTTAGCTTAAAACAGTGTACAATACACTGTTTTAATTGCATTTATGCAGCCAATTTTGCACACTAATCGCGGATTCCATCTCCCATGAATCATTTTGAGTTGTTTAATCTTCCTGTTGCACTCGATATTGATTTCGCTACTTTAAAAGCTGAATTTTTAAAGCTACAGCAGCAATATCACCCCGACAAAGCCGAAGACAAAGATCAAGCCTTGATTAAATCTAGTAAAATTAATCAGGCGTTTAAGCAACTCTCTGCGGTAGACAGTCGTGCTGCATATTTACTCTCATTGAAAAAGCAAGATTATCATCTCGATCAATCCATCCATGATTTTGAATTTTTACAGGATGCTCTAGAAATTCGAGAGCAACTGGATGATGCAAGTGCTGCCGAAGACCTGCAGTCCCTCAAAGTTGAAGTTCAGCAATGGATTGATGGTTTGGTACGTGAGTTTAAAATTGACTATGCCGAAGAAGATTGGGCTGAAGCACGAGACACAGTCCGCAAGTTACGTTTTTTCATTAAAGTCATGGCAGATATAGACAAAGCTGAAGATCGTTTCTTAGATGACGATAGCTTTGATTTAGATGATGATTTTTAATTTAGTGTATTTAAATATTTAACGGGCAAAGGATTTTACATAATGGCGCTCTTGCAAATTGCAGAACCAGGTCAATCAAGTGCACCGCATGAACATCGTATCGCGATTGGTATTGACTTAGGCACCACCCACTCATTGGTTGCCACCATGCTTTCTGGTAAAGCCAAAGTGCTACAGGATGAACAAGGTCGTGTACTACTGCCTTCAATTGTCCATTATGCAGAACAAAGCAGCCAATATGGTAACGATGCTGCGCCGTTTATTACTACAGATCCTAAAAATACCATTGTTTCAGTTAAGCGCTTTATGGGGCGCTCTAAAGCAGACATCAAGTTTCAACACCCCTACACTTTGGTGGGTGAAGACACTCAAATGCCTGCTTTTGAAACAGCACAAGGTCGTAAAACGCCTGTTGAAATTTCCGCAGAACTGCTTAAGCAGCTCAAAGACCGTGCTGAAGCAAGCTTGCAGAATCCAATCAATGGTGCAGTAATTACTGTTCCTGCTTATTTTGATGAAGCACAACGTCAAGCTACCCGTGATGCGGCAGAACTCGCAGGCTTAAAAGTTTTACGCTTATTAAACGAACCTACTGCTGCTGCAGTTGCATACGGCTTAGATCAGGAAACCAATTTAGAACAAGACCGTTACTATGTTATTTATGACTTAGGTGGTGGTACTTTCGACGTTTCTATTTTGCGTTTTTCACAAGGTGTCTTTGAAGTTTTAGCCACTGGCGGTCATACTGCTTTGGGTGGTGATGACTTAGATCGTCTGATTGTAAAATGGGCAAAAAAACAGCTGAATATTGAAAGTTTAGATGATGCAGAATATGCACACTTTATTGTGTCTGCACGTAAAGCCAAAGAAGCGCTCAGCAATGCAGAAAGTGTTGAATTAAAACTGTTAGAGCACACGCTGCAATTAGACCGCGCAAACTTTGAAAGTATTATTCAGGTTGCTTTAGATAAAACCATTAGTGTATGCAAACGTGTATTACGCGATGCCAAACTTGACCTAGATGACATTCAAAATGTAGTTTTAGTTGGTGGTTCAACACGTTCTTATGCCGTACAAAAAGCTGTTCGTGAAGTATTTAATCAAGAACCATTATGCACAATTAACCCAGATGAAGTGGTTGCAATTGGTGCATCAATTACCGCCAATCAACTAATTGGTAACAGCAAAGATGGTTCGTTGCTATTAGACGTTACCCCACTGTCTTTGGGTTTAGAAACCATGGGCGGTTTGGTGGAACGCTTAATTTCACGCAATACTGCAATTCCTGTAGCACGTCGCCAAGAATTTACCACTTATCAAGATGGCCAATCTGCCATGTTGATTCATGTGGTACAAGGTGAGCGTGATTTGGTAGAACATTGTCGTAGCTTAGGTCGTTTTGTGCTACACGGTATTCCACCAATGACTGCGGGTCAGGCACGCATTGAAGTTACGTTCCAAGTCGATGCTGATGGCTTGCTCAGTGTTTCTGCTAAAGAAACCACTTCTGGTGTGACTGCAAATATCGACATCAAGCCATCTTATGGTTTATCTGAAGCAGATACCGAGCGTTTGCTGCTAGATGGTTTCAAATATGCAGAAGAAGACAAGCAATTGCGTCATTTGCATGAAACCAAAGTTGAAGCACAACGTGAACTTGAAGCTTTACAACAAGCCTTAAAAGTAGATGCACAACTATTAAGCCCAGAACAATTAGAAGCTTTAAATACTGCCAAAGCGCAGTTGGAAGCCGAATTGACTGGACAAGACATTAAAGCCATTGAACATGCTGTTGAACAGCTTAAAATACACAGTGATGCTTTTGCTGCAATTCGTATGAATCAACATATTGATACAGCACTTAAAGGCACTAAACTCGACGACTGGTCAAACTCAAACTAATTTAAGGTAAAGATTATGCCACGTATTAAAGTACTTCCACATGCGCAATTCTGCCCAGAAGGTGCTGAGTTTGAAGTCGAACAAAATGCCAACTTATGCGAAAGCTTACTTGAAAATGGCATTAAAATTGAACATGCTTGCGATATGTCTTGTGCATGTACCACTTGCCACGTTGTTGTTCGTAAAGGCTTTGACAGCCTAGAAGAAATGGATGATGTTGAAGCTGACTTATTAGACCGTGCTTGGGGTTTAGAGCCTGATTCACGCTTATCTTGTCAGGTTAAAGTGGTCAATGAAGACTTGGAAGTCGAAATTCCAAAATACACCATTAACCATGCTTCAGAAAATCATTAATCATAAAATGATGCTAATTCTAAAAAACTGCGCTACGGCGCAGTTTTTTTTATTGCACAACTTTAGATTTAAAATTTTTGAGGATTTAAAAGTTAAACGAGATCTACATTATAAGAAAAATTTTAGTGTTTTTCAGGAATATGAGTTTTGGCAATTTCTTCAACAGGTGGATGTTCAATCACTTCATCTTCAAGATTAAGTTTTACAATGCCCTGTGAGTTGGTCAGCTTTTGCTGCGTTTGAATTCTTTTAATCATTTTTTCTAATACGGTAATTAGCTCAGGATATTCAAAATTCTGCACTTCATCCAAATTAAGCAACAAATGAAAACCTTTATATTCGTAGTCAAACCAACGCTGATAATCCGACTTGCTGGCCGCATATTTTTCCATCACTTGCCAAGTTTTTACAGGACCTTGAATCCCCTTTAAAAAGATCGGTGCTTTCGGAGCACACAAATAATCATTTTTAATCAGTTTATAAGTGTCATCTGAAAG
This sequence comes from Acinetobacter sp. YH12058, assembly GCF_013419805.1. Taxonomy (NCBI): domain Bacteria; kingdom Pseudomonadati; phylum Pseudomonadota; class Gammaproteobacteria; order Moraxellales; family Moraxellaceae; genus Acinetobacter; species Acinetobacter sp. YH12058. The sequence goes on from NZ_VOZL01000005.1 coordinate 34,312, forward strand.
TAAAATTTCATCAACTTCGGCCGCACTTTGCAAACGCGCAGCTAAGTTAGCATCACGCCCAACAATGGTATATGCCATCCGATGTGCTGCACCGTAGTTCCCAACGTGGCAATATCCTGTACTGATACCCATACGAATATGTAAAGGCGGATAGCCCATTTTGACCCAACGTTCGCGTAACAATTTCATTTGCTGACGCATCGCAATAGCCATCTCTACACAAGTTTTAGCATCTTGTTCAACACCTTGCGTATTTGGATCACCAAAGAAAATTAAAATCGCATCACCCATAAACTTATCCACCGTCGCTTCATATTGCTTGGCAATTTCGGTCATGTGGCTTAAATAATCATTGAGCAGGAATGCTAAATCATCTGGAATTAGTGTTTCAGAAAGTTCAGTAAAGCCTTGAATATCAGAAAAGAAAATCGTCATTTTTTTACGTTTATATTCAATTTTCGCTTCCGACTCACCTTTCATAATCGATTGCCACAACTGCAAAGGTGCATAGCGACTAAGCTGATTCGCAAATTCCATATAGCGGTTCATTTGTGTGTAGTAATGGTCTTTCTTTGCCGTGGTATAGCGGATACGACGTGCCTGATAGGCACTGCCCATGCCAAAGTAAAAGATCATACATAAAAAGGCTAAAATCGTAAGTTCGGTACTGCTTTGTTCAAAATATTCGTTAAAACCAAAAATAAAAATATTACAAAAATAAAAAACTGTGACCGCCAATAAGGATGCCAATGCCACCAAAAAGAAAGAAACTTTAATATAAATGGCGGTATATAGCAGCGCAAATAAAGCGGCAAAAGTAAGTACCAAATTCAGATGTACCGCAGACAAACATACTGCGACTACCACAATATCAATAATAAACAGGATATTACGCTTGGCTTGATGACTATATTTATATTGCAGCCAACGCGAAAATTTAGGAATTATCAGTAATAAAAAAGTAAGAAAAAACGGAAGGTAAATTTGATAATTGGTATCGGCGTAGGTGTAGTGATAGACCACCATAATCAGGGATAAACTTGCATACCCGACTAAACGATGCAGAAATTCGAATTGTTTGGGATCTCTTTCCATCCAATTGTACATGAACACCGCGGCCTACTCCAATCTAGGATTAAAAAGCCACGCATCCTGCGTGGCAATTCATTTCAATTAATCCATTCGCCAGTCAAATGGCATATCGCCTTGACCACGCAGAGCAAGCATCAAGGTTTGACGCATGTGAGCCAAAACTTCATTGCTGTATGGTACAGCTGGCGTACCCCAAACTGGTTTAGGCCAAGCCACATCATTTTGATAACGCACGACGTGATGAAAATGCAATTGTGGAACCATATTACCTAAAGCCGCCACATTCATTTTATCGGCACGGAATACACGTGATAATTGGCTAGATAACCAGCTAGATTCACGTAAAAATTGTTCTTGGTCTGCCTGGCTTAATTCGTATAGTTCTGTAACCCCTGGCACACGTGGAATTAGAATTAACCAAGGGAATTGCATATCATTCATTAAACGACATGTTGACAGAGGAAAGTCGCCTACAAAAAAAGTATCTTGAGCAAGTTGTGGATGCAAACTAAACATATCTTTATAAATGACGCAAATTGTAATGATGGGTAATACTATCACATCCCTAGTGAACTGAGTATGATTCCCATCATGTTTCGATGTAAATAAAGTGCAATTTTAACCAAATTCATCATGAATAATATTCATTATAGAATCAGAGGTTTCTTAGCAAATATTCATAAATTTACCGATATGATATTTGGATCAATTTGCATTTTTAAACTCAGCTGTGCAAAGTTTTTAGCAGGCTGTTTAATAGATCGGCAATAAATTGAATCCGCTTTTCAGCTTCCTCCAACATCACCATCACTTTTAAACGCTGTCCACCATCCATACGGAAATAGGTCGGATGTTTTTGCATCATTTGAATGATGCTCATGGCTTGCACAGGTGTATCTGGTGAAAATTCGATATGACCGCCATTTGTACCAATATCAATTTTAGTGATGCCCAACTGCTCTGCTTTTAAACGCAGTTGATGTACAGCAAATAATTGTTTCACCGCTTGTGGTGGAATACCAAAACGGTCAATCAACTCCATACGGATATGATCAAGCTTTTCTTGAGTATCGGTATTACTAATGCGTTTGTAGAACAATAAGCGCTGATGCACATCGCCCAAATAATCATCTGGAATTAAAGCAGGCATGTGCAGGTTGATTTCTGCAGTTAAAGACAATGGTGCATCGAAGTTAGGGGTTTTACCTTTTTGAATGGCTTTGGTGGCTTTTTCCAGCATTTCCATATACAGGCTATAACCAATAGCTTGCATTGAACCGCTTTGTTGCTCACCCAGTAATTCGCCCGCACCACGAATTTCCAAGTCTTCGGTTGCCAGCATAAAACCTGCACCCAAAGTTGAGGCACGCTGAATCGCATCCAAGCGTTTTTCAGCATCGCCTTTTAAGCCCTTAATGGAAGGTACCAGCAAATACGCATAAGCTTGGTGATGCGAACGTCCAACACGACCACGTAGTTGGTGCAACTGCGCCAATCCGAGTTTATCTGCACGTTCAATTAAAATGGTATTGGCATTTGGAACATCAATCCCTGTTTCAATAATGGTTGAGCAAACCAACACGTTATATTCTTTATGATAAAACTGCTGCATGACTTGCTCTAATTCACGCTCGCGCATTTGCCCATGCGCAACTGCAACCCGCGCTTCTGGTACCAATTCACGAATGGTTTCAGCACTACGCTCAATGGTTTCCACTTCATTATGCAGGAAATACACCTGACCACCACGTAACAATTCACGTAAAATGGCTTCTTTCACCGTATCGCCTGTATGCTCTTGCACAAAGGTTTTGACCGCTAAACGGCGTGCAGGTGGTGTAGCAATAATGGATAAATCGCGCATACCGCTAAATGCCATATTTAAGGTACGTGGAATTGGCGTTGCGGTTAAAGTCAGCATATCCACATCGGCGCGCAGCGCTTTAATACGTTCTTTGTCACGCACCCCAAAACGATGTTCTTCATCGACAATCATTAAACCCAACTGCTTGAACTGAATATTTTCTTGCAGAATTTTGTGCGTCCCAATCACAATATCGACTTTGCCTTCAGCTAAATCTTCAATGGTTTTTTGATGAGATTTGCTTGAACCAAAACGCGATAAGACTTCAATACGCACAGGCCAGTCGGCAAAACGGTCTTTAAAAGATTCATAATGCTGTTGTGCCAACAATGTGGTCGGAACCAATACCGCGACTTGTTTATTATTCTGTACCGCGACAAATGCAGCCCGCATGGCGACTTCGGTTTTACCAAAACCAACATCACCACAGACCAAACGATCCATTGGTTTTGCCAGTTGCATGTCATGTAAAGTCGCTTCAATTGCATTGGCTTGGTCTAGGGTTTCTTCATAAGCAAAGCCACTGGCAAATTGCATATAAAGACTATGATCCAACTCAAAAGCAAAACCCGGTTTAGATTGACGACGTGCCTGAATATGCAGTAATTCTGCTGCCACATCGTGAATTTGTTCCAACGCTTTGCGTTTGGCTTTATTCCATGCATCTGTGCCTAATTTATGCAAAGGCGCAAGGTCTGGATCACCACCGCTATAACGGCTGATTAAATGCAAATTGGTAACAGGTACATACACTTTTGCAGCATCGGCATAATCAAGTTGTAAAAACTCATGCTCTTGCTCATCAATATTTAAAGTAATTAAACCTGCATAACGCCCTACGCCATAATCAATATGTACCACAGGTGCACCAATGCTTAACTCGGTCAAACTGCGAATTAAAAACTCTTCAGAAACTTCCTGCTGACGTTTACGACGGCGCTGCACCACACGATGTTCATACAACTGATTTTCTGAGATTACACTCAATTGATCTTGAATGACCAAGCCGCGATCTAAAGGTGCATTGGTAATCGCAATGGCTTGTAAAGACTGCTGAAATGCCTCAAAACTCTCCACTTGTGGAATTTCACCCAAAGCGGCACGCAACGCATCTTTTAAGGTTTCACGACGACCTGCACTTTCTGCCACCAATAAAACAGGATGATTGGCCGCATCAATATATTGCTTAACGGCATGAAAGGGTTGTTCTTGTTTAGGATCAACCGCCAAACGTGGTGGTACAAGTGTGCTTAAGTTCACTACACCTGCTTTTTGCTCAAAAGCTTCGGGCGATGCAATCACACGTCCAAATTGATTCAGTTGTTCTAATAATTGATTTGGTTGTAGGAATAATTGCTCAGGCGGCAAAATCGGCTGGTCGATGTTATGACGTCTGTCCTCATAACGATACAGCACATCTTTCCAAAATTGAGTTAAACAGTCATCCACCGCCTTATCTGTAATGACAATGCAATGCTTTGGTAAGTATGAAAGTAATGTATTTTGACCTTCAAACTGTGCTTGAGTGAAGAATAACGGAAAATAAAACTCTAAACCAGGCGATGCAATGCCTTCTAACACATCCTGATACACAGGGTTCTTTTTCGGGTTTGCCGTTGGGAAACTTTCTGCATAGCGGTCACGGAAAATCGCACGACCTTCTTTTAATGGAAATTCTTTGGCGGGTAAAACCGTAAAATTCTGCAAACTTTGGGTGGTACGCTGCGTTTCTGGATCAAAAAACTTTAAGGTTTCAACTTCATCATCAAATAAATCAATACGGATGGGTGCTTCCTGTCCCGAAGCATAAATATCCATAATACTGCCACGCACAGCGAATTCACCATGATCATAGACTGTATCGACCAGATGATAGCCTGCTTGTACCAAACGCTGCTTTTGTTGTTCCAAAGCAAACTTTTGCCCAACACGAATATCGAAATGCTCGCCTAACACCCATGAGGTTGGTGCAACACGTTGTGCCAAAGTGGTTGCCGAAACCAACAATACACCTTGCTGCGGCATATTGGATAAAATCGCCAAACGCTCCGACACAATATCTTGATGCGGTGACAAGCGGTCATAAGGCAAAATTTCCCAATCGGGGAAAATAGTCGGTTTTACCCCGTAAAATTCTAATTCGCTTTCTAACTGCGCCAAATGTTGTTGATTGCGCGCGACAATCACAAATAAATGCTGATTCTGCTGACCAATTTCTTTAAATAATAATGCTGCGGCAGAACCTTGTAGATTACCAATCCAGCGTTTTTCGCCAGCTTTCAGTTGTGCTAAATTGAGTTGGGAAATTTCGTGTTGGAACATGTATATAGCTTTAGGGTCTAAACAACATGGGGCTTATACTAGCACGATGAATTGACGGTTTTACGTAATTTTTTTCATCCACCATTACAGCGTATTTAATTGCAAAATTTTATAAAACAGCGAGCTTTAAAGTTTGATACACACGCCTCTTTACTTTTGATCACGTAAAAACTGTCGATAATAATCATTCAATTTTTTAACAATCGCTTTAAATTCCAGTAAGTTTTCTTCGGTATTACCAAGCATTGTGTTAAAACGCTGTTGCGCAATTTCCAGATCAATTTTTTCATTGATAATCATAGCTGTAGAATACAGCTGTGCCAAATCATCAAACTGCTGCATACGGCGGTTGGATAAATAATTTAAACGCTCTGCCAAAACATCGTTAAGCAAAATACCATCGACCATATAGCCTTGTTCCGCATCCCATTGAATATTCTGTGCTTCTAAATAGGCAATTTCTTCGAGATTGGCTTTATTTTTAAACAACCCTGTAAGTTTGCTGAACATTTTGAACCTATAAATTGGCGAAATCAAAGTGAATGCTGCAGAGTTTAAATGCTTCACTAAAATAGATGCAACTGATCAGGGTGATTTATGCTCCCCTGATGTTATAAGTCAGTGTTTCAACCCCACTTTGCTTAGGCTATTTATAATGATGCATATTTTGCATCCTGCCAAATGCAAAAAAGCATCTTGAAGATGCTTTTATAACAATCAAAAAATGACTTAAAGCTTATTTGCCATAAGTTTGCTGTAAATACTTCACAATCTTAGCTGATTCAAAAAGCTGAGTCTGGGTATTTGGATCGATTAAAAATGGGACTTGAATATTATCACCCATGACTTTTAATACCTGCTCACGCTTACCACCTGCCAGTGGCACATATTTACCCGGTTTTAAACGTAATTTTGCCAAGCCTTGATCTTGCCAACGCTCTTTGGCTACATTATGAAATTTGAATGGCAACTCCAGTTCAGTCAATACACCACGTACTACACGTGTATAAGGACTTCCCTCAAAACCCCACAGTTCAATCAGTTGTTCAGGTGCAGCGCGCTCTACAATTTTCTGGTTAATCCACACACCACGTGCACCATTCAATAACGTGCCTGCAAGTGCAACATAAGGAATTTTAGGAAAATGCGCGTATTTTTTTGGCGTTTTTCCACTTTTGCCATAATGTTTGAATAAATGATGAATGATCTGCTGTGATTCATAGAGCTGATCACCTGTATTTTCATCAATTAAAAATGGAAACTGAGTTTTACCACCCAGTTGTTTCACCAAAGGTCGATATTTTGTGCCGCCTTTGGGGCATGGATAAACCTCATAATCCAAATTTAACAAGGTCATGACTTCGCGTACACGACGGCAAAATGGTGAACCTTCAAACTCATATAACTTTAAGGCTTTTTCGGGTTGCTTAGGAAATGCTGTCCCATTCACTCCACGTCCACCTTCGGTGAGCATAGATGCCACTGCCTGAATGACTTTAATTTGATGATGCACCATTTTGTTTTCCTTGTGATGTGCTCAGCAATTTGATGACTGCGCCATCAAACCGCTTATAAATCGACCAACTTTTCTTTTGCCACAATAATACCGTTGTTATCAGCATAGACATAATCGCCCGAATTAAAAGTGACTTGTCCGAAATGCAAACTCACATCCACTTCACCCACGCCTTTGCGGTTACTTTTTTGTGGAATTGAAGCCAAAGCATGTACGCCTAAATCAAGTGCTGCAATTGCATCGACATCACGTACACAGCCGTAAATGATCACGCCATTCCAGTGATTTTTCACTGCGGATTCAGCAATCAAGTCACCCATTAAGGCACAGCGCATAGATGCCCCACCATCTACCACCAAAACTTTGCCTGTGCCATCGGTTGCCAATAACTCTTTTACACGTGAGTTATCTTCAAAGCATTTTACAGTCACAATTTGACCACCAAAAGTTTTACGTGCACCGTAACTTTTGAAAAATTTACCATCCAAAGATGGAATCACCACTTGAAGGTCATGTTCTGGATGGTCATCTAATAAGTCACAAGTTACGAATGGTACTGTAGACACGTTGTTCCCCTTTTACTTGGTTTTTTGTATTTGTAAATTATCATAAATTTGAAATTTATGAATTTGCGATTGCGCTGCCTCGACCATAGTATGAGCCACTTGCGTAGCACTTACTGGCTTATATGTAAAATGATCGGGAATAAATCGTGATATTTTAAGATACAGCTTTTGTCCTAAATCTTCTAAACGCCGTTGTTCGTTGCGCTCACCCAATAATAAAGATGGACGCAAAATTGATACTTTGTCTAAATCCAAACTTTCAATATATTGTTCTAGCTCACCTTTGACACGATTATAAAATACGGCTGATTTGGCTTCTGCTCCCAAAGCACTGACCAATATGTAATGCGTACCCTTCGCCTGCAATAATTCGGCAAAATGTGCATTGATGGTATAGTCCACAGCATAAAATCCCTGCTTTGAGCCTGCCTTTTTTAAGGTTGTGCCTAAACAACTGAATGCATGACTATAACCGCTCACATCTTCATCATTGAGCAATAAAAAGTCTTCGAGGAGTAACGTCTGGACTTTTTCTAAGCGATTTAATTCCGAGTAAGGTCTACGCAAAACAACGGTGATATTTTTACATTCAGGCAGCTGATTAAGCTGTTTGACCAATTGCTGCCCAACTAAACCATTCCCACCAATTACAATTGCATTTTGAATAGAATTTGTCATTTTTTAAACAATCTCTGAGGCTTAAAGCTAATCTACCTGTTTCTTTCTGATTTTTCTGCAGCTAAAATGTTGTCAAAGCATGTCAAGACTTGACTTAACTGTCTAGTTTCATCAAAATATGGCACTTGTTTACGGGCTGGTGATAATTCTTCTGATGTTGGTTTTCGGAAGTAATTGCAGCCCGCCCAGACCAATCTATTTCAAGGAGTGCACGAGTGGCAAACTCTGCTCAAGCTAGAAAACGTGCTCGTCAAAACGTTAAAGCACGTAAACACAACGCAAGCTTACGTTCTATGGTTCGTACTTATTTAAAACGCACAATCGCTGCTATTGCTGCAGGTGATTATGCGGTTGCTACTGAAGCTTACAAAAAAGCTGTTCCAGTAATTGACCGTATGGCTGATAAAGGCATCATCCATAAGAACAAAGCAGCTCGTCATAAGAGCCGTTTAAACGCTCAAGTTAAAGCTTTAGCTTCTAACTAAGTGTTAAACAAAAGAAGCCCGTTAAGGGCTTTTTTTGTGCCTGCTGTTTCGATAATTTATCAAATTAAGCAATCTTTAGTTTCTGCACGCCAATTACATCACTTCAAATACACCTGCCACCATAAAATAAAAAACACCTCCTGAACTGGTCAAAAGGTGTTTTAAATTAATGAAGATGAATAATTCAGACGAAGAATTATTTCAGCATCAGTCGTAAATTTTGTGGACTTAAATAAGCCAGTTGCAAACTGTTATTAGCCTTTAATTGCGTCCATTGCTGATTCGCACCACCTGTGCAACCATAACGAATTAAACGCGCGCGGTTTTCTTTTAGGTAGCCATGCTCTAAATCAAAGCACTGATTCCCCTGACGAATCGTTCCCGAAGCTGTGTGCATTTCCCAGACCTGACTGTCTTTAGATGTACTGCAGCTTGCAAGTGAGACCACATTGCCGTTGTTGGTTAAGCACTGATCCATTTCTGCTTTGCTGTGAATACGCCCCAAACCATCATAAATCCACTGCTCAGTTGCATCGCCTGTACAGCCACTTGCTCCACTAATGTAAGCATTTTTCTGACCACTCGCCAAAGTTTCAACTTTCAAACAGTTATTTCTGTTTTTCATTAGTGTTGCTTCAGCCACAATATTTTCATTGCCTAAACCCAATCGCTCCACAAAATTGTGCAATGCTGTTTCCGCTTCAGGCTTAGTCTTTTCTAAATCGGCACGATAAACATTCATCCAGCGGTTTAAACGATAAATCGTATTTTGCTGTTGTTCATAACGCTGTAATTGTTGCTGTGCAGTTGCACTTAGCTCTTGACGATAATCTGCATAAGAATCATACAATAGTTGTGCAGCAGGTTTTAAAGCCACCACAGCTTGACTGGCTTGCGCTTCCAACTGCTTCTGAAAATCAGGCATTTCAACTTTTCTTAAAGCTTCATAGCCATGTGTACGACCAATTTTTACCGCAGGTTGAATACTATCGCTATATTGCGGAATATTCAGTATCGATAATAACTTCTCGGCATGATTGGCTTTTTTACAGTATAAATTCACCTGTTTTGGCTGCTCAGCAAGTGCTAAATTGACATGCAGTTTATTGGCATTGCTGGTCATACGGTTAGGTGCCAATGCCACGTTCTGATTACGATTGGCATATTGAACATCTAACCAACATGCGGCATTTTCAGCAGCACGATTTGCCACAGGTAAATTATAAACATTACCCCAGTTACTGCGTGCAGCAGGATACAACACACCTTGCTGAGTTTCAGGATCATATCCGCCAATAATAGTAATTACAGGCACACCAAATAAGCGCGGTTTTAAATAATATCCATCGGCACTGTTGTACCAGACCTGATTGGAGCTTGGTACTTTTGGATAAACCACTTCCATTTGGCGTGTGTCTTTATTCCAAATTTTATAACCACTTGGTGAGCTTTCATCCCAAACATGTCGCGCCCCAAAGTGGGGTTGAATCCGAATATGGGTACTGTAACCCGTGTAATGGGTATAACGCGAAATGCTACTGTTGGTTGCACCACCTGACATCGCATCCCAACCATAAGCATATTGTTTCAGGAAGTTAGGCACACCATTTTTGCCATCACCCAAGTTTCGAGTATGCCACGCCAAGTTGCCACGCATTTTATTACGATACGCAATATAGCCCCAACCGCTGTCTGCATGGTGTGCAGCCCAGAACATATTTTCACCTTGTGAACCCGAATAATGCCCAAGACCATAATGATGCCCAATTTCATGGCTAAACTCGTTGCCCACAGAATCATACAGGGTCAACATACCATTACCGCCACTTAAACCATGCGTTTGATCACCATTTGTATATTTACCTCGTGCATGATGGGCAATTACAGTTTGTGTAAGTTGTGGCTGTTGCTGACTTTGCATAGAGGCACTGGTCACACCCCAGTTGGCTAAGTTAATTCCCACACTAAAGGTCGATTTTGCAGTATTTTCCCGCATGTCCCCCGAATAGACACCACCTTCACCCGCACTTTGGGTATCGTAAATCGTGCCGTTGGCGACCATCACTCGATCTAGCTGAATGTCATCATATTTTGCCACGGTCATTTGTGCCGCAGGAATGGTTTGGAAATAATCGGTACCCGCTTTTTCAGGCTCTAATAACATATAATGCCCGCCCGATTTCGGTGGTGCAGTTAGTAGACCGATACGAATATTATTGAGTACCAATTCACCCGGTGCGGCAAAATCAATTTTTTCTGCTTCGAGTGCACCAGTACGGTTTTTAGAATCGACCAAACGCAGCTTTAAACCGGGACGTACTTCATCCCAATTTAATTTAGCCGACCACGCACGCTTACTATACAACACCTCAGCACGACCATCTTGATTGCTCTGGTCTGAAGCAGGAAGCTGGGTTGGATCAAGTAAAGCAACACGACGTAACAAGCGTTCATTTTGATACACTTCAAGCTGCAAAGTGTCGATATTGTCCATGCCCTGATTTGGTGTAACCAATAATAATGCTTCTTTTTCTGCGGTCAAACGTGGCATTTTTTTCGCCTCGTTACCATTCGGATCAACCACATGCCCTTGAGCAAATTGAATCATTGCCTGAAAATCACCTTCTAAATCATTACGCACTTCACGTGATTCAGAATTGGCGTTGTAATCATAAAACCCAAGTGCCGATTGATTGATGACATCTTGTGTAGGTTCAGGGTAAGGATTAGCCACATTGCCCACAGGTGGTTGCTGAGGATTTTCCGGTGGTATTGGATTTTCTTGATTTGAATTCCCAGCGGTATCTCCCTCGCCACCACCGCCACCACCACATGCAGCAAGCATGGATGATAATATACATACGCTTAATAGACTAAGCGAAAACCGAGTCACACTTTTCATTATTTATTCCACCCCAATGTCAATTTATGACAAAAAATATAAAAATAAACACATATTTTTCAATAACTTGTATTTTTATATTAAATAGATGTATAAAATTATGCAATTCTCAAGTTTCATATCGCTTTATATTTTCAACACAATTTTATTAATTTTTCTTTATAAAAATCAGCGAATTTTTAAAGCAGCACACAGATTGATAGACAATATTTGATCGAGTTTGCGCTCACAACTGCATAAAATGAAGGAAAAAAAGAGAATAAAATTTGAATTATTTTTTTTAATTTCTGACAGACGGTATTCTATCGTACTGAATGGATAGCACTAGAATATGCGTTCAATGTTCTGCTTAAACTTTCTGACGAAATTGCGAGATATCTAAAGTGTGAATCTGACCGCGCCAAATCCATTTTAGCTTGGATTCTAAAAACTCATCACCTTCAAACCAAACGAATAAACCTTCCATCATGTCTGGCCAATCGGCTTGCGTGACTTCATTACGTCCAGAAATCACCGCGATAATTGCAGCTAAAATCGTATCATGACTCACAGCCAAACTCAGTCCGTATTGGTTGGTTGGATGGGTGTTATAAATCAGCTCAAGGACATCCACGACACCATGAATCGGATGTTTCATGCCGGGCAAGGCATTATTCACAAAACTATTAATAAAGCCTAAAGCACCCTGTTTCTGAAAATATGGGCCTGCCTGTTTGATATCAAGTACAAAGCTTCCTGGTTCCACCAATAAACCTTGTTCTCTAATTTCAATGTGATGGGTATTTGGTTCAAGGGTAATGCCATCTGCCCCACGAATCATTAAAGCAGCCGTATCGACACAACGCTGAATAGGACTTGAAATACAGTGTTGAATCACCCGATCTGTATTTCCAACCAAGTAGCCTCCCCATGCTTCGGCTAAATCGCGACCTTGTTCGGTCAATTGTAAATTATAGCCAGCCAAACCCTGACCAACGACAATTTCACGAATAGAATGACGGGTAAACAAAGTCACAGGCGTCTGAGCATCAGGCAATAAATCAATTGCTTTAAGCATACTTGCAGGGAGTAGTTCTAATGCCATGATCTAGCCAAAATTTTAACTTGGTTGCTTGACACTATACCATGTTCAGCACTTTGCTCAATCTGACTTCGCCATAAGTCCAAGTGCTTGTAAGGCAATCTGTTTCATCTGCGTATTTTTATAGGCGATAAAACCACCATTTAACAATGTATCGCGCTGATTATATAAAAATGCCCGCCCCTGAAAATCGACCAATCCACCACCTATTCGTTCCAATAAACATTGTCCTGCACTGGTGTCCCACTCAGAAGTCGGATGAAAACGTGGGTAAATATCGACACGATCTTCCAAAATCATGCAGAATTTATAAGCACTACCTGCTTTTAGTTCTTCAAAATTGGTCAACTGCGCCAAGCTTTTTAAATAGTCTGCATAGTGTGATTTTTTTTGACTACTGTGGCTTAATCCAATTTTTAGAACTGAAGATGTTACCGTGGGTTCAGACTGATAGAGATACCATTGCTGAGTTAAAATATGATATTTCAATGGCATACCCTGTTCAGGACAAAAATAAATAGTTTGCTCGCCTGGTACTGCAAGTACTGCAAAAGTTGTTTGCACACCACAAATTAAACTTAAATTAATGGTAAATTCAGGACGTTGATGTAAAAACTCTTTCGTGCCATCTAAAGGGTCAAGCAACCAAAATTGCTGCCATTGCTGACGTTGGTCTTGCTCACCTTCTTCGGACAACACAGGTAAATTGGAGATTTTTGCCAAAGCCTGCATTAAATAATAATTGACTCGATAATCGGCTTGCGTAACAGGAGAATCATCGGTTTTCTTTTCTACATCAAAAGCAGCACCTGAACAATAATCTTGAAATTCCTGATTTAAAATTTCACACGCCTGCTGCACGATTGGCAATAACTGTAAAATTAAAGTATGCGTTGGCGCCTTTGTTTTTATAAACATAACTATCCTTTTTAGACTGTATCTAAAGGTCTAATTTTTCATTACTTTCATAAAAACATTGTAATAAAATTTACGGCTGATGCGTAGTTACAATTCAGCCTCTAAACATGCTAAATCAAGACTTTATGTATCAAGGCAATTCGTTTTCACTTAAGTTTTCTATTTATTGAGTGCTTAGTTAATTAATCTTTAAATGGATTGGATAAGCTTTTTTAAACATCGATAAAGTGAGTGCACCACTAACCAATAATAAAATACCCACAACCACCAAATAAGTTTCACCACCAAAAAAACCAATAATAATTGCAGCAATACCCAATAAACCCAAAATAGTGGTAATGGCAATTCCTAAAATAGACATCACAATTCCTTTTAAATTTATTTAATCATGAAAAATTGTCACTATTCTCAGGTATCGTTCTGTCATATTCATGCCTCTTTTGATAGTTAAAGCGTAACATTTTAGCGCACTTTGCCACATTTATATACAGAACTTATACTGAAATAGACTAAACACGACCTATTACATTTCACTGAGTTTGCTGATTAGCTTAAGTGCAGATTATGACAACTTGATGCATTTTATTTAAACAAACGAAATAACTGTACTTCCTCTGAAATAAGTTTTTTTCATACATGATTTTAAGCCTCTAATTCAGCACCCTCATCCTCTTGCGGAATATTCCTCATCTTGAGCCATACATGGCGCAAGAGAAGAAACTTTCAATACTAATTTTACTAATGATTTATGATCAAATTTTGACTTATAAAAGAATTCCAATTCATTCCAAACCATTCATAGAATTAAGGTATAAAAAAGCCCGATCTGCATCAATCGGGCTAGATTTAAAGGTACACAAATTTGTACACATAATAAAAATCAACCTAGATTTTAAATCAAAAATTAATCAATCCTTTTCCAAAAAAGTTAACTCCCCTTCATCTGAGGTAATTTTAATTTTCACTTTACGATAACTACGTTTATCTGGGTTTAATGCCGACTCTGAAACATGATGGGCGAATTTTTCATCGCCCATTAAATGCGCAAATAATTTATAGCCGATACGCATTTTCTTAATTTTTTTCTTCTTTTTCTCAAACTCATCGAGTTGTTTATCTAAGTGTTTTAAATCTAAATACTGTTGTTCAGCCATTACTAGCTCCCTAATTTAAAAAATTTACCACTCAATTTCTATGCTTATACAGACAAACAAATACAGAAATATGTCAAAAAAATTGTTTTTTGTGAACGCTACAGTTACTTTTTACAACTGCCCCATCTCACCTATTTATATGCAACACCTGCACAGTGCTTATCTGTTTAGCCTAACACAATTTGGCGAATAATCAGACAGCATTTTGAGTTATGCCTCAAGCATGTTTAAATGAGCCAGTTTTATTTGCCTTTTGGCAATTGCTTTATGGTTTAGGATATCTAAATGCACAAAAATATCATCATGTTTGACATGGACGGAACGCTGTTAGATCTCGCTTATGATGATTTTATTTGGAATGAACAACTGCCTATTCGCTATGCAGAATTACACGCCTGTTCTTTAGAGCGCAGCAAAGAAATTTTATACGATTTTTATCAAGCGCATAGCCACACCTTAGAGTGGTATTCCTCACGTTTTTGGACGGCTAAAGTGGGGGTAGATATGCTTGCGATGCAACTTGAATATAAAGATCAAGTCACGTTGCGTCCACAAGCTATCGAGTTACTGGAATATTTAAAAAATAATGGCTATCACATTTGGCTCACCACCAATGCCGATTGTGCAGGTTTAGACTTTAAATTAGCACATACAGGTTTAGCAAAGTATTTTGAAGTGATTGTTAGTTCTGAAAGTATTGGTTATGCCAAAGAGCGCGTTGAATTTTGGCAAACATTGCAACAACAACATGCATTTAATCCTGAAGATTGCTATTTTATAGATGACACCGAAAAGGTGCTTAATGGTGCTAAAGCCTTTGGGATTGGACACTTATATAGTATTGCCCAGCCATCCTCAGCAAAACCTACGCGTCAGACTTGTAATTACCCTATGTTGTACCAATTAACAGATTTAATTCCTGTCTTAGAACAATTTGAGGACACTCAAAAATATGCCTAAAACTTCGTCCCACGAAGCCATTGAAACGATCCGAATTGATAAATGGCTATGGGCTGCACGTTTTTTCAAGACCCGCTCTATTGCAAAAGCTGCCATTGAAGGCGGCAAAGTACATCACAATGGCGAGCGCGTTAAAGTTTCCAAAGAAATTCGTGTGGGAACTGAGCTGACCATTCAACAAGGTTTTGATAAGAAAACCGTATTGGTCAAGGCATTATCCGGCGTACGCGGCCCTGCCCCTGTCGCTCAGCAACTTTATGAAGAAACTGAAGTGAGTATTGCACGCAGGGAATTGATTGCGACCCAAAGAAAGTTGCATAATCTAGCACGACCTGATCATCGACCAAGTAAAAAAGACCGTCGTGACATCAGCAAATTTAAACAAGAGAATGATCAGCAATTTGACCAATTTTGGTCATATAATGATGATTAAATAGAGCGTCACAGGCTGTCGTACAGCCCGTGATATAAATAGAACTACAGGACAAATTCTGTCACTATATTGCATGTGGAAAAGATTTAAGTAAATGCATCCACTTGAGTATATTGTTTCGTGACATCGTATTGAGGTTGTAAGATGGATGAGAATAAAAGCAAGGCGTTAAACGCTGCGTTAAGCCAGATTGAAAAACAATTTGGTAAGAACACAGTCATGCGTCTTGGTGACAACACTGTGCAAGCGGTAGAAGCCGTATCTACAGGCTCATTGACCCTAGATATTGCATTGGGTATTGGTGGCTTACCTAAAGGTCGTATCATTGAAATTTACGGCCCTGAATCATCAGGTAAAACAACTATGACCTTGCAAGCCATTGCAGAATGTCAAAAAGCTGGTGGAACTTGTGCCTTTATTGATGCCGAACACGCGCTTGATCCTCAATATGCACGTAAACTTGGTGTAGATATTGACAATCTTTTAGTATCGCAACCAGACAACGGTGAACAAGCTCTTGAAATTGCCGATATGTTGGTACGCTCTGGCGCAATCGACATGATTGTGGTCGACTCCGTAGCTGCCTTAACCCCTCGTGCCGAAATTGAAGGCGAAATGGGTGACTCACACATGGGCTTACAAGCACGCTTAATGAGCCAAGCCTTGCGTAAAATCACAGGTAATGCCAAACGCTCGAACTGTATGGTGATCTTCATTAACCAAATTCGTATGAAAATTGGTGTAATGTTTGGTAGCCCAGAAACCACAACTGGTGGTAACGCATTGAAGTTTTATGCTTCTGTTCGTTTAGATATTCGCCGTGTAGGTCAAGTGAAAGAAGGTGACGAGATTATTGGTTCTGAAACCAAAGTCAAAGTTGTGAAAAACAAAATGGCACCTCCATTTAAAGAAGCATTGTTCCAAATTCTTTACGGTAAAGGTGTTAACCATTTGGGCGAGCTGGTCGATTTAGCTGTTCAACAAAATATCGTGCAAAAAGCTGGTGCTTGGTATTCTTATCAAGGCGATAAAATTGGTCAAGGTAAAAACAACACCATTCGCCATCTTGAAGAACATCCAGAGCTTGCTAAAGGCATCGAAGCGATTATTCGTGAACAACTACTCACGACAGGTCAAGCTGCACCTGTAGAAGATAAAGACGAAGAAGAATTCGACTTACTTGATGTTTAAAGCATGCGCTAAGATGAACACAACAAACTGAATTAAATAGAACGCTCTACGGAGCGTTTTATTGTATATGGAAGCATTACCATGTCTGAAAATAAATTCCCCAAACTGATTGATTATGCTGCGCTAAAACAACAATTTGGCGAAGATGAGCAATCATGTAGCCGAACTGAGCAGATATATTCCGAAACAACGTCTGCCCTGCATTTTGCCTCAAATTCTGCGCCTAACATTAATAAACAATACCCTGCTCATACGGAAGCCATTGATGATCAAGAACACAATCACAATGAAGACCAAGACGAACAGCAAAACAAACGCCCAGGACTAACAGGTTCTCGTCTACGCAGCTACGCCTTTGCTGTCTTAACGCGTAAAGAATATTCTAAAAATGACTTAATTGAAAAACTGGCTTTATATGCAGAAAACCGTGATGAAGTGATTGAGTTAGTCAATGAATTGGCACGTGAAAATTATCAGAGTGATCAACGCCTAGCAGAAATGTTACTGGCTAGCCAAAAGCGGCAAGGTAAAGGGCCAAATCGTATTAAAATGGCTCTTAAAAACAAAAAAGTGGATAGCAGTTTAATTTCAGAAGAACTTAAAGAAACTGATTGGACAGAACAAGCCTATCAACTGAAAGTGAAAAAATTCGGCACAGAAGTCGCAAACGAGCCAAAACTTAAAGCCAAACAAATTCGTTTTTTACAGTATCGGGGCTTTGATATGGATGCGATTATGAAAGCAATTCGTAGGAAAGAGCAGGATTTTTAAAATAGTGGATATAAGATCAAAATAAGTAGAAGATAAATAGAATTATTATTTCAAAACTGGTGGCAACCCTACCAGCAAGCCTTCGGCACATCATAGTTCCACTACCGCTGCTACCTTCCGGTCCTGACGGGGTTCGTAGAGTACAATTGCGAAGTAACCAGCAGGGCTACCATTGCAAAAACAGAGTATAGAGATTTTTAACAAACTTGCAAGCGTTGTTCTGTATTTCCTTTTATAATGCTATCCAATTGATTATTTTAAAAACAATTGAAGACATTTATAGAATAACCTCACTTAAAATTCAAAACTTAGTCTAACTAAACCATCATAAAAATTATTTTGAGATTTAAATCCTAGATTTACCCATATTGCGCTGAGATTGATGATAAGTTTGTAAAAGCTTATTGCAATTCCACGCGCGGACGTTTTAAATGTGGAAAATGACTAAATCAGCAGGTTGAGTCCAATACGCTTACAAGGACTCACTTATACAAGATTAAGATGGATATTCAATTATGCTAAAAAAGCATGCACTTTGTGCTCTTGCCCTACTGTGCTCAACGTCTGTATTTGCCAATATTCCAATTGAAAGCCACAACCTCAGCCAAAGCAGTGCTGGCTATGCCAATAGCCCTGCGATTGCAACGAGTAATATGGCAACTGCTAATGTACCCACCAATATCAATTGGCAGTTGATGCAAAAAAATCAGCAACTTGAAAATGACATCCGCCAGTTACGTGGCAAAATTGAAGAACAAGACAATGAAATTGCGCAGCTCAAACATGAATTGCAAAATCGCTATACCGATTTAGATCAACGTCTAGAACTGCTCCAACAAAAAATAGACCCTGAATCTGCTCCTGCCGCTGAGGAGGATAACCAAAAAGATACTGCACCCAGCGCCAGCAACAACCAGTTAAACAACAATGCCACGCAATCTGTGCAAAATACAACGCATGTGAGTCCAACAGCTCAAGGTTTAAATACCAATATTGAGCTGGAAAAAGCAGCCTATACTGTTGCATTGGATGCCTATAAACAAGGTGGCGCCAAAAAAGCGATTGCACCTATGCAAAACTTTATTAAAAACCACCCAAACAGTGTGTATATCAGCAATGCGTATTTTTGGTTAGCTGAATTTAATTTAGCAATTGAGCCAACCAATTACACCGAAGCCAAAAAGAATTTTGAAATTGTAGCAACAAAGTATCCCCAATCTGCAAAAGCATCAAGTGCCTTATATCGCTTATATAGCATAGCGCAAGATGTAGATCACAAACCTACTTTAGCAGCGCAATACAAAAGTAAAATTCTGAGCCAATATCCAAAGTCTGAAGAAGCAAGATTTTTAAAATAAGCCAATAAAAAAAGACATCCGAGGATGTCTTTTAATATTCTGAAGCTTGCCGTATTCGGTAAACTCAAACCTTAACGCACAATACCACGTTCAGATTGTTCTAAAGAATCAATTAAACGCTGCGCTTCTGCCACATTTGGCAAAATATCACTGCGAATTTGCTGAATGGCTTGCTCAGTGGTTAATCCAGATTTGTAAATGAGTTTAAAGGCTTCACGAAGACCTTGAATCACATCCTTCGACCAGCCTTTACGACGCATTCCTTCCACATTCATTGCAAATGCATGTGCAGGATTACCAGAAACCATGACATACGCAGGCACATCTTTAAGAATAAGCGATGCACCACCAATCATGCTATAAGAGTCAATTTTACAGAATTGGTGAATACCAGAGTTTCCACCGACAACCACATAATCCCCAACATGCACATGACCTGCCACACCCACGTTATTGGCAAAAATATTGTGATCACCCACCATACAGTCATGTGCGATATGCGTATTGACCATAAGTAAGTTGTGACTACCAATTTTGGTCAGGCTATTGTCTTGCACCGTACCACGATGCAAACTGCAGTGTTCACGAATTTTGTTGTGATCACCAATTTCTAGCCAAGTTTCCTCACCTGCATATTTTAAGTCCTGACAGACCTCACCTACGCTGGCGAACTGGAAAATTTCATTGTGCTGACCAATACGGGTGTAACCACCAATCACCACATGCGAATGAAGTTTTGTACCCTCACCAATCGTTACATTTGGGCCAATAATACAGTATGGACCAATCGTGACATCTGAAGCGATTACTGCAGATGAGTCAATAATAGCGGTTGGGTGAATGAGTGGGTTATTGCTCATGCTTGCTCTGTTTTCTGATGCGAAACCATAATTTCCGCGGTTGCTGCGACGACGCCATCAACGGTGGCGATACAATTATATTTGTAAATGCCTCGTTTTTGCATAACTAATTCAGATTTTAATACAAGTTGATCGCCTGCAACGACTTGTTTTTTAAATCGAACTTTTTCTGCGCCTGCAAAAAGGAACAAAGAACCTGCGCTCGGTTTCTCATTATTCATGATAAAACCTAAAATACCCGACACTTGTGCCATCGCTTCAACGATTAAAACACCCGGCATGATCGGATAATTCGGGAAGTGTCCTTGCAAGAATTCTTCATTGATAGATACGTTTTTATAACCCACGATACCGTTATCAGTGACTTCTACAATGCGGTCTACCAATAAAAACGGATAGCGATGGGGTAAATATTCACGAATGGTTTGAATGTGCATTGGCAATTCAGGTTTAGTGAAGGTGCTAGAATTCGACTCAGTCATCATAATTATTTACGCAATTTAAAAGTTGATTCAAGGGACTCAATTTGAGATTGCATATCATCAAGTCTTTTCACCAATTGGGTCAATGGCACATCTGCTAATTGTCTGAGGCGCACAACAGTACGTTTCCACTTTTGATTTTCAAACAAGCCTATACCTGACGAATATTTTCCTGATTCAGAAATATTATTTGTGACCATTGACATTCCTGTCAAAGTCACATTATCAGCAATATTTAAGTGCCCTGAAATTGCACTTCCACCACCAATGATACAGTTTTTGCCAATTGTCACACTTCCAGCCACGGCAGTTTTTGCTGCAATGGCCGTATGAGCACCTAATTTGACGTTATGTGCGATTTGCACAAGGTTATCAATAATGACACCATCTTCCAAAATTGTATCATTTAGTGCACCGCGATCTACGCTGCAATTCGAGCCAATACGAACGTCATTGCCAATAATCACCGAACCCAACTGTGCAATACGATGCCATTTGCCTTGATAAGGTGCAAAGCCAAAGCCTTCACTGCCAATTACAGTATTGGCGTGTATGCGCACACGATGTCCAAGCTTGGCTGCGCCTGTCAAAGTCAC
This sequence comes from Acinetobacter sp. YH12058, assembly GCF_013419805.1. Lineage (NCBI taxonomy): Bacteria > Pseudomonadati > Pseudomonadota > Gammaproteobacteria > Moraxellales > Moraxellaceae > Acinetobacter > Acinetobacter sp. YH12058. The sequence goes on from NZ_VOZL01000005.1 coordinate 55,541, forward strand.
GTGTGAATCAATAAAACACTGTTGACCAATTTCGACAAAGTCATCAATTTTACAGTGCGATTGCACAATCGTATTGTCACCCACCACACAATTTTCACCAATTACGACGTAATGACCAATATAAGCACTATCGGCGATGATGGCTGATGGATGGATTTGGGCTGTGCTTTCTATACCACGTTGCGTATGCTTACGCTCAAATACATGGGTTAAAATTGCAAAAGCTAAATACGGATTATCGACCACAATAAAGTTGTGATGATTGTCTAACTCGGCTTGTAGTGAAGCGGTCACAATTAAAGCCCCCGCCTGAGAGCTACGTGCTTGCGCTAAATATTTATCGCCATTCACGAATGCAAGTTGATGCGCCTGAGCAGACTCAAGGCTTGCCAAACCTTGCAAACGTAAATCGGCTTGTCCAATGCATTGACCTTGAACTAAACCAGCAATTTCTTCTAAGCGATAATATTGGGAACTCATTGATTATTTAAGTGCGTTGACCTTTTGGATCATTTTATCAGTTAAATCATACTTCGGGTCATAGGCAAGTGCTGAGTTTTTATTCAAAACCACATCTAAACCATTTTCTTTACGCAATTGTTCAGCAACTTGCTTTAAACGAGTTTCAAAACCATCGTTAATTTTGTGCAATTCTGACTGGACACTAGTTTGTACCGCTTGTTGCAAACTATTAAATTCTTTCAATTTGGCTTGAAACTGTGTATTCATTTTTTGCTTTTCAGCGTCTGATAAATTCGTAGTCTGTTGCGCGCGTTGCTGCATGGTTTCTAACTCTTTTGTCAGTTGCTCAAGCTTAGTGGTTTGTGGTTTGACAGACTGTTGCAAAGCGAGATTTTGCTGTTTGAGATAACTGCTATTTTCTACAACACGCTCTAAACTTACCACACCATAGCCTGCAGCATGTGCTACTGCAGCCATTGTAGATAAACCCAACAATGCCAAACTCAATATTGTTTTTTTCATGTGCTACATCCTGTGTTTAAACAATCCAACATGGGTCGTACTTAGAAAGTACGACCAATTTCGAATTGGATATTTTTAGTGTCATCGCCTTGTTTATCATTCAACGGATACGCATAGCTGAGTGATAATGGGCCAATCATGGTAATCCAAGTAAAGCCTACACCCACGCTATAACGCATTTCACCGAAGTCGAAGCCATAATTGTCTTTACAATATTGCTTGGCATTCACAGAAGCACCATTCACAAAAATATTTGAATCAGAAACATTACACTGAGTATCAAAAACTTGTGCGCCTTCTGCAAAAATTACTGGACGGACTTGACGCGTCCAATCTCCTTTAAATGGCACTGGTAGAGCCAATTCTGTACCGAACTGTACTAGAGCATTACCACCAACTTCTTCAGGTGAGCGATCCGTTTGACTTGTATCAGAGAAATAAACACCTGGATATTTCGGGCCTAAGGTGCTGTTGTCATAACCACGTACTGAACCATAACCACCTGCATAGAAGTTCTTATAGAACGGTAAGTCATTACCAAAACCTAACTTACCGTAGCCACGTAAGACAAAATCATGACCTAATGGCATATAAGCCTGTGCATCATAGGTCACTTTTTGGAATTCCACATCACTACCGGGTAAAGCAATTTCAGCATTAACACGATGCGACATACCATTGGTTGGGAAAATCGGACGATTTAAAGTGTTGTATGACCAACCTAAATTTAGGTTATACGTAAGGAAATCACCTTTAAATTCTTTGCCGTAAGGAATTGGATTTGCACAAGGCTCATACCCTACTACATCACCATTTGCATCTTTAATAGGGACTAAATCATCTGGACAATATTCGTCACTTTTGGTTTCTTTACCCCCATGGCGCTCTAAATAGTCTGCGACATAAGTTGAAACATAAGGACCTGTGGTTACTTCGGTCTGATCAATGTTTAAACCTGCACTAATGCTTTGGTTTTCATCAATTGGGTAACCGAAGTTAATTCCACCACCTAAACTGTCAGTCACATAGTTGTTAACGTTATAGTTATCATCTAACTTGGTTTTACGGTAGTACATGTTGTAACCACGACGCACACCATCAATCGTGAAGTATGGATCAGTCACACTCAGGTTATAGTAATCTTGTGTTTCAGAACGTGATAAATCAATCGAAACCGAATTACCCGTACCTAAGAAGTTAGTTTGGCTTAAACCAGCTTGGAACGTCACACCACCGCTTTGCGAGAAACCTACCGCTAAAGTACTGGTACCTGAGTGCTGTTCTTCTACATTAACATTTAAGTCAATTTGGTCTGGCACATTAGGAATACGTACTGGCTTAACATCGACGGTTTTAAAGAAACCTGTACGTTCTAAACGAACTTTAGACAAGTCAATTTTTTCATTGCTTGCCAATGCGCCTTCCATTTGACGCATTTCACGACGTAGCACTTCATCGGCAGTTTTACTGTTACCTGCGAAGTTAATACGACGCACTGTAACTTGCTGACCTGGATTAATGTAGTAGTTTAAATCGACCAGTTTAGTTTCTTTGTCAATTTGCGGAACAATATTCACTTCGGCATAGTAATAGCCTGCATTACCATATTTACGCAGCAACAATTGTTTCACCGCATTCACTTTTTCTTGTGAATAGGTTTCACCATCTTTATAAATTTTCAGTGCCGTAAGTTCTTCTGGTTTGTATAAAGCATCGCCCAAGAACTTGCTTTCGCCAAACTTGAATTGCTCGCCTTCATCCACCGAAACTTCAACAAAAATATGCTTTTTGTCTTCGCTCAAATTCAAGCTAGAGTTAGTGATATTGAAGTTGATATAACCTTTATTAAGATATAACGCACGTAATGCTTCCAAGCTTGCTGCCATTTTTTCGCGTGCATAGCGGTCATTACGGGTAACAATCGAACTCCAGCTACTTTCTTTAACTGCAAACGCCTGCTTAATGTCGCTTTCTTTAAATACCGTATTACCAATGATGTTGATATCTACCACTTTGGCAGCTTTGCCTTCAACAAACTCTACAGTTAAATCTACACGGTTATTTGGACGTGCTGTGGTAATGACACGTACATCCGCATCATAACGACCTTGCTGCATATACTGCTGTTCAAGTTCAGATTCTAAAGTTTGTAGTGCTGACTTTTTCAGTACTTCACCTTCAGCCACACCCATTTTCTTTAAACCATCTTCCAACGCTTCTTTTGGAATCAGTTTATTGCCTTTAAATTCAACCTTAGAAATGATTGGGCGCTCAACCACTTTAAACACTAAAGTGTCGGCTTCACGACTGGCCTGAATGTCATCAAACAAACCTGTGGCATAGAGTGAACGAATCGCATTGGCCAACACTGCTTCATTGACACGATCACCACTATTCACTGGAATCATTCCATAGACATTGGCTGGCGTTAAACGAACAAGACCATCTATTTTTATATCTCGCGCAATAAATTCATCTGCTGCATATACTTGTTGTGTTGCCGCCATTGCACTAACCAGTGCCAAGGGCATAAATAAATGTGTGTGCTGCATGCCAGTCTTTTCCAGTGTTAAATTTATTTCGTATCTACGTTGTTATAAACGCATAATGTCATTAAATAATGCAAGGAGCATCATACTTCCAAGCAGTACCATACCAATTTTTAAACCAACTAATTGTATTTGTTCAGAAACAGGTTTTCCACGAATCAGCTCGATAAAATAATAAACTAAATGCCCGCCATCCAACATTGGAATTGGCAATAAATTTAGAATTCCTAAGCTTACGCTCATAAGTGCCATAAAGGAAATAAAAGTTTGCCACCCCATTTCCGCACTTTGCCCTGCGACTTTGGCAATAGTAATTGGGCCTGATAAGTTATCTAAACCAATTAAACCACGTACCATTTTGACAATAGAATTCAGAATCATGCTAGACAGCTGACCTGTTTTATCTACCGCCATAAATAAAGCTTCACTCGGGCTGTATTGAATGGTTTGCTTAAAATCTTCTGGAATGACAATTTTTCCAGGATCACTTTGCACACCCAATACACCCGAAACATTGCCCATATTGTCACGTTTGCCTTGCGGCATCACTTCCAGTTGCTGTACTTGATTGTTACGCAGCACATCTACTTTCAGTAATTTTTCTGGCGATGCTTGAACAACTTGTACCACATCGTACCAGTCATTCATTTTGACGCCATCAATCGCAATAATTTGATCGCCGACTTGCATACCTTGACGAATGGCCGCACCATCTTCACTTAACTTACTGACAATTGCAGGAATTTGTGGGCGATACGGTGTAAAACCCAAGATATCTAAAGGTGATTGGGATTGATCATTTAAGAAATTTTGAATGGGTAAGCTAAATGTTTTGATTTCACCTGCACGTTCGGCCTGTACCTGAATCTTGCCTGTTTCACCTACACGATCTACCAAGGCAAAGTTCAGCTTTTCCCATGTCGTCACAGGCGTACCATCAATGACGGTAATCTTATCACCTACTTGCATTTGCGCTGCCGCCGCAGGTGTATCTGCCAGTACCTTACCCACACGGGTATTCAACTGTTCTTGAGAGGGTAAAAATAATAGCCAGAACAATAATATGGCAAAAATCAGGTTGATTAACGGACCTGCTGCCACAATCGCAATACGTTTCCACGGATGCTGACGGTTAAAGGCATAAGGTAGGTCTTCTTCTGCAACGCTTTCTTCGCGTTCATCTAGCATTTTGACATAGCCACCCAAAGGCAATGCCGAAAGCTGATATTGAATCCCCGATTTTTTAGAAGTCCATTTTAAAATGGTCGGTCCAAAGCCGATGGAATACACCAAAACTTTGACACCTAATTTACGTGCAACAAAGTAGTGCCCAAACTCATGAATTGCAATTAAAGGTCCTAGCAAAAGAATCGCTGCAACCACAATAAATAAGGCACTCATGCTTTAGCTTCCTTTATTCAACACAAAATGCTGTGCAACAGCACGGGCATTTTGGTCTGCCTGCAAAATCAGTTCAATGCTTTCTGCGGCTGAATTTTGTATTTGGTTCAGGGTATGCTCAACCACTGTCGCGATTTCGGTAAAACGAATTTTTTGCTGCAAGAATGCTGCAACTGCAATTTCGTTTGCTGCGTTTAAAATAGCAGGTGCTAAACCACCTTCTTGCATGGCTTGACGTGCCAGACTTAAAGCAGGAAAACGGGTGGTATCGGGTGCTTGAAAATCAAGCTGATGATTGACAAACAAATCTAAAGGCGGAACATGCGTTTGGATACGCTGCGGCCACGCCAAAGCATGCGCAATTGGCGTACACATATCAGGATTACCCATTTGCGCCAAAGTTGAACCATCCACATATTGAACCATGGAATGAATAATACTCTGTGGATGCACCACCACTGTAACAAAGTGTTCTGAAATTGCAAAAAGATGACACGCTTCGATTAATTCCAAACCTTTGTTCATTAAGGTTGCAGAATCTACCGAAATTTTTTGTCCCATAGACCAATTTGGATGTTTGCAAGCTTGTGCAGGAGTAACGTGTTGCAGTTCTTCTAGGCTGTGGTTTAAAAATGGGCCGCCCGAAGCAGTCAGTAAAATTTGTGATACACCTAACTTAGGTTGTCCATTCCGCTCAGCCTGTAAATAATGTTCAGGCAAACATTGGAAAATCGCGTTATGTTCAGAATCTACAGGCAATAACAAAGCTCCATGTTCACGTGCCGCCTGCATCATGATGTCACCCGACATCACCAAGGCTTCTTTATTGGCCAATAACACGCGCTTACCCGCTTTAACCGCAGCCAGTGTAGGCAATAAACCTGCCGCACCGACAATGGCTGCCATCACCACATCCACTTCAGGATGTTCGGCAACTGCGATTAAACCCGCCTCATCGCTTAAAATTTCAATCCCTGAAATGTGTTGCTGTGCAAGTAACTGCTGCAATTCATCAACTTTTGCCGCAGGTACAACCACAATTTTAGGATGGTACTGTTTGCATATTTGAACCAGTTCTTGAATTCGGCTATGTGCCGTCACGGCAAAAACTGAATACTGCTCAGGATGTTGTTGCAGTACTTTTAGGGTGCTTTGTCCAATTGAACCTGTCACACCCAAGATACAAACAGCTTGTGACATTTATAAATCTACGCCAATAAGTTTTAAAACATACATACCTGCAGCAAAAATTGGAGCTGCTGCAAGTAAAGAATCAATCCGATCTAGCACACCACCATGACCTGGCAAAACTCGCCCAGAGTCTTTAATACCTGCACGGCGCTTGATCATGGATTCAAACAGATCGCCCAATACTGAGCTAAATACCGTAAATACCGAAAGAATCAAAAATAAAATATGTTGTGCCAAAGTTAGGTCCAAATACACCACTTCGACAACAATCACAATTAGCATGGCTGTAAACACACCGCCATATAAGCCTTCTACTGACTTGTTTGGACTGACATTTGGTGCAAGTTTTTTCTTGCCTAGTTTGCGTCCAACAAAATAAGCACCTGAGTCTGCACCCCAAACCAACAAGAACAAGTACATTAACCACCACGGCGAACTATTCCATACGGAAAAAATTGCAGTGACCGCAGCAGAAATTAGAATAAAACCAATAAAACTTAAGCTTGGGTTATACCATGCATCGTATTCTGGATAAGACTTGACCCAATAAATACTGAGTAACCATGTCAAAATAGAAGCTGCCCAAAGTAACAAGGCAATATCACTAAAATAAAGTGCCATTGCTGCCAAAGCGGCAGTCAATACACCAAAGCCCCAAGCCACAGGTTTGAGGACATATTTAGTTTTTCTTGGCATGAGTTTGAACCACTCATAGCCCGCAACCCCTGCTGCAACAATCATCAGCATAAACATTGGATAGTGCGACTGAGTTGCAAACATACAACTCAACACCACAGCAACCAATACCAATGCGGTAATAATCCGCTCTAACATGTATTAATTCTCAATTTTCTCTTGTTGAATTTGCTCAGAAGTTTTACCAAAACGACGTTCGCGACCACCAAATACTGCCAGTGCATCGTCAAATTCTTCTATGCTAAATTCAGGCCACAAGGTTTGGGTAAAATACAATTCAGCATACGCAGCTTGCCAAAGTAAAAAGTTGGACAATCTAAAATCGCCACCTGTACGAATCAACAGATCGACAGGTGGTAGGTCTGCCAGACTGACATATTGACCAAAAAGTTGTGTATCTATTTGTTCAATATCAATTTTATGCGCCACAACATCTGCAGCAATTTGTTTTGCAGCTTGTGCCATATCCCACATACCACCATAACTAATGGCAATTGTGAGTGTCATGCTGTTGAAATTAGCAGTCCTTTGTTCGGCATGCAACATTAACTCACGCAAATGCGGCGACAAACGTGAACGGTCACCAATAAAACGTAAGGCAATATTGAATTTTTCCATGCGTGGTAATTGCTCATGAATTGTGGTTTCCAGCAATTGCATGAGTAAATCCACTTCAAACTGCGGACGATTCCAGTTTTCACTCGAAAAAGCAAAAACGGTTAAAGCTTGAATGTGTTTTTTTCTACAATGTTCAACAATCGGGTCAAGTACATCTTTACCAGAGCGATGTCCTTCCCCTTTTTGCATTTGATTTTTTTTTGCAAAACGATTGTTGCCATCCATAATGATGGCAACATGTTTTGGCAAAGACGCGCTGTCTTCCGATGTGGTCATTGATTAGACCTTCATCAACTCAGCTTCTTTTGCAGCAAGACGCTTGTCTACTTCTGCAACGTATTTGTCTGTGATTTTTTGGATGTCATCTGCTGCACGGCGCTCATCATCTTCAGAAATTTCTTTTTCTTTCAATAATGCTTTGATGTCGCCCAATACATCACGGCGGATGTTACGAATAGCAACTTTGGCATTTTCTGCTTCAGAACGCGCAACTTTTTGCATGTCACGACGAGTTTCTTCAGTCAATGCTGCAAGCGGTACACGAATTGCATCGGCTGTGATTGGGTTTAGACCCAAATCTGACTCACGAATTGCTTTATCAATTGCAGACACCATTGAACGCTCAAATGGCTGAACCAATAAGGTACGTGAATCTTCTACACCAATGTTGGCTACTTGGTTAAGTGGCACATCGGAACCGTAGTAAGAAACCATCACACCATTTAAAATTGATGGATGTGCACGACCTGTACGTACTTTGGCAAAACCATGTTCTAAAGACTCTAAAGTCTTGCTCATACGTTCTTCGCTGTCTTTTTTAAGATCGTTAATCATAAGATCTTCCTTACTGTATTCTAAAATTTGAGTCAAAATATAGGGTTAAATTAAACCGTAGTATAAAGAGCTTTGTGGCTCACGTACATTAGTTCGTAACGTGAGTTCCTTCTTTTTCGCCCATCACTACAGAAAGCAATGCACCTGCTTTATTCATATCAAAAACTTGCAACGGCACATTGTGATCGCGGCATAAGCAGATTGCAGTTAAATCCATAACACCTAATTTTTCATCCAACACCTGGTCAAATGTAAGTGTGTCATATTTCACCGCATCTTCGTATTTGCTTGGATCTTTGTTATATACGCCATCTACTTTGGTCGCTTTTAAGATCAAGTTAGCTTCGATTTCGATACCACGTAAACATGCTGCTGTATCTGTGGTAAAGAATGGATTGCCTGTACCCGCAACGAACACACACACTTCACCTTGAGTCAGGTGACGAATCGCATCACGGCTTGAGTAAGACTCAACCACTGTACCAATAGGCAATGCAGACATTAAACGGGTTTTGATGTTACGGCGCACCAAGGCATCACGCATGGCTAAACCGTTCATCACCGTTGCCAACATACCCATTTGGTCGCCTGTTACACGGCCGACTAAACCATCTTTTTGTAATTGGCTGCCACGGTATAAGTTACCACCACCGACAACAATACCCACTTGCACACCTAAACCGACCAAGTGTGCAATTGCCAAAGACATTTGATCGAGCACTTGCGCATCAATCCCCATGTCTTTATTACCCGCAAGTGCCTCACCCGATAGTTTCAACAAGATACGTGCATAACGTGGCTTTTTTGAATCTAACATTGTCATTACTCCAATTCTAAATTCTAAACTTTAATTTTTTACAATTTGTATGGCTTACAGCTAGCAATCCAAATCTGCAAAGCATTATGCAGATTTGACCTGAATCAGCTTGGCAAATAAGTCGTATTCATCGGCATCGGTAATTTCAACTTCAAGTAAATCACCTGCTTTAATCACGCTCTTGTCAATATCTTCTACAAAGACGTTGCCATCAATTTCTGGCGCATCTGCATAAGAACGTGCCACTGCGACTGGAAATTCTTCTTCCAAATCATCTACCAACACGGTCATGGTTTGACCAATACGTTTTTGCAGTTTAGCTGCTGAAATTTCTTGCTGAACCTGCATAAAACGCTCATAGCGTTCTTGCTTGATTTCTTCTGGCACATGATCTGGCAAGTCGTTTGCTGCCGCACCTTCAACAGGTGAATAAGTAAAGCAACCAACACGGTCTAATTGCGCTTCTTTTAGCCAGTCGAGCAAAATTTGGAAATCTTCTTCTGTTTCGCCTGGAAAACCCACCACAAAGGTTGAACGAATCACCAACTCAGGGCATTTTTCACGCCAAAGTTTTAAACGCTCCAACGTGTTTTCGCTGTGCGCAGGTCGCTTCATCAACTTTAATACTTTCGGGCTGGCATGTTGGAATGGAATATCCAAATAAGGTAAAATTTTGCCTTGTGCCATTAAATCAATTACAGCATCCACATGCGGATATGGATAGACATAGTGCAAACGCACCCAAATACCCAATTGCCCTAAGGCTTCACACATATCATAGAATTTGGTTTTAACAGGCTGACCGTTCCAAAAGTCCAATTTGTATTTGGTATCTACGCCGTAGGCAGAAGTATCTTGAGAAATTACCAATACTTCTTTTACGCCTGCACGTTTCAGTGCTGCAGCTTCTTCTAATACCGAACCCACAGGACGCGAAACTAAATCGCCACGCATGCTTGGAATGATGCAGAAAGTACAGCGATGGTTACAGCCTTCTGAAATTTTAAGATAGGCATAATGTTTAGGCGTCAAACGAATGCCTTGTTCAGGTACCAAATCAATAAATGGATTATGTTTTGGTGGCTCAGGAACATATTGATGCACCGCTTCCATCACGTCCTGATAAGCAGCCGCGCCAGTCACTTTTAATACGTTGGGATGCATTTGACGAATTTTATCTTCATCTTTACCCAAGCAACCTGTCACAATGACACGACCATTGGCATTCATGGCTTCGCCAATCGCGTCTAAGGACTCTTGTACTGCAGATTCAATAAAACCACATGTATTGACAACAACTAAGTCAGCACCTTCATAATCAGATGCGACATCATAACCTTCAGTTTTTAACTGAGTTAAAATTCGTTCGGAATCTACCAATGCCTTAGGACAACCTAAAGAAACAAAACCGACTTTGGGGGATTTCATAGAATCTGCACTCCACTAGAATGCGCGTATTGTATGACTTTTCTTTGCATAAAAATAGAGAAATAGCCGACTCTTTGCATAATGCACCAAAATACAACCATTCAGGCTGAATGATTTAAATATTGCACCATTTTAATGCATTTTTTATTTACAGTGTTTCTGTTATCCGTTATATCTTGAAAATTCAGTCCAGTTCCTGCGCATTTTTCCGATTCTTCAGTGATAAATGCACTAAAAACGAAAAGTTGGCGTGCATTTTGCTTAATTCGCCTCAATTCGATCCAAATTTGGAACATGGCTGACAGATGACAATGCCCTTGCACAATATTTCATACAGGAAGCATTCACGAATGGATCAGACCCAGAGCATTGACTATCGTCTTTTGGTGGATAACCTCAGCACCGCAATTTTACTGGTTGATCGTGACCTGAATATTTTTTATTTAAACTCGTCTTGTGAAGCATTGTTTGATATCAGTTTAATTCGCGCTTCGGGGCAACCCGTTTTAAATTTGCTGCACATGCCTGATGATGAGTTCAATACGCAAGAGGCTTTCCTGAATACCATCAAAACTGGTCAACCCTACACCCGCCGTGAAGCGACCATTAATGTCAATTTTAAAGATATTCATGTCGATTACACTGCATCACAGTTAAATGCAGGCAAGCCTTATCATCCTCTTTTGCTGATTGAATTGAATCCGATTGATCGGATGCTCAAAATTTCCAAAGAAGAAAACTTTATTCAACAGCATCAAGTCGCACGTCAGCTGATTCGTGGTGTGGCACATGAAATTAAAAACCCGCTTGCAGGAATTCGTGGTGCGACACAACTGTTAGCACGAAGTTTAAATGACCCGAAATATGATGAATTTACCGACATTATTATTAGCGAGGTAGATCGTTTAAGAAACTTGGCCGATACCATGCTCGGCTCACGCCAACTACCAAGCTATGAACTGGTCAATATTCACGAACCTTTAGAACGGGTGCGCAGCCTGATCGTCAATCAAACTAAAAACAAAATAAATATTATCCGTGATTATGACCTTTCTTTACCTGAAGTCATGGCAGACCGCGATCAATTGATTCAAGTCATGCTGAATATTTGCGCCAATGCAGTACAAGCCATGACCGAACATCCCGATTTCTTTACCGAGCATCGACCTGAATTGATTTTAAGAACTCGTATTCAACGCTTGGTTACCATTAATGGTGTGCTGAATCGTTCTACCGTACGTGTTGATATTGAAGATAACGGCCCAGGCGTACCTGAAGACATTTTAGAATCCGTGTTTTATCCATTGGTGACTGGACGCGCAAACGGTACAGGACTTGGTTTGAGCATCGCACAAAATATTATGCATCAACATAACGGAATGATTGAATGCCAATCCATTCCAGGAAAAACAATATTTAGCTTATATTTACCTTGGGAGGCGAGTCATGTCGCGAAATAAAATTTGGGTGATTGATGATGACCGTGCAATGCGCTGGGTACTGGAAAAAACTTTTAGAGAAGAAGGTTTTGAAGTCACCAGTTTTGAAGAAGCACAGTCTGCACTAGATGAGTTAAACCAAGATGCACCCGATGTAATTTTGACCGACATTCGCATGCCTGGAATTGATGGTTTAACTTTTCTTGGCAAAGTCAAAGTCAGTTATCCCGACTTGCCTGTGATTATTATGACTGCGCACTCCGATTTAGAATCGGCAGTATCTAGCTATCAAACAGGTGCATTTGAATACCTACCCAAGCCTTTTGATATTGATGAAGCACTTGCTTTAGTCAATCGTGCAATTTTGCATATCACCAAACTACAACAGCAAGAATCTGCAAAATCGACAGTGCAGCCAATTCAATCGACAGAAATTATTGGTGAATCGCCTGCCATGCAGGAAGTGTTTCGTGCGATTGGTCGTTTATCGCAATCACACATTACTGTGCTCATTAATGGTGAATCAGGTACAGGCAAAGAGTTGGTGGCGCATGCACTGCATCGCCACTCACCGCGTAGCAGCAAACTATTTATTGCGCTGAATATGGCAGCCATTCCGAAAGATTTGATTGAAACCGAACTTTTTGGACATGAAAAAGGTGCATTTACAGGTGCCAATACACAACGTCAGGGACGCTTTGAACAAGCCAACGGCGGCACCTTGTTTTTAGATGAAATTGGTGATATGCCTTTTGAAACCCAAACCCGCTTATTGCGCGTCTTGGCAGATGGTGAATTTTATCGGGTTGGTGGACATATTGCTGTCAAAGTGGATGTACGGATTGTCGCAGCAACACATCAGGATTTGGAAAAACTGGTACAAGATGGACGCTTCCGTGAAGACTTATATCATCGCCTGAACGTCATTCGGATTCATATTCCTAAACTGGCGCATCGCAGTGAAGATATTCCAATGTTGGCACAGCACTTTTTGGCACGTGCAGGCAAAGAATTAGGCGTGAGTCCAAAAATATTGCGTCCTGAAACAGTCGAATATATGCAGCAATTGCCGTGGCAAGGTAACGTGCGCCAATTGGAAAACACTTGTCGCTGGCTTACCGTGATGATTACAGGACGTGAGGTCTATCCTGAAGATTTACCAACCGAACTCAAGCAAATTCCAATTGAAAAATTAGCCGAACATTCTGCGCTTCATGTGGCAGATCGGGTATCTATGCAGCATTGGGATGAATTACTTGGGCAATGGGCAGTACAAAAGTTAAAAAATGGCGAGATGAAACTTCTGGATATCGCCATTCCAATGTTTGAACGCACCTTAATTAATGCTGCACTGCAACAAACCCGTGGACGTAAACGTCATGCCGCTGAATTATTGGGTTGGGGACGTAATACTTTGACGCGAAAACTCAAAGAATTAGGAATGGACAGTGCCGATGATGAAATAGAAGAAGATATGGAGAGCTAAACGCAGAAAAAATATCTAATCCATCAAAATATAGGGAAATTCAGCTTTTGAATTTCCCTATTTTTATATCTTAGACTCTCTAAGTTAAGTGCAATTAAGCCGCGGTAAATCCAACATAGCGAGATAAACCTTGCACGCCTAAATCCGTTTTATAAATCAAATATTGCGGATAACGACTTGAAGTCAGTTCTTGCCACATATCCAACTGATCATCATGTGCATGAATTTCATCGACACTGCGTGGCATGCTTTGTTCAAATACATCTGAGGCATATTCAAAACCCAAATCCATTGCGACAAACAAAGTATGCTCGCAAGGCTGAATATATTGTTCTTCTGCCCAATCAATAACAGCATGTTGGCAATGTGGGCAAAGCAAATTTTCAGTCGCAGGCGTATTCAGTTCAATGAGTTGATATGGCATAGAGCAGCATCACCAATAGTAAAATAGATAAACATAAAATCTGTTTGCATCATAACAAGCAATTTCTATATTTTGCGCTAAGCACGGCTTATAATTATAGAAATTTTTTTAATTATACTTATGGCAACTCTAGAAAATGCAATTACACTTGCAGTACAACAACATACAGGGCAGCTAGATAAAGGCGGTCAGCCTTATATTTTGCATCCCTTACGTGTAATGTTGCAATTACAACAGCCCGATCAGCAAATTGTCGCTGTACTGCACGACATTCTTGAAGATACCCACACCACAGCACAAGACCTGCAAAATTTAGGATTTCAAACGCATATTATTCAAGCAATTCAGGCTCTCACCAAACTGCCGCATGAAACTCGTGTTCAAGCGGCTATGCGTACTGCACAAAACCCGCTTGCCTGTGCTGTAAAAATTGCAGATGTGCAAGACAACATGAATTTAACGCGGATTCCCAATCCTACAGCACGTGATTTAGCCCGTTTAGAAGAATACCGACAAGTTTTAGAGATTCTGCAAAAAAGCACAGCAATAAAGCACAATTAAAGATTGACAACATGCAACGATGCCACTTTAATTTAAGTATTGTTGCATAAATGGAATTTAGTCATGCTTACAGATTTGGATGATTTTTATTGTTTTGCCCAAGTGGTCGAACATGGTGGATTTAGTGCAGCAGAACGCGCCACCGATATTCCAAAATCCAAACTTAGCCGACGCGTACACAACCTAGAAGAACGCTTAGGTGTGCGTTTAATTCAGCGCAGCTCACGTCATTTTGCGGTCACAGAAATTGGTATGAATGTGTATCGGCATGCGCAAGTAATGATGAATGCTGCCCAAGCCGCGCACGACTTGGTCGATCACCTAAGTATTCAACCGCGTGGTGTAATTAAAGTCAGCTTACCTGTTTCAATTGCACAAAATGAAATTGCCAAAATCTTGCCTGAGTTTTTGAAAGCCTACCCTGAAATTAAAGTACAGCTAATTGTCAGCAACCGTCGTGTCGATATCGTCAACGAAGGGATCGACATTGCCCTGCGTGTCCGCTCAAATTTAGATGATGATCCAAGTTTGGTGATTCGCAAATTCAGCAACATCGAACAACATCTATTTGCCAGTCAGGCTTATTTGAATGAATTTGGCGATTTGAAAAAACCTGAAGATTTAAGTCATCATAAAATTTTAAGCATGTCGGATGAGCATTTAGATCAATACATGGTTGTGCATGATCAACAACAGCAACCGAAAAAAATTAAGGTCAACCCTACAGTCATGGGTTCAGATTTAATGATGCTAGCGCAATTGGCACGACAAAATTGTGGCATTGTGTTGTTGCCTGACACGATTGTTGAAGATTATGTTGCATCGGGTGAATTGGTTCGTGTTTTACCCGACTGGCACGCACCGCATGGTATTTTCCATGCCGTCTATCCATCACGCCGTGGTTTATTACCTGCTGTACGTGTATTTATCGACTATTTGGTCGAAAAGCTAACCATTCGTTAGCACATAGGATCTTTTGATTTCAGATACGAAACAGCAAAAAAAAAAGCTTATCTAAGACAGATAAGCTTTGAAAACTACAATCTAAAATAAGAAAGCTAAAACAAAGAAACTACAGCAAGTATCTTTGACTTCAATTATAGCGATTGTTCATTTTTTAACAAATAGTTTAAAACTAAAGTCTAAGATGTTTTATCTATCAGTCTTAACCTGAAAGCATTCGTGCATTAAATTTCAGGATAACTCCCCGTACCTTCTGGCCACGGCGATAACACTTCAAAGCCTGTATCAGTCACAGCAACCATGTGTTCCCATTGTGCAGAAAGTGATTTATCTGTCGTCACCACCGTCCAGCCATCTTTCAGTTCTTTCACCCGCGCTTTGCCCGCATTCACCATTGGCTCAATGGTAAATACCATGCCTTTTTTAAGCACCAAGCCTTGTCCAGGCTGACCATAATGCAGCACACTTGGTTGTTCGTGATACACCTGCCCAATACCATGTCCGCAATATTCACGCACAATGCTAAACCCTTCACGATGCGCCACACTTTGAATGGCATAGCCAATATCGCCCAAAGTCGCGCCCGGTTTCACCGCATGAATCCCTGCGCGCATCGCCTCATAAGTGGTATCGACCAGTTTTTTCGCTTCTGGTTTCACCTGACCCACATAGTACATACGACTGGTATCACCATAAAAACCATCTTTAATCACTGCCACATCAATATTAATAATGTCGCCATCTTTTAAAATGGTTTTGGATGATGGAATACCATGACAGACCACTTCATTGGGTGAAATACAGGTGGTTTTGGTATAACCGTGATAGCCCACATTGGCAGGAATGACTTTTAAGATATTTACAATATAATCGTGACACAAATCATCTAAGTATTCTGTCGTGACTCCGGGTTTGACATGCTCACCAATCATCTGCAACACCTGAGCAGCCAAACGCCCCGAAATGCGTAATTTCTCAATATCTTGCTCTGATTTAATGCTGACTTTAAGGGCGCGCATGATGAACTCCTGACCTGAAGCCTGAGATTATAGCCGTTATTTAAAACCTACTCAAACCTACTCAATGTGGGTTTGATGTTTAATTCCTACTTCACCATCAAGAACCTAAAACATTTGCTTTAGGGATTACCTCAATTCCATAGGCTGTCACGGTGTAACTCACCGCCTTAATCACCACTTATGCAGTGATTAAATCTTTATCCGCATATCGCAGGATATTAATTGATGCATTAACATCACGATTTTGGATGGTTTGGCAAACTAAGCACTTCCACTCTCGCGCAGAAAGTGTGAGAGATTGATTTAATTCACCACAGCACGAACACATTTTACTACTTGGGAAGAATCGACCAACCGAAAGTACCGATTTTCCATGCTGTTTGGCTTTATAAATCAACTGCCTTTTAAACTCATAAAAACCCATATCGGATATAGCTCTTGCGAGTTTACGATTCCTCAACATGCCTTTAACATTCAAATCTTCAATCGCAATCACATCAAAACGTGTTACCAAATCCGTTGTGACTTGATGAAGATTATTCTTGCGTAGACAGGCAATTTTATAGTGCAGGCGAGATAGCTTGGCTTTTGCTTTTTCTCGATTCTGACTACCTTTTTTCTTACGACTAAAAGACTTGTTGAGTCGCCTTAGTTTTGCAAGCTGTCTTTTAAGTGGTGCGTTAGAAGGAATAACCTCACCATTTGAAAGGGTGGCAAGATTAGAGACACCCAAATCAACACCGATACTTAAACCTGTTTTCGGTTTAAGCTTTTCGATCTGGGTGAGTTCGACAGCGATTGATACAAACCACTTACCACCTTGTTTAAATATTTTGGCCGAGAGAATTTTACCCTTATAGCGCAGATTCTCAGTCATTTTCACCCAACCCAAATTAGGGATTTTAATAGACCGACCCTTTACGCTAAATTGATCATTTGATAATGAAAAACGGTCATCCTTGCCTTTTTTTCTTGGCTTGGGGTATCCTGATTTGCCGTTAAAAAATCTATCAAAAGCACTACCCAACTGCTTAATCGCCAACTGTGGTGCGCACTTAGTCACTTTCTTCATGAAAGGATATTTTTCAAATTTAAAAGTGTTTAGGTGCTTTCTTAATTTACTCTCTTTAGGTCTATTAAGAAGCATTTCATTCACCGCAACATCATAATACTCACACTGATCTCGATATTCCTTATCAGCCTTGTATTGTCGCTGCCACTCTCTTAAAGCCCAATTATACGACAAACGAGCAACACCACTTGCCTGAGCAAAATGGCTTGCTTGTTTATTATTGGGCATCAATTCAATGATATGCCCTCGTATAAATCGACTCATAGTGCTTCTTTGACCACCTGTATTAGCTTTTGGTTCTTTTTACTTCGGCTTCCATATAATCGTGCTGAAAATACAGTGATAATTTCCAGGACATCTTGAGACAGTTCCTCCTCAAAACTCAAATTTTCACCCTGATTAATAATTACAATTTCAACATTCCGAGCTTCACATAAAGCAAAAACCAATTCAGCACCAAAACGTAATAATCGATCTTTGTGGGTTAAAACCAATCGACCAATTTCATTATTAATAATTCCATCCAAAAGAGCCTTAAGCCCTTTTTTGTGATAATTCATCCCTGAGCCTAAATCACTAATAATCTCAAATGTCCATCCCTGCTTGGCACAGTACATTTCCAAAACTTGTTTTTGTCGCTCAAGATCAGCCTTTTGATCGTGACTAGATACTCTTGCATAAGCAATAGTTTTTCGGCTGTTCTGAATTGATAGATCATGGATAAGTTCAGGTGTGATCTTGCTTAGATCGTAACGTCTGTGATTTTTTGGGGTTCTATCTGCGACTAAAGTGCCTTCCTCATCCCATCTTCTTAGGGTTTGGATGGAAACACCCAGTGTTTTAGCTGCAACGCCAATACTAACATATCTACTCATTTGTATATAATAATATAGAAATAGGTAGATTTCAACTAGCAGTTATTAACCCTTTCGGCTTGTAAAATCAGCTCAAGCTGCCAAACAAGTATCCATCGTCATGCGACCAACAGTTTTGTTTAAGAACTGCGCATTTAAAATAGCAACCAAAACTTATACTAGATAAGCCATCTATACTATGTGGGATCAGCATTTTTCAAAAATACATCAGATAAACAGTAAGTTATTTAATTTTTATAGTGAAGATTAAAATAGCCTACAAACACATATCATAAAAAATATTCATATGACCTATAAAATAAATTAGAAAATCATAGCTCGATCTACTAAAATCGCTTTCTTTTGTTTACATCTTATTTCTCTCCCATGACGAATTTACGCACACGGGATATTATTGCCTTGGGTTTTATGACCTTTGCGCTGTTTATTGGTGCAGGTAATATTATTTTCCCACCTATCGTGGCACAGCAAGCGGGCGAACACGTCTGGCTTGCTGCGCTCGGTTTTCTCATTACCGCAGTTGGCTTACCCGTGATTACCATTATGGCGTTGTCACGTGTCGAAGGTTCTATACAAATTTTAAGTTCGCCTTTAGGCAAAATCGCGAGCTTAATTTTAACAGTCGTCTGTTATTTAGCGGTTGGCCCGCTTTTCGCCACACCACGTACCGCTACCGTATCTTATGAAATTGGTTTCTCTGCCTATTTTGGCGATTCCGCGAGCACCTTATTCATTTATAGCGCCATCTATTTTGCCTTGGTGATGTTAGTTTCACTGTATCCACACAAAATTTTAGATACAGTGGGCTATGTACTTTCCCCGCTTAAAATTCTGTCATTACTAATTTTAGGCATCACTGCATTTATTATTCCGACAGGTACAATTTCACCTGCCATTCACAATTATGTGAACAGTCCTGTATCTGAAGGCTTTATTAACGGTTATCTCACTATGGATACCTTAGGTGCATTGGTATTCGGGATTGTGATTATTAATGCGATTCGTTCACGTGGCGTAACTGATAAAAAACTCATCACCCGCTATGCGGTATGGGCAAGTTTAATTTCAGGGATCGGTTTAACTTTAGTTTATCTAAGCCTATTTAAACTGGGGATGGGCAGTCACGATGTTGCCGCCAATGCCAGTAATGGTGCAGTCATTTTACATGCCTATGTGCAACATGCTTTTGGCGGATTTGGCTCGGTATTTTTAGCTGCAATGATTTTTATTGCCTGCATGGTTACGGCAATTGGACTGACATGCGCATGTGCTGGATATTTTGAGCAAATTACTAAAATTCATTATCGCCGTTGGGTATTTATTTTAGTGGGCTTTGCCTTTGTTATTTCCAATCTTGGACTCACCAAACTCATTGCAGTTTCAGTGCCTATTTTAAGCGCGATTTATCCACCTGCAATTGTGGTCATTCTACTCAGCTTTTTCTGGGGATTATTCCGTATTCCAACCCGCGTGATTGCACCTACTGCCGTAGTTGCATTGCTCTTTGGCATCATTGATGCAATGAAGGCCGCAGACTTAGCTAGATTCTTGCCAACCACACTGACCAATTTTCCCCTGAGTGAACAAAACCTCGCTTGGTTGATTCCTGCATTACTGATTTTTGTATTCGCTACAATTCATGATCGAATGAAAAAATAGCCAGTACGGACTTCGAGCTCGGCTATTTTTTCAAGTCATGCTCTATTTTCGAGCTGTATTGTATTAAAGTCGTGTTTTATCCAAATACGAATTTAAGTTAGACAATAATTGTCAGGTTTTACCCAAACCCGCACTTATTGTTTCTTGTGCTAAAACTGCCTCTTTTTAAGGCAATTTATCAGTCATGATAATAGCAACCCAAATAATTATTTGGTATAAATAAACAAATGAAATTAAAATATTTTCAATAAAAAACTAAAACAAAATAAATCATTCACCCATTTTAAGCAGAGCTCAAATTAACGCTAAAGTCGTATAGTCGCCCTCAAAATTAGCTGGCATAAAATATGCAAGTACGATTGAAATCGTATTTAAATGGCTTAAAAAACACACTACTTTTTATTATTTTGTAAATAAATGATAATAAATAGTGGTATTTCATATGAAAATGATGTTTTTTATCAAAATATGACTATAAGGACTTGAAATAGTTTGCTAAACAAGGTAGAACAATAAAACCAATCTGACTGAAATGCTCTGATTTTAGTGATTTATAACAAGGAGGGATGGAGATGTTTTCACATTTCAATACGCAAGTCTTCATTAACGCTCTGAAGGCTAACCAAAATCTAGTTACTTTTTTAAGCACCACTTTTGCACTGATGCTTACCCTATTGCTCCAAGGCTCAATTCAAGGCAACTTGAAACCAACCTATTTTTTATATGCCTTATTGGTATGTATAGCCTTTGCGATTTGGACATCCATTGACCAAAAGTTTCGTGAACATAAAAACGTAGAAGTTCATTAATCTTACCCTAGCACCCACTCATTTTAGCTTTTTCGCTTTCACTTTGCGGCAGATGGATCACTCCTCTGCCGCCAAACTCAAAAAGTAGATTCTAATCATCATTCCTGATCTACAGCAAAAATCTCAAAATCTTCTACGGGCTACCAAGAAAAAATTAAACTGAGCAATTAGAATTACAACAATCCATAGATTGCGCCAAGCAATAACACACTAGTCCCACCCAATTCAGCCACAATCAATAACAGCATCGCCAAACTCATGCACCAACTTGGCAATGTCCATGCTGCAATTTGATGCGGTTGTTTAAATTGATTAGTGGTATCTTTAAGCAATCCATGCAAGATATAACTCAGAATAGAAAAGCTAAAAAATACTAAATTTAGAATCACACAAATTAAAATTACAGTGGCATCCCAAATACAAAAATAAGCCAAGACCGCTAAAATTAAACTTGCAGGTGCATATAACAAACTACTGCGATGTGCGATATCCACATAATAATGAGCACGCGCTTGGGCAGAAGCACGAATTTGCCAATATTTCCACACGCCTGTAAGCATCCCCACCCACAAAAATATTCCACTGAAAATAATCGCAAGGCGCACTGCCAAAGATAAACTTTCCATGTTTAACACTCTTTTATTTTTCGTGTGGCTATTTAACTACACTCGCAGACTACTAAGCTTGACTTTAGAGTCAGAATAAATACAAGTTTCTTTTTGGAACTCGTGTAAAGTAACTTTATTCTCATCATCCTTAAAACATTATGAGCACATTTGAAAGCTTAAATATTATATGTGCAGATGGTTATGCCCTCGCTGCCCGTTATTATCCAAATCAATATACACAAGCACAGCGTCTACCCGTCTTGATTTGTCCCGCGACAGGCATTACCAAGAATTTTTATCACGCTTTTGCCACATGGCTAAATGAACAAGGCTATGCTGTGCTGTGTTTTGATTTTCGTGGTATTGGTGATTCGTTACACGAACCATTGAAACAATGTGAAGCCAGTATTGTTGATTGGGGGCAGTTAGATATTCCTGCAGCAGTAAATACTTTGCTGCAAAAAACGCAAGCTGAACAAGTGGTTTTATTGGGACACAGCGCAGGCGGACAATTACTGGGGATTAATCCTGAATATCATAAAGTGGCAAAAGTCGTAGCTGTTTCAGGCTCTACAGGCCACACAAAAGGTTTAAAAGGTCGTACTCGCCTACTTGCCCCTGTGATGTTTAAAGTTATTTTTCCACTTGCCAGAATCACACATGGTTATGGCCCAACCAATGCAATTGGCATGGGCGAAAACCTACCTAAAAATGTGGCCCAACAATGGGCACAATTTTGTAGCAAACCCGGCTATGTCATCAATGCTATAGGCAAAACAGTTTCACAGCATTATCACGATGAAATTCGTTGCCCGATTACTGCTATTTGGAGTTCGGATGATGAGATTGCCACCGAAGCCAATGTGAAAGATTTACTCCGTCTCTATCCCCATGCATCGACTAATATGATTGAACTTAAACCAAAGCGTTATCAGCATAAAGCCATTGGGCATATGGCGATGTTTAAAAAGTCACATCGAAATTTATGGAATGTGATTGAAAATCAATTGGCAGTTTAATTTTTAGTGGCGAAGTCACATACAAATTAAACATTTGTTTTAGTTTCTCGCATTTTCTTTTCCCTGTTTAAGCAACCAAATTTGTAATCCTGTTTGGTTGTTTCTTTTTTTCTATTCCATGCCACATTTCATGTTCAGCTTTTAAAATCCAGACTTATCGCTGATACACATTTTCAGGATGAAACATCACAATCTTTTTATTACACCATAAAAAAGCTCCACCATTTCGGTAGAGCTTTTTGAGTGATTTAATTCAAAGCTTAGTAATTAGCGTAAGCGAATCATCACAGTTTTAATACGGTTACCATCAAGTTCTGTCACTTCAAAGTGCACACCTTGATAATCCAACTGCGTGCCGACCTGAACTTCACCTTGGGTTTTATCTAAAATCAAACCTGCAACGCTAATGTAGCCTGCATCTTCTTCAATCAGATCCATCATACCCAGTTCAAGTTCAAGCTGGTATAAATCCAGCATACCTGTTGCTTTCCATTCGTTTTCATTGGTTTTAACCAAATCTAACTGTTCGTCTGCATCAGGGAATTCACCTGCAATCGCTTCAAACACATCAAGCGGTGAAATCAAACCTTGAACATTACCAAACTCATCGCTGACTAAAACCAAAGAACCTTTAGAGGTACGTAACGTATTGATCGCATCAATCACTTTCATTTTTTCAAAAATGTAAATTGGACGCTGACGTTTAATTAAAGCTTTAAGCTCTTCTTCTTCGTCCAATACATCCAACAACTCTTTGGCACGTACAATACTAATGACTTTATCTAAACTACCACGACACACTGGGAATAAGCTGTGTGGTACAGATAGAATCTGTTCGCGGATTTGTTCAGGTGAATCTTCAATATCGACCCATGAAATTTGGCTACGTGGCGTCATAATTGATGCGACTGAACGCTCTGCCAAGGTCAAGACACCACCAATCATGTAGCGTTCTTCATCTGCAAACGCTTCTTGCGCTTCGTTATGCAAATCAGGGCTACTGGTTTCAACTCGCCCCCCCATCAATTTTAAAATTGAATCTGCAGTACGGTGACGTAACGGAATTTTTGCTTCATGTTTTGCAACATTGCGCTGACCAAATTGGTTAAACGCTTCAATAGCAATCGCAACACCAATACCCGAATAGATATAACCTTTAGGGATATGGAAGCCAAAACCTTCTGCAATCAAGCTGATACCAATTAATAGTAAGAAGCTTAAACACAAAATCACCACTGTTGGATGACGGTTCACAAAAGCAGTTAATGGCTTAGATGCAAGTAACATCACCAACATTGCAACCACCATGGCAACCATCATCACATAGATGTTGTCGACCATGCCAATTGCGGTAATGACTGAGTCTAAAGAGAAAACTGCATCTAGAACAACAATTTGTGCTACAACTGCGGCAAAACTTGCATAAACCACATTGGTCGTGACTTTGACTTCGGGTTTGCCTTCCATCTTCTCATGCAACTCTCCTACCGCCTTATAGACGAGGAACAAACCGCCACCCAAGAGAATGAGGTCACGCCCTGAAAAGGTTTTTTCAAATAAGGTAATTAACGGTTCGGTTAAAGTAACCAACCAAGAGATTGCAAATAACAATCCTAAACGCATAAACAACGCTAAAGATAAGCCAATCACACGGGCTTTATCACGCTGTTCTGGGGGTAATTTTTCTGCAAGAATTGCAATAAAGACTAGGTTATCAATACCTAATACGATTTCTAGAATAATAAGTGTAATTAAACCAACCCATATTCCCGGATCTAATAAAAACTCCATTAGTTCATAGCTCCGAGATAGTTAGCAGAAATCGAAATATAAAGTAGACCTGCGCACGGCGACGGATCCATAAAAGTAACCTTTTTAGCAATAGATAGCTTAATTATGCACAATCTTGAACATTTGTAATTAAATTTTTAATTTTTTTGAATAAAACTAAACAGTACGATCTATAAGATGGTTTTTACTTTATTTTTCACATTCTTAATTTTTTTAGAGCGATGACAGCCAAACAAAAGCCGTGAGAATGGATTAAAAATGTCAAATGAATTGTAATGTATTTTTAGACGCATTAGTCATAGATTACAACTGTAAGCCAACCCACACTTTAATCTAAACTTAAAATATTGATAAAAAACAACTATTGTTAAAAGATTAGACCAAAGCTTATAATTTTTTTGCAAAATTCAACGCAATAACCCGCACTTTTACCTAAAAGCCAAGTGTACAAATGTATTTTTTTAACTAAAATGCAGCCTAAGTTGA
The DNA here is from genome assembly GCF_013419805.1 of Acinetobacter sp. YH12058. NCBI lineage: Bacteria > Pseudomonadati > Pseudomonadota > Gammaproteobacteria > Moraxellales > Moraxellaceae > Acinetobacter > Acinetobacter sp. YH12058. Next base: position 80,270 of record NZ_VOZL01000005.1, read on the forward strand.
TGGTTAAATTGATAATTCAACTTATAAAACCAGATAACTCACTACTAATCCAAACTAAAACAATTCTATAGGATTAATTGATATGACACATGAATATGGATTGAACTTAAACAAATGCCTACGCGCTTGGAAAAATAGCCATTTCAAAGCCAGCTTCTAAATCGAGATTCATCATATTTCGTCAGATTTCAACCAAATTTTAGCCACTGAAAGCATCTTGCTAAGCACATGAGTTTTCACATAAAATGTGAAATATCAAAAATACAATTAAAACAATGCAGGGAATATGCAATGTCCAAGAAATATTCAAAATTTCTACCATCCGCCGACCAATATGATATTGAACAATTTCCGTATTATTGGGTCACACAAGTACATGCTCAATATGTACAGAATGTCGATCAGGCACTTAAAAAGTATGGTTTAGATAATTCTCGCCGTCGTATTTTATTGGCATTAAGGTCAAATGCACATGCGAGTGTGTCTGATTTGTCAGACATGGTGGTGTCAAAAATGTCAACTACAACTAAAATTGTTTATCGTTTAAAAGATGAAGGTTTGGTTGAAACTTATTCTTGTGATGATGATGCGCGTATCACTCGTGTCGTGCTTACTGAAAAAGGTAATGAGATGACCAACAAAATTAATGATCTGACTAGCGTTGTTTTAGAGCAGTCATTTGATGGTTTAACTCCACTACAAATTGAAAAAATGATGGAAAGTTTACGTCATATTTTTAATAATTTAGCACGCTAAACATCACGTTATTGTTCCACATCTGTTCTTATCCTATATAAGCACAAGATGTACTTAAAGATCGAAAAAATTGAGCTGGGGGCTTACTTTTTCGATCTTTGCTTTTGGTACATGTGAACACTCAAACTCGTCTACAGGAAAGCCCTGCACAAAGCTGTGTATGTTCGGTGTTTTCAAACTTAGCCATTCATCTAAACGTGCATGTGGAATAACAATAACAGAACGTTTGACTGGCCCAGGCTCATGAAATTCCTTCATCATCGCGTGATCAATTGCGTCCATGGTAATCATACTCGCAGAACGGACAATTTCTTCCGTGCCTTGCCCATCCTTTAAACGGCAAATTTCATACAGTGCTGCAATAAAAAAGGCCTGTCCATCTTTACGACGTACACCCCAACGCTGCGGTTTACTGTCTATATATTTGGATTCATAAAATTCTGACACAACAATCGCGCCAAATTTACACTTATAAGCAGCTTCACTAAAACTTGGTTTTTCTAATAAAGTTTCGTTACGGCAATTATAGGTTTTTTGCGCAATACTTCTGTCTTCCGCCCATTTGGGAATCAAGCCAAAATTCACCGAGCGCCACTCTAAACCTTGTTCAGACTTAAACAATAGTGGCACACTCGAATTTGGATACGCTTCTTCAGCATATTCAAACGGAATTTCAGGCAGACCTAATGCAGATAATTGCGCTATGCTTATTGGTTTAAAATTGGCACACATATACAAATTGGATGATTAGACACACGCACTATATTATGCGTTTTGATCATGAACAGTAAGTGCGCACCCACGCATTCCTTCTTACTCAAACAAAACGCAGGACAAATAATTACCGTTAAGCTGGCAATGTCAGCCAATGCGTGCGGGTAAATTCTTCAAATATCCAGCGCCCATTAAAACGACCTAAGCCTGAGTTTTTCTCACCACCAAACGGTGCATTGGCATGATCGGCAACGGTAATACCATTAATATGTGTCATTCCAACATCAAACTGTGCTGCAAATTCTGCACCGCGTTCTACATTTGTAGTGCATACAGCAGCAGATAAACCATAGCGTGTACCGTTCGCTAACTGTAAGGCATGTGCGGTATCTGCTGCTTTGAGAATCGGTAAAATAGGTCCAAAACTTTCATTTTGTACAATTTCTGAATCGGCAGCGACATTCACAAAAACATGTGGTGCAACTAAGTTCCCCGTAACCCCGCCCGCATAAACCAATTCTGCACCCTGCGCCTGTGCTTTTTGAATAATATGCTGATGCTTTTTCACCTGTTCTGCATTAATAATTGGCCCAATCAAGGTGTCATTTTTATTCGGATCACCTACTACTAATTGCGACACACTTGCTAACAATTTTTCAAGATAGGCTGCATAAATAGACTGATCGACAATGACCCGATTGGTACTCATGCAAATTTGACCTTGATGCAAAAAGCGCCCCATCACAGTTAGTTCTACGGCCAAATCTATATCTGCATCATCCAAAATGACTAAAGGTGCATTGCCACCGAGTTCTAAGGCGACACGTTTTAAATGCTCACCCGCAACGGCCAGTTGCCCTACATGCTGTCCAACTTCTGTAGAGCCTGTAAATGAAATCATTTTAGGAGTTACATGCTCAACAAAGTAATCACCAATTTCACGACTCGCACCCGCCACCACATTGAGTACGCCTGCAGGCAAGTCTGCTTCTTCGAACAGTTTACCGAGTATAGTTCCACCTGTGACTGGCGTATCACTGGCAGGTTTGAGCACTACACTATTACCACAAGCAATCGCTGTAACCACTGAACGCATAGACAAATGGAAAGGGAAATTCCACGGACTGATCACAGCAATAACACCCAAAGGTTTACGCAAAACAACACTACGGACTTTCGGATCTTTGCTTTCCAGTTGCGTCGTGGTCATTTGCTCGGGAAATTGTGCAGCTTCTTGAATAATCCCTAAAGCAGCATCGACTTCGATATTGGCTTTTAAACGGGTACTGCCCGACTCATCAATCAGCCACTGGATAATTTCTTCGCGTCGTTGCTGAATGACTTGCTCTAAGTTCTTAATGATGTATTGACGCAGACTTGTGGATTGAATCAATTGTTCATCAAAAGCTTTTTGCGCTGTACTATAGGCACTATCAACATCTACCACGCTGGCGCCCTGCATCTCAAAAATTGTAGTTTGATGATATGGATTCAAGTTTGGAATGGTTTTAGTAGATGTCCCAACCGACCACTTGCCGCCAATAAATTGTTGATTCAAATCTTGATATGCTGGCATGTATTTGTCCTTGCGCTACTTTTTATATATGACTTTCACTCTACTCCGCAGCTTGATGTTTTTCTAGCAGCAAGTACATCCTGTAACTATTCAGCTGCAAAATTTTCAAAAAACCATAAGCAAAATACAGGCAACAAAAAAGCCTCCGAAGAGGCTCATTTGTTTGTATTACACAATCAGTAAATCAAATCCTAAAGGATTAATCACCTGTATAACCTTTTAACTTTAAACGCGCTGCGTGTAAAAGTGGCTCTGTGTAACCAGAAGGTTGCTCGCCACCTTTGAAGATCAAGTCAGATGCAGCTTGGAATGCAATGTTATTAGCAAAGTCGTTAGACATAGGCGTGTATAGTGGATCATCAGCATTTTGTTGATCTACAATTTTCGCCATGCGCTGCATTACTTCTTCAACCTGTTCACGCGTTACAATTCCGTGACGTAACCAGTTGGCAACGTGCTGAGAAGAAATACGTAAAGTTGCACGGTCTTCCATCAGGCCCACATCATTGATGTCTGGAACTTTAGAACAACCTACACCCAGATCAACCCAACGAACGACATAACCCAAGATACCTTGGCAGTTATTTTCCAGTTCTTTTAGTTTCTCTTCTTCAGACCAGTTGGTATCAGTTGCAAGAGGTGGAGTTAACAAATCATCTAAAGGCAATGCTTCAGTTGCAAGCAATTCTTGCTGACGGTTTGCTACATTAATTTGATGGTAGTGAATCGCGTGAATCACTGCACCTGTTGGAGACGGAACCCATGCACAGCTTGCGCCTGCTTCAGGATGTTCAGTCTTGGTTTTGTACATGTCTAACAGCATGTCTGGTTTTGGCCACATGCCTTTACCAATCTGTGCTTTACCACGTAGACCTGTTTGTAGACCTACCATGACGTTACGGTTTTCGTAAGCTGGGAACCATTTTTGGCCTTTGATTTCGCCTTTACGAACAAATGGACCTGCTTCCATGAAGGTATGGATTTCATCACCTGTACGATCCATGAAACCGGTGTTAATAAAGATGGTACGGTCTTTCGCCTGAGCAATACAGTTTTTCAGGTTAACAGAGGTACGACGCTCTTCATCCATGATACCGATTTTCAGGGTTTTAGCAGGTAAGCCAAGCGCTTGTTCAGCACGTTCAAACAGCTCAACCGCAAATGCTACTTCTTCTGGACCGTGCATTTTTGGCTTAACGATATACATAGAACCGGTACGTGAGTTCTTGATCGTGTTCTCACCACGGATATCAGCCACAGAAAGCAATGGAGTGACCAATGCATCCATGATGCCTTCATAAATTTCTTCGCCATCTACAAGGATCGCCGGGTTTGTCATCAAGTGACCCACGTTACGAAGCAGCATCAATGAACGGCCATGAACCTTGGTCTCACCGCCTTCAACATTTTTGAAGGTGCGGTCAGCATTTAGTTTACGGGTAATGGTCTTGCCATTTTTCTCGATAGACTCTTCAAGCGTACCTTTCATCAAGCCTAACCAGTTACGGTAGCCTTCAACTTTTTCTTCAGCATCAACTGCTGCAACAGAGTCTTCCAAGTCTTGAATCGTCGTTACAGCCGCTTCAAGCACAACATCTTTCACGCCAGCTGCATCTGTCTGTCCAATTGGGCTGTTTGCATCAATCTGGATGATTGCGTGCAGGCCGTTATTTTTCAGTACGATTTCAGTTGGTGCAGAAGCTTCGCCATTGTAACCAACGAATTTAGAGCTATCCGCAACAGTTGTTGTAGAACCATCTTTTAGGCGAACAACAAGTTTGTTTGCTTCTACAGCATATTGAGTCGCGTCGGCATGTGAACCTTGCGCCAATGGGAAAGTTTCATTTAAGAAGTTTTTCGCGAATGCAATTACTTTTTCACCACGAACTGGGTTGTAGCCTTTACCTTTTTCTGCGCCATTTTCTTCAGAAATAACGTCAAAACCGTAAAGTGCGTCATATAACGAACCCCAACGTGCGTTTGCTGCGTTCAAGCAATAACGTGCGTTACGTACAGGTACTACGAGCTGTGGACCAGCCAATAATGCGATTTCTTCATCAACATTTTCGGTGGTAATTTGAAAATCTTCTACTTCTGGTAATAAGTAGCCAATTTCAGTCAAGAAAGCTTTGTAAGCTTCTAATTCAAATGTATTATTGCGGTGCCATTCATCAATTTTAGCCTGAAGCTCATCACGCTTTGCGAGTAATGTTTTGTTCTTAGGGCTAAGATCGACAACGACTTGCTCAAAGTTTTTCCAGTATGTATCACTGTCCAAACCAGAACCTGGTAATGCTTCATTTTCGATGAAATCGTAAAGTTCTTTAGCAATCGCTAACTTGCCTTTTTGAATACGTGCAGTCATTGTCTTTCCTGATATTGCTACTTTTTATACAAGAGATTCTAGTATACTGATTTATATTTAGCTGAATAGTATTATCACATTTCAAAATAACGATCATTTATTACAAGATGAATGACAACAATCATCATAAATCCTGATCAGAAACACGACACTATTACTCATCTAAATACACTTTTACAGTGTATAAAGTTTTTGAAATGTCGAAATTAGACTTAAGTTCAGATTTTGTTGTAAAAATCGGCGTCAGTCTTATTGCAACCCTTCAAGATTAAGCCATGTTTATGACAAAATGTCGATAAAACCAACAGTCACATCTTTTCTATCATAAAAAAGCGCCTAGTTCTAGGCGCTTAAAAGATCAACTGATTTGATGTTTGGCTTCGGTGGCCTGTATCTGTCGATGTTCTTCATTTAAGTAATCATCAGACTGCATTTCCAATAAACGTGAACGTGTGCGTTCAATTTCAAATGCCAGTTTTTCGCCCTGATAAATTTCAATAATCGAATCTTCAGAAGTCAGTAATAACTTGACACCACGATCATAAAATTCATCGACCAAATAAATAAAACGACGTGTTCCTTCAGACAAGAAGTCTGTTAAATGCGGTACATTGCTCACCAAAACCGTGTTGTAGATGTTGGCAATTTCAATAAAGTCTGCAGGACTACGCGGTTTAAAGCACAGTTCTGAAAATTCACACCACAACACATCTTCAGTATGCGCAATTGTTTCAACAATACGTTGGTTGATAATAATTGGCTCAGAAGAATAATGTTGTGTATTACTCAAAGCACTGAAACGCTGTGCCATCCAGTTTTGATTATCATGCGTTAAAGGCGATTTAAATAATTGCGCCTGTTTCAAAACACGTAAGCGATAATCTACACCAGCATCGACATTTAGCACTTGGCAATGTTTTTTGACCATTTCAATGGTTGGAATAAAACGATCTCGATGGATACCATTTTTATATAAACCGTCTGGGGCGATGTTAGATGTTGCCACCAAAGTAATGCCACGATGGAATAATTTTTGGAACAAGTCACTCAGAATCATCGCATCAGTCACGTTAGATACGAAAAATTCATCGAAACAAATCACCACTGCATCTTTATAAATTTGGTCTGCAACAGAATCGAGCGGGTTACGCTGCCCTGAAAGTTTGTTCAGTTCACGATGCACATGCTGCATAAAGTGGTGAAAGTGCATACGTGTTTTACGTCTAAATGGAATCGAGTCGTAAAACTGATCCATGAGCCATGTTTTACCACGACCTACACCACCCCACATATAAACACCCTGTGGTGCTGTTTGGCGGCGGAAACGGCGGAACGCTTTTTTTGATGCTTTATAGCGTTGAATTAATTCCTGCCACACACGCTCAAGTTCGTGTACAGCCTGCGCCTGCGCATCATCTGGCATAAATTGTCCAGAGGCTAACGCTTGTGCATAACGCTCCGCAGGCGATAATGGAGTAAAGGCTGTGGTTTGTGGCGAATTAAAATCAGACATATTCATCAGTACTTATTTGGGCAAATAGATTATAACGAAGATCGAATCACGAGATATAGCACTTTGGCATAGTTTGCAAAATACTTAGGCTATTTTGTATATTGGCGTGGACTTTGTCCAAACCACCGCTTAAAGGCATGATTAAATGCTGCGGGTTCTGAATAACCAAGTAACTCTGCAATCATTTCAATTGAATATTCCTGATATTCAATTAATCGCAATGCTTTATCTTTGATAAGATCTTCACGAATTTGTTTGTAACTAGTGTTCAATTGTTGCAGTTGATGGCGCAATGTCCGTTCAGGAATTTGCAAAGCATGTGCTGTTTCTGCCATGCTCGGCATACTGCCTTGTTGTAATTCCAAATAATCTTTTACGCGCTGTACCACCGAAGGCGCATCATCTTCGAGTTTAAGTCGCTCTAACTCAATCACGCATTTGGCTTCATAACTACTAAAAGTGACTGCATCGGCAGATGGAATACGTGCTGTGAGAACTGCATCATCAAACCAAAACGCTGCTTGGGGTTGATTAAAAACAATATCTTGACCGTAATAATCATAAAAAGTTTGCAAAACTTCACTTTGCTGCGGCTGTGCAAATGGCAATTCTATGCGAATACGTGGCGCACTCATCCCCATCATTTTATATAGGTCTTGAATAAATTTGAACGTGCCTGAAATTTCACACTGCGCACGCAATACACCTAAACTACTATGTAAATCATTGGGTTGATAACACAAGGCAATATGTCGCGTGCTATGGTGCAAACTCAGTTTCCCGCTTAAATGCGTCAATCCCTGATATTGAATCCCTTTTTCTAATGCAGTGGCAATATCTGGACTGGTCACCAATAACATCAGTAAAGGACCATAACCTGCCAAAGCATAATGCTGTCCAATAAACAGCCCCATTTCAGGCTCTACATCTTCACCAATGACTTTGAGAATATCCCATTCCAAACTCGGATGAATAATTGAACTGGTATCCAGCGCATCTGCACGCAAGCCGATACTTTGCAATTTTGCATCGACATCAACGCCTGCTTTACGCATGCCTTGTATTAAATACATTAAGCCAAGTATGGATCTTTTCATAAAATGAACAGTGCGAAACGGAATATCCTTTTTACCCGATTCATCCACAGATAGAAATTGCCGAAAATATCAATTTTTATGTCAGCACGATCATGTTACCACATGCTGGCTTATTCTATCCTGACTCAAACAAACTCAAGTCAAACAAAATAAATATAAGGATGTCTTCATGCAGGATGCAGCAGCTCATTATCAAGTCGCAATTATTGGCGCAGGCTTTGGTGGATTAGCCATGGCGATTCGTTTGCTACAACGCAACATTCATAACTTTGTGATTTTAGAAAAGTCTAATGAAGTGGGTGGTACTTGGCGTGAAAATCAATACCCTGGCGCGGCTTGTGATGTGCAGTCGCATCTGTATTCATTGTCATTTGCACCCAAAACTGACTGGTCAAAACGCTATGCCGAAGCACCAGAAATTTTTCAGTATATTCAAGATGTGGTGCAACAGTTTAATCTGCGCGAATATTGCCAATTTAACAGCGAAGTGGTGCATACCGAATACCATGAAAAAGACTGTGTATGGCATGTTGCGTTAAAAGATGGCAGACAATTGAGTTGCCAATATTTAGTCTTTGCTTCTGGCCCACTGCATGTGCCACAAATCCCGCACATTAAAGGCATTGAAAAGTTTCAGGGCAAGGTTTTTCACTCGTCTCAATGGGATCATCAATACAACTTAAATAGCAAAGTTGTGGCATCTATTGGCACAGGCGGCAGCGCGATTCAATACATTCCTGAAATTGCACCTCAAGTTAAACAGTTATATGTCATGCAACGTACAGCTGCATGGGTCATTCCACGAGATGAACGCAAATATCTGAATATTGAGAAAAAACTGTTTAAACAAGCAGACTGGTTTAGAAAGTTGCATCGTGCGCGTTTGTATTGGTCGAATGAATCACGTGCAATTCCAATCATGCAACCTAGCGTGATGAAATATACCCAAAAACTGGCAGAAGCCTTTATTCGTTTTCAGGTCAAAGACAAACAATTGGCACAAAAACTCACGCCTGACTACATTATGGGATGTAAACGTATTTTAGTGTCCAATAAATACTTCCCAACTTTTAACCGTGACAACGTCGAATTAGTGACTGATGCAATACAGGAATTGACTGCAGACAGCATCATCACCAAAGATGGTAAAATGCGAAAAATTGATTGTCTGATTTATGGCACAGGCTTTATTACCGATCCGCGTATCTATCTACAGCCATTTAGCTGCATTGGTGAACATGGCGTTGAATTAAAACAGGCATGGAAAGATGGCGCAGAAAGCTATTACGGCATTAGCCACAAAGGTTTTCCGAACCTGTTTCAGTTGCTTGGGCCAAATACAGTTTTGGCGCATAACTCGGTTATTTTTATGATCGAATCGCAAGTCGATTACATTCTGCAAATGATGGATTTGGTGGCACAATCACAGAGCAATGCAATTGTAGTAAAAGATCAAGTACAAGATCAATTTAACCACGATGTGCAAGACATGCTAAATAACACGGTTTGGCAATCTGGCTGTGTAAGTTGGTATCAACAAGATGGTGGAAAAAACTTTGCACTTTGGCCAACCTATACTTGGAAATATTGGCTAAAAACCAAGTCGCTGCATCCGAGTGATTTCAGATTAATCAGTAAAGCGGCATAAATTTCCGCTTTTAAAAGCAAACTGGCATAATCAACAGGTTTTTATCTAACTCCCACCTGTTGATCTCATGCAATCTCTTTGGCTGATTTTCCAATTACTCTGCTGTTTATGTCTAGGCTTTGTACTGGCAAAACGCCTCCCTCGAATAATCGAAAAAATTGCGTTTCAACTGCTTCCATATTTTAGCTATATCCTGCTAATTGCAATTGCGATGGAATTTTCACAAACGCTCGGTTCACTACAGCAGCCATCGCATATTCTATCTACAGCTTTACAGATTGCATTTGCTACATCAATTGGTGCTTTTCTGTGTTGTTATTTGCTTTACAAAGGTTTGGGGCTGCAAGCAACGCAAGGCAAAGTTTCATTACAGTTGTTGATTCAATCCTGCATCAACATCAGTTATGCCTTTTTTGCACTTTTGGCAGGCTACGTGCTGCATCTACTTTTTAGTGCTATGGATTTCCAAGTTCAGATCAACACTTGGTATTTACTGTTGCTGTTTATGTGGATGATTGGACTCGATCTCGCTTATTCGCCTTTAGATCGTTCTTGGCTGAATTGGAAAATTTTAATGGTGCCCGTAGGCTGTATTTTCGGTTCAGTTGCAGGGGTACTACTTTGCGCACTTTGGCTCCCCATCGCTCTACAAGATTTGCTTATGCTCTCACAAGGTTATGGATTTTATTCCATGAGCGGGATTGTGGTGTCGGAACTTCGCAATGCCGAATTGGGTAGTATTGCGTTAATGAATGATTTATTCAGAGAGATTTTTGCGATATTGCTGATGTATATTTTGGGATGGCGTTATCCACGTGCTGCAATTTCTGCCGCAGGCGCAACTGCCATGGACGTCACTTTGCCCATGGTAAAACAAGCCTGTGGCAACGATTTTATTCCACATGCCATGGTCAGTGGATTTGTATTGTCAATCCTTGCACCCATTGCTGTAAGTGTATTGGCTGCTATTTAAAAAGAATCAACAATTGTCCTCTCTCCCTCTGGGAGAGAGTTGGAGAGAGGGTTTGCGCTCTATTTAGGCGAGAGTTAGAGCGAGGGCTTATCTCCCTTTTAGAGAGTCAGCGATAGTAAAATTAAAGCGTCGCTAAAATATCTTTCAAAGTCTGACGTGGATTTTCAGATTTTGTAATTGGACGACCAATCACCAAATGCGTAGAACCATCCAGCATAGCTTGTTTGGGAGTCACAATACGTTTTTGATCATCGGCATTTGAGCCTTCAGGACGAATCCCTGGAGTTACTAAGGCAAAATTCTGCCCTAAGATTTCACGCAACATTTTGGCTTCTTGCGCAGAACACACCACACCATCTAAACCACTTTCTTGAGTGAGTTTAGCTAAACGCTGAACTTGCTCAAAAGGCTCAATATCTAAACCTAAATCTTTTAAATCTTCACGCCCCATAGAGGTTAGTACAGTCACTGCAATCAGTTGAGTCTGATAATTCCCTGCTTTTAAACGCTCCACACAGGTTTCCATCATTTTACGACCACCTGAGGCATGCACGTTGACCATCCATACGCCTAAATCTGCTGCAGCACATACAGCCTGAGCCGTTGTATTTGGAATATCGTGAAATTTCAAATCTAGAAAAACCTCAAAACCTTTGTCATGCAAGGCTTTCACGACTGCAGGACCTTCATGGGTAAATAACTCTTTACCAACTTTTACTCGACATAATGCAGGGTCTAATTGTTCTGCAATGGTTAAGGCGTCATATTGGCTTTTAGCATCGAGGGCAACAATGATACTCAAGAGAATTACCTATGGATTTGACAAAGAGTCGCTATTATAAAGTGATTCGTGCCAAGCAGATAGTCAAAAAGACAGCTTATCCCCCATCGCAGCGATAATCAGCCATTCGTCAAAGGCACACATAAAAAAACACCCCAAGATAACCTTGAGGTGTTGATGATCAATTCGCTCAACAGAGCAAATTAAAGTGCATTAGAAGAACGATCTTCAGTATGCACATCTAATACCGTTTTTTCATGACGAGTATGCGCAGCAGCTTCAGCAGCAGCCAGTTGAGCTGCATGAATTTGCTCTTTGCGTAGGTATTCAATATCTTTACGTAGTCGCTTAATTTCCCAACTATTTTGGAATACACGGAAAACCTGCACGCCCAACAATAACCCTAGCACCAAACCAAGTGCCAATGTAATCAGTAGCAATAGACCCAAACGCATTGCAGGCACTTGAGTAAATAACAGGTCAACTGAAAGTTCAGTGCCGTTTTGCAAAACCAATGCAAGAGAATATCCAAATAGAATAACTAAAATAGCGACTAGAACGTAACGCATAAACACCCCTAGGAATTTTATTTATTTACAGACTCGTTTACTGCATCACGTAGTGCTTTACCTGGTTTAAAGTGCGGTACAGCTTTAGCCGCAACTTCTACAGACTTACCTGTTTTTGGGTTACGACCTACACGTGGTTCACGGTGATGCAATGCAAAACTACCGAATCCACGAATTTCAATTCGGTTATCTGCCGATAGTGATGCAATCATTTGATCAATCATGATCTTCACAGCTTCTTCCACCAATGGCTCAGCCAAATGTGGATTTTTCAAAGCAATTCGTTCTATCAAGTCAGACTTATTAAGTGCTTCAGTAGTCATCTGCGACCTCTTTAATTATCAAGCTACTTTTACCTAAACTGATAATAACCTGTTTAAATACAAAACGGTAGCGTAATAATTGAATACTACGCTACCGTTTACAGTATTTGTGTAAAAAGTATGTGCTAATTTACATTAACCATACAGTTTACCCGCAACTTAGTTGCCCATTTGAGCTTTGATCAAGTCACCAATTGTCTTAGGACCATTGTCTTGACCGCTAGTTGCAGTTTTCAAGTTAGCAACAGCTTCTTTCTCTTCAGCTTCGTCTTTCGCTTTGATAGACAAGTTGATAGAGCGAGATTTACGGTCTACGTTGATGATTTTCGCTTCAACTTCTTGACCAACTTCCAAGAACTTAGTTGCATCTTCAACGCGATCACGGTTGATTTCAGATGCTTTAAGTGTTGCTTCAACTTCGTCAGCTAACTTAACAGTTGCGCCACGAGCATCAACAGCAGTTACAGTACCTTTAACCAAAGCACCACGTTCGTTAGCAGCTAAGAAATCGTTGAATGGATCGCTGTTCAATTGCTTGATACCAAGGCTGATACGGTTGCCTTCAGCGTCTACAGAAAGGATAACCGCTTCAACAGTGTCACCTTTCTTGTAACGACGAATAGCTTCTTCGCCTTGCTCGTTCCAAGAAATGTCAGACAAGTGAACTAGGCCATCGATACCGCCTGGTAAACCGATGAAGATACCGAAGTCAGTGATTGACTTGATTGTACCTGAAACTTTTTCACCTTTGTCGTGGTTCTTAGCAAACTCTTCCCATGGGTTAGCACGAGTTTGTTTGATACCAAGAGAAATACGACGACGCTCTTCGTCCACTTCAAGAACCATAACGTCAACTTCGTCACCAATCTGAACAACTTTAGATGGGTGGATGTTTTTGTTAGTGTGGTCCATTTCTGAAACGTGTACTAAACCTTCAACGCCTTCAGCGATTTCTGCGAAACAGCCGTAGTCAGTTAAGTTTGTTACGCGAGCTTTAACGATAGAACCTTTAGGATAACGGCTCATGATCGCTAACCATGGATCTTCGCCTAATTGCTTAAGACCTAAAGATACGCGGTTACGCTCTTTGTCAAATTTAAGTACTTTAACAGTAACTTCTTGACCCACTTCAACCACTTCTGATGGATGCTTGATACGTTTCCAAGCCATGTCAGTGATGTGAAGAAGACCGTCAATACCGCCAAGGTCAACGAATGCACCGTAGTCAGTAAGGTTCTTAATCGTACCAGTAACAGTTTGACCTTCTTCAAGCTGAGCAAGAAGCGCTTCACGGTCAGCTGAAGATTCAGCTTCCATAACTGCACGACGAGATACAACAACGTTGTTACGTTTAGCATCAAGTTTGATAACTTTGAACTCTAACTCTTTACCTTCAAGGTGAGTTGTGTCACGGATAGGACGAGTGTCTACCAAAGAACCTGGTAAGAACGCACGAACTGGACCGATGTCTACAGTGAAACCGCCTTTAACTTTACCAGAGATAACACCAGTAACGATTTCGCCGTCTTCAAAGATTTTTTCAAGTTTAGTCCAAGTTTCAGCACGTTTCGCTTTTTCACGTGATAAAACAGTTTGGCCCATACCGTTGTCAAGTGCTTCAACAACAACATCAACGGTGTCACCAACTTGAACTTCAAGTTCGCGTTGTTCGTTTAAGAATTCAGCGCGGTCAACAACGCCTTCTGATTTAAGGCCAGTATCAACTGTTACCCAGTCAGAGTCGATGCTTACTACAACGCCTTGGATGACAGCACCCTTTTCAACGTTGAGGTTTAATTCGCTTTCTTCAAAGAGGGCTGCAAAAGATTCGGTCATGATATACCTGATAAAGTCAGCGGTCTTGGATCAGACAAGGCCGGTTTAGTTAAGCGTCTACATAGTCCGTATAGAACTGATCAAGCTATGCGTTCGCTGAATAGGTTTATTTCACGCGGTTAAGCGCGGCAAATAGCAAGCTTCTGATCGACATAAGCTGTCATTAATGCAAATACTTCATCAATGTTCAACTCAGAACTATCAATGATGTAAGCATCTTCTGCAGGCTTGAGCGGAGCAACTGTGCGCTCCATGTCTCGTTTGTCGCGAGCCTGTATATTCGCTAAAATGTCGCTTATTTTAGCATCCAGCCCCATACCCTGCAACTGTTTTACACGTCTTTGTGCACGTGACTCTGCCGAAGCAGTTAAATAAATTTTAGCCTGCGCATTTGGGAAAATACTGGTCGCCATATCGCGTCCATCTGCAACCAAGCCCGGTGCTTGGGCAAAGGCATGCTGACGTGCAAGTAATGCTGTGCGCAATTCAGGTACTGCCGCAACTTTTGAGGCATATTCCCCCACACGTTCGGTACGTATGGTTTGCGTGACATCTTCACCATCAAGCAACACTTGTGTGCCATCTGGCTGGGTCACAAATTGAATATTGAGCTGTGTTGCAATGGCAACGCATTGACTCAGTTCAGTATCAAGTTGATCTAGCAAATTCTGCTTATGTAACGCCAAACCCAACAAACGATACAACGCACCAGAGTCGAGCAAATGAAACTGATAATGTGCTGCCAATTTTGCCGCGAGTGTGCCTTTACCTGAACCGCTAGGGCCATCAATGGTTATAATTTGAACCGTCATGCTGTTTCCGAAATGATTAAAGAGATTTTGCGAGTTTGGATAAACCAATTTTAATTGCAGTTTTCAATTGCGCAAGAATAGCTTTACTCACAAATGGAACACGCGCTTGTAGCTCAATGCGATACGTGACCAAGGTTTTGTGATCTGCCACTTGCTGAAATTCAATGGTACCCAAATGATGTTTGATCAATGGATTTTTAATGATTTTATATTCAATCCGCTGATTCGGTTCAAGCACGGTAATTTGCTCTTGCAAAGGTTTAATTGGCCCAATCCCCATACGACGCACCGAACCCACCCCATCTGGACGTTCAGGATCGGCAGAATCTTTAATGCGTACCACTTGCATTGGTGCAAATGCGATATTATAAGTTGCATGTTTAGAAAGTAATTCAAATACTTGCGCAACTGGCGCATTAAATTCTTTTTTAATTTGAATAGCGTGCATAGTTTGCCCTGATGATGAATGCTGTGTTGTATTTGATTTAGTTTAACGCAAATCAAGCCTAAAACTCAGAACTGGTTTTGATCATGAAGGTCATTTATCAACAGTTGCTGTTTTTGTTGTTTCTTTTGCGCCCGGCGCAGCTTAAAAAAGTCGCTCAATTGGGCTGAACATTGCTGTTCTAAACAACCTGATTGATACTCAAAAATATGATTGTAATAACCCGACTCTAAAAGCTTTCTGGCACTGATCAATGAGCCAGCTTTGGGTTCAGTTGCTCCAAACACTACTCGTTTAATTCGCGCGTGAATGAGCGCACCCACACACATGGTACAAGGCTCCAGTGTGACATAAAGCGTGGCATCTTCAGGTAAACGATAATTTTGAATATGATCACATGCTGCACGGATTGCCACAATTTCGGCATGTGCGGTTGCGTCGTGTAAGGAAATAGGCGCGTTATAACCCGCGCCAATCACTTGATTTTGACTAACGATGACAGCCCCCACAGGAATTTCCCCCTGTGCTGCAGCCAAAGCAGCCTGCGCATAGGCAAGCTGCATCCAGTCTTCATCACTATAGTTCTGTTCTGACATTTAAATATGAGTAAAAATCAATACGAATTAAATAATCTCGTATTGTTTCAATAAATCATTCCAGCTTTCAATGCTCGTCACAGGTGGATTGTCTGCAAAAATGGTTTTGAGCTGCACTGGCCCATTTTGCTGCCAAGCTGGTGCAAGGTCTTTATCGACCAAACGTGCGCGCACACCTTCGACAAAATCTGCGTGGCGAATTTTCCAGTCTGAAATTTGCGTTTCCAGTTCAAACACTTCATTCCAAGCGTGAACCTTCTTACCCCATTGCCATAGTAACCACGTTAAAGCTGCTGTGGTTGGTGAACCTTTTTGCAAGTTTTCACTGGCTTGACGTAACCAATCGCTACGTGCATCGCTTAGACCAATGATGGATTCATAATCACTTTCAAAACTCACACCACGGCACACGCTTTGAATCACATCCAAAGAATTCTGTAGCGGCCCAGGCCCTACAGGACGGTGCATGCTGTTCAAGGTATCATCAATGGCACGGAAGTCACCTGCAGGGTAATGATTCCAGTCAATATTAATGACTTTTTCTAATACAGAAGCGCGTTGTGCATCACAAATATGGGTTGCCCAACCAATACCATACGCACCTGCAGCAGTCATAATTGAACCCGTTAAACCTGTGAACAAGCCAATCGCACCACGGTCAGCCAAGAAACGAGTTGCCCCTACATCTGGGTATAAACCAATGTTAATTTCTGGCATAGCTAAACGTGAATACGGTGTCACCAAACGGAATGGTGCAGCCATAAATAGACCTAAGCCACCACCCATGACATAACCTTCACCCCACACTAAAACAGGCTTGGCATAGTTATGTAGCAACAAGTCCAACGCATATTCTTGCTCAAAGAATTTATTGGCAGTTGCAACCTCATCATTAATGACAAGCTGACGTAATTTACGCACATCACCGCCTGCACAAAATGCTTTTGGTGTGGTCGAATCTAGCCAAATTGCTTTTACGCTATCATCGGTATGAAAGTCTTCAAATACTGCCAATAATGCAGAAACAATAGATTCATCTAAAGCATGCAAAGATTTTGGGCGATTCAAACGTACAATGCGCCAACCGTTATTTGCTTCTTCGACAATTAAATCCAGATGATATTCTTTAGAAATGGGAGAATGTGTCATGCGTCCAGCTGCCAGTCTATAGGCTCAATGCCATTTTGTTTAAGATAATTATTTGATTTTGAAAATACTTTACATCCAAAAAAACCACCGCGGTTTGCTGCCAATGGGGATGGATGCGCTGCCTTCAAAATCAGATGTTTATTTGGATCTATACGTTGTCCTTTACGTTGTGCATACGCGCCCCACAAAATAAACACAATATGCTCACGTTGTTGATTTAACACATCAATCACATGATCTGTAAAATCTTCCCAACCCTGCTTTTGGTGCGAGGTTGGTTGTCCTGCTTCTACCGTTAACACGCTGTTGAGCAGCAATACCCCTTGCTCTGCCCAATGGGTTAAATCACCGTGTCTTGGAATAGGCACACCTAAATCTGTATGTAACTCATGGAAAATATTACGCAAAGATGGTGGCAATGCAACCCCTCTTTGTACAGAAAAACTAAGTCCATGTGCCTGATTAGGTCCATGATAAGGGTCTTGCCCAATAATCACGACTTTCACCTGATTTAAAGGCGTGGTATTTAGAGCATTAAATATCAGTGAACTTGGTGGATAAATCACCTTATTCTGTTGTTTTTCCTGCAACAAAAAATCGCGTAGCGCATCCATTTGTGGACTCAATAAAAATTCAGCTAGATTGTATTTCCAACTCTCATCTAACTGAACTTTATTTAAGCTCGCATATTGCTGCTCAGTAAAAGACATACCGCTATCAATCCTTGTTGATGTCTAATGATGTGATTTAAAGTTTAACTTGTAACTCGACATTCGGGTTTTGGAATGTCATCCCCTGTTTTAATTTTTCATACATTTGTGGGTCTGACCACTCTGTCTGTACTTGCTCAGAGAAATGAATTTGATCCAGACTTAGCAATCCCATCTGCGCATTTTCAATATCTTCCAAAAAGCTTTGTGCATAGCCTGTATCAGTTTCATGTACAATCACAGAATAGACCTCTACATCACCTTCCCCATTTTGTGTGATGGTTGATGCCAAAACTTGTTGTGCCAAATAAAAGAAAATACGTGAAAACTGCTCTGCTGATGGCGATACTGGTAAAGATACCCAACGTGCGCTGAACGTTTTGCAGGCTTGAATATATGCAGGGTCATCCTGCTCCCAAAAACAAATGGCATGATCGAAGGCATCAAATAATTCTTTGATTACACCTTTAAGCAAACCAAAGTCATACACCATTTGTCCATGATCAAGTTTTGAAGCTTTCAGTAATAATTCTACTTTATAGCTATGACCATGAATCGAGCGCTTACAGCGGTCTGAAGTGCAATTACGCACAATATGCGCATTTTCAAACTTAAATAACTTTCGAATTAACATGGGTCTTAACGTCATCAAAATATTTGGGGGATATTCTTTTTAATTATAATGCAAAACGTGAACAATAAGCCAATTTTAGTCCGCAGATTGCCAGACAAAAATCGTAATGATCAGTTTCAGTACAGATATGCAATGCATTTGCATCCGAATAACAGCAACTAAGTCAAGGTTAATGCTAATACTTAAAATGGCGCCAGACTTCGCCCACTGACATTGACAGATTTTTCGCTACGCACCAAATCACTGCTAAATTGACGTTTGCGCTCGCCCAATACCACTTCAATTTTGGCTTTAAAATAATGGGATTGCACACCCAATAAACTTGTAAATTCATTGCGTATCGCGCTATCGACAGCTTGAAAGCCATCTAACTCCCACAAAGCATTTACATTGCTAAAGTGCTCTAAATTGGCATTACGATGATCAAGTAGATTTTGCACAGCAACCACATCCAATTTTTCATCAAAGCTCGCCAAAACTAAAGCAGGTGCGGTATTAATATTGATAGTGGTATCTCGTTTTGGCAAGGCACTCACATAAGGTGCAATTTGCTGATACTTCGCACCTTCAAAACCACGGACTTGTTTTAATTCTTCCGCACTATGAAACAAGCTATTGGGCGGTAAATAAGGAATTGGCAAACCTTGGTAATAACTCGACTCTGCACCCATAGCACCACTCGGTTCATCATCTGCATCTTGCCAATCAATCACAGCTTCACTTAATTGCGCAGGTAGCCCAACACGCTGCAATAATTTTTCAAAATATTTTTTTGCTTTTTCGT
Organism: Acinetobacter sp. YH12058; assembly: GCF_013419805.1. Classification (NCBI taxonomy): domain Bacteria; kingdom Pseudomonadati; phylum Pseudomonadota; class Gammaproteobacteria; order Moraxellales; family Moraxellaceae; genus Acinetobacter; species Acinetobacter sp. YH12058. The sequence continues at coordinate 99,551 of NZ_VOZL01000005.1, forward strand.
TTACTTGATCTTCGGTTGTCAGCAAACTATTTAAATTAAATTTCCCTGACTCATCTTGCAGCACGCCCGATACATAACCATCTTCGACTGGAAATGGCGGCATCGGTTTTGCCCAGTTCTCTTGTAAGTGATCAACTTGGCCTGCATTTTCAGCATCATCTTGCAGTAATTCTGCAAAAAATACTTCAGCACTTTTGGCATATAACAATGCCTGATTTTGACGCATCAAATAGGCGGTATTTTCACTGGTGTACATTTGCCGCTTGGCAATGGTCGCTGCCAAAATCGTAGCTAAGGCAACCAACATCAAAATCGTAATCAAGGCGATGCCTTGTTGTGATTTGATGATGCTACCTAAGCGCTGAGTCGATTTTGAATACATTGCCACTGTGCCTTTAATTGTCTTTCTTCTTTAAAAAATCAGTCTGCAATAAGCTAAATATCCATTCGTATTGCACGTCACGCACGGTTAAATTTATTTTTATTCCTTTCGGGAGTAGCCTTAATTGTTCAGTTTGCTGCGAATCGACACTGCTTTCAGGCCAACTGCTCAATTCATTTGGATTCAAAACCATAATCTCAAAGGCTTCGACTTCATCCAACATCACGCTCGACTCAGGCTGATCATTGCCCGTTTGATGCAAATTACGATATTTTAAACGATACAATTTTTTTTCATCGGCACGATATTGATATTCTACGCGCTCATGGGGTGAAATACCCTGCTGCAAGGGATCGGTCACACCAGTTTTACTGAAATTAAAACGTCCATTTTGTAAAACCAAAGCAGGTTGTTGCTGCCCTTTGACATTGGCCGTTAATGGAACAGCCTGCATCGTGTCACGTAATATTTGTTGATAGCTTTCTTGCAACTGTTCTAGATTGGCTTCATGCATCGCATTGCGATCTTTGACTTTGGCGAGATAATCAAATACTTTCCAACCCAAAGCAGACAGCACTGCAAAAATTGCAATAGCGACTAGCAACTCAACTAAAGTGAAGCCTTTCTTTGTACTCATGATTGCTGCTCACGGGCATTAAAAAACACCAAAGAAGTCACTCCTGCTTCAACTTGTCCTGTGTCTTGATTATATAAACTGATTTGAAGATCGACACGTTGCACATTCGGACTAATGGTTGGCTGTGTGGACTTGTCAATTTGCCATGTTTCGCCCTGTTGTGTCACTTGCTTTGACTCTGTTCCACTTAACCATTGCCGATTCATTTCCATCAATGCCACTTCATTCAAAGCCACAAATTGTGCTTTGGTTCTTAAAATTGCATTGGCGGTGGATTGGGTATATTGCATCGCCACTTTGGTCATTGCCATAGCTGCTGTTGCAAAAATTGCCAAAGCCACCATAACTTCAAGTAGTGTAAATCCTTTAGCTTTCATGGATTTTTCCTAAATGATCGACCTCTATTTCCGCACCCACAGGACGCTGTTCTAAATAGAACTGAATACGCACAGGTTTGGCTTCACCATTGCCCAGCCAAATCAGTGCAGGCACATTACCTTGCAACAACTCACTGTTGTTAGCATTTGGATAGCTTTGTTCTAAAGATAAAATTTGGATAGAAACTTGTTCAGGTAAAGTTCTTCTTTTAAATTCGCTATAGCTTTGCCATTTTTGATTATTTTGTAGGCTTAATTGTTGTTCTGTGGCATAAGGCTGATATTCCAACACATCATAACGCGCAGGCGAAACATCGGTTGCTTGATGCAAATTGAGTGCAAAAATACGCGCTTGATCATTGGCTTCACGATTCAGCTTACGTAAATCCAATAAAAACACTTCCCGCGCCTGCATAGCTTTACGCTGATCGACACCGCCAATATTCATTAAAACCAGCGATGCCATAATCGCCATAATGACTATCACCACCATCAATTCAATGAGCGTAAAACCGCGAACCGAAGACAGTGGTGTGTTCATAGCGTATTAATTCAATTGCTCGAAAGATTGTGCTTGTTTGGGCATCGCCAACGCTTGATCGATATAGGCCACACGTAAAGTATCCCGCGAACCTAAATAACGCTGATAGAAACTTGAGTTTAAAATGGCTGCCGCACCATGCGTAAGTGCCCAAATTGAAGCCAGATAATCACGCACTTCCATCTGACTATTAATAGATTCCAAATATTGTTCAGTCATACGGATAATGATGCGTAATCGGCTTTTACGAACCTGATATAGTTCACTAAACAACAAGCCAATGCCAACACCCGTTGTAGAAAGGCGTTCTTCAATTTGATGAAAAAGCACAGTACGTTCAGGATGATGTAAGTGATGCAGCATAAAAAATGCTAGATGTTCAGGAAACTGTTTTTCCGCATCTTTAATCATTTCTAGCAACATGCGCTCATTACGAATAATAAGCAACATATAGAGTTCATCTTTACTTTGAAAGTGTTTATATAGAGTACCTTTGGCCAAATCCAGTTCTGCTGCCAAAGCATCAAGGGTCATTCCTGCTTCACCATTTTCCAAAAGCAACTGCTCTGCCACTTGGAAAATTAACGTTTCTCTTGCTCGAAACTGAGCCTGACGATCCATCTTCACCCGATAAACTCTCTTTTCACTATTCAATCAATGGAAATTTTTAATATCACCAGAACATTAAATTTTTGCATCATTCCACTATGCAAATTAATGTCCTTTGAGCAGGTTTTCAAAGTTTTGTGTTGTTATGAAAGCCATTTCCTCTAAGGACTTATCATATACATCACTTAGGGCTTTGGCTACATACGGAACGTATTTTGGCTCATTTGTCTTACCGCGATATGGCACAGGTGCCAAATATGGACTATCAGTTTCAATTAAGACACGGTCTAAAGGTACTTGCTTAGCCACATCACGTAAATCTTGCGCATTTTTAAAGGAAACAATGCCTGAAAACGACACATAATAACCACAATCTAAGACCGCTTTGGCGGTTGCCCAGTCTTCAGTAAAGCAATGTAATACACCATGCGTCGATTTTTCTGCACGGATAATATCTACCGTATCTTGCTTAGCAGCACGGGTATGTACCACCACAGGTTTTTTTACAGCTTGTGACGCATGAATATGCCGTGCAAAACAGGCTTTTTGCTCTGCGACAAAATCGGTACTGTGAAAATAGTCCAAACCTGTTTCGCCCAAAGCCCAGACTTTGTCTGCTTGTGCCAAAGCAATCAGTTGCTCGGTGGTGGCGCGTGCCATATTTTCAGCATTTTCACAAGGATGCACACCCACGCTATAACCGACATCGGCATGACGTGCTGCAATTTTTGACAATGCAATATGATCGTCTAAATCGACAGAGATACCCATAATTTTAGACACACCCGCTAGGCGTGCCTGTGCAATTGCTGCATCTAAGTCACCATCATAAAGGCTTAAATCCAGCATCGTTAAATGACAATGTGTATCTACAAACACGATTTTTTCCTAAAAGCAAACAACCTACATAGTGTAACTGTTACGGTTGTCAGACTTAAGCCCCGCAAGGATTCTTTCGGCTTCAGATTTGTAATAAACGCCTTTTTCACCGCTCAGTTGAATGCCAAAGCCCTGCAATTTGATGCCGTTTTGCTTTTGCGAAATCCAGATGACTTTTCCTGTAAGTGGAATTTTTTGTGATTGTTCAGGCAAAGTTGCAAGCACGAAGATTTCTTCACCCATTTTTACAGGTTGTTTTGAGGGTACAAATAAGCCACCGCCAACAACGTATGGCATATAACTTAAATATAGCGTTTCGACATCAGGAATATTGGCCTGAATAATACCGCCCATACGTGGTTGCATCATGTTCCCCTTAAATATTCATTAACTTAACACATAATTGATCAAGCACCAGATTACTTTGCACGTTTTGCTCAAGCATTGGCTTGGCTTGCTGTAATTCTGCATATAAACCAAACAGACTTTCTAAGTCATATTGTTCAGCCAAATGCTGCAAAGCGGTGCTTAAATCCAAATTTTTAATGCTTTGATTTAGCTTGACACAAATTAAATCACACAACAAGTATTCAAACATCTGACTAAAATCAGTAAAGCTCAGCGCCTTGTTCCACTTGGTTGCGATTGCCATCGGCATATTTTTTTGCGTCACCAGTTTATACCAGTCTTTCAGAAAATCTGTACGCTGTTCCAGCCATTCTGCCTGTGCCAACTGCAAAGCCTGCAATGGCATTTGATTAGACAAATTCATCAACAATTGCTGTTTGTTCGCATCTAAATCGGGCAAATGCTGCTGCAAATATGCCGTAGCCTGTGCAGCATCAATACGGTCTAAAGCAAAATGCTGCAAACGGCTACGAATGGTTGCAGGTAATTTAAGATAATGATCTGCCAGCAAAATAATCACGATGCGATCACCCGGTTCTTCGAGGGTTTTCAGCAACGCATTGGAAGATGCAATATTTAAGGCTTCAGCAGGTTCAATCACAATCACCCGCCAGCCATCTACCGTTTGCTGGACAAAAGGTAATAAATCACGGATCTTCTCGATCTTAATTTTCGCGTTTTGCTTTTTATTCTCTTCATCGGTACTGATATAGACATAATTCGGATGTGTATCTGATTTTAACCACTGACAACTGCTACATTCACCACAAGGCTGTGACTGCACATCACGCTGTTGGCATAAAATCCAAGCCACAAATTGCTGTGCAAAGGCTTCTTTACCACAACCCTGTTTGCCAAAAAACAATAAACCATGCCCCATTTTGGGAAATCGCCCTGTCAGGTTTTCCCAAACTTGTTGCTGCCAAGGATATACTTGTCCAATTACATCACGTTGCATGGTCGGTGATTCACTTACTCAAAATGGGCAATATCCATTGCATTTAAACGGTCTAAGTCTGCTTGGGTATCTACACCCGGTGGTAAATTGGCTTCTGCAACTGCAATGGCAATACGATGTCCATTTTCCAAGACACGCAATTGCTCTAGGCTTTCCAGCTTTTCCAATGTTCCCATTTCCCAAGTCACATATTCTTGCAGCAATTCCACACGGTACGCATACAAACCTAAATGGCGATACGCATGTGCATGCAATTGTGGTGTCGCTGCTTTCGCACCATCACGGTCATAAGGAATCGTGGCACGGCTAAAATACAAAGCCTGATTGTGTTTAGACATGACCACTTTAACAATGCTGTCGCGAGTAAATTCATCTAGTTGCTGAATCGGCTCACATAGCGTAGACATCGAGCATTCAGGTTGAGCTTCTAACAACTGCGCCACTTGTTGCACCAATTGCGCAGGCAAAAGTGGCTCATCGCCCTGCACATTGACGATAATATCGTTTTTATCCCAACCTTTAATGCGCGCCACTTCACTTAAACGATCTGTACCTGATGGATGGTCTGCCGAAGTCAGCACTACATCTACACCTTCGGCACGGCATAATTCTGCAATACGAGCATCATCGGTCGCCACACACAAGTCATCAAAACCTGCCACTTTTTTTGCCTGATCAACCACACGTAAAATCATGGCACGACCATGAATTTCCAGTAAAGGTTTGCCTGGCAGGCGTGAACTAGCATAACGTGCAGGGATAACAATGTGCTTCATAATTTTCCTTATCATGGTCTTTCAGGCAGGTTTAAACCCAATTGTTTCAATTGTTGATGTAAGGTGACATAGCAGGCCGATGACAATACTGCATCTACAGGTACAACCCAAATTTCACGCTGAAAATCTGGATATTGTTTTAACAGAGGCAATAACTTTACTGCATCTTTTTCTGTGGTAATAATCGGTTGCGAATCTTCAAACTGCAAATCGGTAATTTCATAGTCATGATGGTCTGGAAACTCATGACATTGAAATTGGGTCACACCCATCGACTCTAAAGTTTTATAAAACCGCTCAGGAAAGCCAATGCCCACGACAGCATAAAAATTTTGGGTCGGATCAAAAATTAATTCTTGTGCGGGATGCAATAAGTATGGCGCTGCAACGGCCAAATGCATATTTAATTCAGAACTCGGTTGCGCTGCATGTTCAATCACCGTGGCATGCTCTAATCGAGATTTTGGTTCACGCAAATAACCTTCGGGCAATATTTTCTCGTTACCCAAACCACGATTATTATCTAAAACAATCCATTCCAATTGACGGTTTAAAGCCAAATGCTGCAAACCATCATCACTAATAATTAAATCCAATTCATGCTGTGCAAGTAACAATTCAATACTTTTTTGACGATTTGGCCCCACAGCCATCGGTACGCCTGTAGATTGCACAATCAAAGTCGGTTCATCGCCCACTACGTCAACATTAGCGTCAATGCTGACATAGGCTGGAAATGGGCCTTTTCCGCCATAACCACGGCTAATCACGCCAACACGAACATCTAAACTTTGTAGATATTTGACCAAGTGAATCAGCAAAGGGGTTTTGCCGCTGCCACCCACAGTAATATTGCCAATCACCATCACAGGTACGGGCGCGGTATAAGCGGTTTTAATACCTGAACGATATAAATTTTGATTGAGCAAACTCACGCCACGGTACAATAAAGACAAGGGCCTAAGCACAACTAGCCATTTGGCCTGTTGCTGCCAAGCGTCCTGAATAAATTGTGCCAAAGACATGAATTAATGTTCCTCGAAGTTACGCTGATGCAACTGAAAGTACGCGCCTTTTTGCGCCATGAGTTCCTGATGAGCACCTTGTTCTAAAATACGTCCCTGATCCATCACTACAATACGGTCAGCATTTTCGATGGTAGATAAACGGTGTGCAATGACAATGGTGGTACGGTCTTGCATAGCCGCATCAAATGCACGTTGAATAAAGTATTCAGATTCATTGTCTAAAGCACTGGTGGCTTCATCTAAAATTAAAATTGGTGCATTTTTTAAGATTGCACGTGCAATGGCAATACGTTGTCGCTGACCACCAGACAAATTCAAACCTTGCGCACCTAATGCTGTGTCGTAGCCTTGCGGTAAAGCCATAATAAAGTCATGTGCATAAGCCGCTTTGGCTGCAGCAATCACTGCTTCATCACTCGCACCTTCAAGCTGACCATAGGCAATATTTTCACGCACCGTACGGTTAAACAATACCACTTGCTGATTGACCATAGCAATTTGTGAACGCAGGCTATTCAGCTCAATGTCACGAATATCCTGCTGATCAAACAAAATTTGCCCTGAAGATACTTCCTGAAAACGTACCAACAGATTGACCAATGAGGTTTTACCCGCACCTGAACGCCCAACTAAAGCCACAGTTTCACCTGCTTTGACATCCAGATTAAAATCATGAATGGCATGATGCCCATCGGAATACACCAAATTCACATTCTTAAATTGCAAATTACCTTTTAAGTCTGGTGTAAGCGTCCCGTGATTATCTTCTTCAGGCATATCGAGCAATTCAAAAACCGAATGCGCTGCTGCCAAACCGCGTTGTAATTTTTCATTAATATCGGTAAGGGCTTTAATTGGTTTGCTCAACATACCTGCGGCAGTAATGTAGGCTACAAACTCGCCTGCTGAAATATCACGTAGAATTTCTGGGCGTAAGGCAATCCAGATAATAATTGCCAAAGCAATGGACATAATGAACTGCACCACAGGGCTGTTCAATTGCTGCACTGCCACCATCTTTAAACCACGACGCAGGTTTTCTAAAGAGTTTTCTTTAAATCGGCTTTGTTCATAGGTCTGACCACCAAAACCTTTGACGACCAAATTACCATTCACCGTTTCTTGCACCACGTGGTTTACATCCCCCATGGTGTCTTGTACTTGAATAGATAAACGACGCATGCGTTTTGCAGCTTTACGAATCAGCAAGCCAATTAATGGGCCAAATACCAAAATACAGAGGGTCAAACGCCAGTTGGTATACAGCAAATAGCCGAGCAAGCCGAGTGTAATCAAACCCTGTTGTACCAATGTACGCAGCGATTCTGTAGATGCAGCGGTCAACTGCTCTACGTTATACATAATTTTGGCAGTAATGTGCCCACTGGTATTATCTAAGTAATACTGTGCAGGTAAACGCAGCAATTTAGCAAAGACTTCCTGACGGATATTGAATACCAAATTACGTGAAATCACTGCGGTATAGTAACCGCCAATAAAAGTTCCCAAACCACGGAAAAACATCAGTGCAATGACTAATAGCGGAAATAGTGTGGTGAAAGATTGGTCACGCTCCTGAATGGCATTAATAATTTTTTCCAAGAGTTTTGCCACAGATACTTCTGTGGCTGCATTAATGGCGAAACCGATAATCACCAAGATTGCCAAGCCCCAAAATGGGAGCAAATATCTCAGAAGACGGCGATAGACCTGTAAATCCTTCTTCACTAATAACCTCGAGTTGGGACTTTCGTACTGATATTGATGTTGACGAAACCAAGTTGTCCTGCGACATCCATCACTCGAATCACATCTTGATGAGTGGCTTTGGCATCTGCAGCAATGATAAACATTAAATCACGTCGATCTTGAGAAATTTGTTTAATTGCTGTGCTTAAATCTGCCACTTCCTTAGTCGAAAGTGCCTGACCATTGACAGAATAATGCCCTGAAGAATCTACCACGACTTCAATTTTATGTTCATAAGATTTTGGTGGTACGCCTTGCGCATCTGGCAAAGTTAAATTCATACGGCTAAATTGGTTAAATGTGGTCGAAAGCAACAAAAACACCAAGATGAACAGTAAACAGTCAATCATTGGAGTCAGGTTAATATGAATATCTTCAACTTGCGAGCGTTTGAATTTCATAAACTCACCTTAGCTTACTTTTTTCACATCTTGCACATCCGCATCAAGCTGATGAGGTTGACTCTGATGAAATAATCCTGCGTGAAACAAAGTCGCTTGCTGCTCTAACTCAGCAGTATATTCTTGCACCAAACGCTGAAAATAACGATAGGCAAATAAGGCTGGAATTGCAATTAACATACCTGCAGCAGTGGTAATTAAGGCTTTAGAAATCCCTGGAATCATTAAGGTTGGATTACTTGCACCCACATCAATCACTAAAAATGATTCAATAATCCCAAGCACTGTACCCAATAAACCCAATAATGGCGCAACTGCACTGAGCGTACCCAAGAAGTTGATATTTTTTTCTAAATAACCAATTTCTTGTGAAGCTGTCGCTTCCATTTGTGCACGCGCATAGTGTTCTGATTGTTGTTTGTTACGCGCACCCGCCTCAAAAATACGGCCTAATGTACTGTTTTTTAAGTTGGCACTTTGATTCAGTTGTTGCAACACAGTCGCTAAACTTTGCCCGCGGTTGAGCAACAACGCATTGGGCAAAATACCTGCTCTCTTTAAACGCATAAAACGCTCAATGGTAATTGCAACGGTAAATACCGAGCACAATACCAACGGCAGCATCAGCCAGCCACCTGCTTTTACCAATTCCCACATTCGCTTTTCCCCAATAAAATACGAATTAAAATTAATCGGACAGGCAAATATTTAAAATACCATCCAGCTCTTCCAGAGAGTGATAACTGATGGTCAATTTGCCCTTACCTTGCTTGTTATAATCAATTTTAACATCTGCACTAAAACGCTCAGAAAGACGTTGCGTGAGTTGTTGAATATCAGGCGCAATAGCCGTTTTCGGCTTATCTTGTTTTGGCGCATTAAAGTCACGTACCAACTGTTCGGTTTGACGTACCGATAAATTCTTTTCAATTACATGCTGCGCGACTTTGAGCTGATCTTTAGCTTTCAAAGTTAAAATAGCACGTGCATGCCCCATATCTAGCAAGCCTTGCTGCATCAACTCTTTAACAGGCTCAGCCAAAGTGAGTAAACGCAATAAATTACTGACCGTGGTACGTGCTTTACCTACTGTTTCGGCAATTTCCTGATGACTCAAGCCAAACTCATCGTGAAAGCGTTGTAACGCCATTGCCTGATCAATTGGGTTGAGGTCTTGACGCTGAATGTTTTCAATTAATGCCAAAGCAATCGCGACCTGATCGGTCAAATCACGCACAATTGCAGGAATTTCAGTTAAACCTGCCAACTGTGCAGCACGCCAGCGACGCTCACCTGCAATAATTTCATAAGGATGTTGTTCGTCATCTATCGGACGAATCACAATTGGCTGCATTACACCATGTTTTTCAATAGATGCCGCCAATTCCTGTAAATCTTGCTCTTGAATAAAGCGACGCGGTTGATATTCACCACGTTTTAATAAATTGACATCAATTTGTTTGAGCTGACCATGATCTAAAGATTGCACTTCAAGTTGTAATTTTTCTTTCTGGATTGACCCCAATAAGGCATCCAAACCACGACCTTTGGCTAATCCGCGTTTTTTTGTGGTCATGCTTTACTTCCTTTTTTCACTTTGCTTTTTTTCAACATTTCAGCTGCTAAATTCAGGTAGGCAACTGCACCCTTCGAGCTTTTTTCAAAATAAATGACGGGTAAACCGTGTGCAGGTGCTTCTGCCAAGCGTACATTACGCGGAATCACGGTATCGTATAATTTTTTACCAAAATAGTGCGATAATTCTTCAGACACGTCACGGGTTAAGGCATTGCGCGCATCATACATGGTGCGTAATACACCAATAATTTCTAAATCAGGATTGAGTGCTTGTTGAATACGGTCAATGGTTTGCGTCAGGTCAGCCAAACCTTCAAGTGCATAATATTCGCACTGCATTGGAATGATTACACTTTGCACTGCTGCTAAAGCGTTTACTGTAATTAAGCTTAAACTTGGTGCACAGTCGACAATAATATAATCAAAGTCTTTGGCAACTTCTTGCAAGGCATTGCGCAAAATAAACTCACGCCCCTCTTGCTCAGCAATCACCAATTCAACCCCAGCCAAATCACGATTGGCACCCAAAACTTTATAACCAACTTCTGCCTTGCTAATTGCAGTTTCAATCGGCACTTCGCCCAACAATACATCGGTCACTGAATACAGCAAATCATTTTTTTGAATGCCTGAACCCATGGTGGCATTGCCTTGTGAGTCCATATCGACCAATAAAATGCGCTTTTTCAAAACAGCCAAAGATGCTGCCAAATTTACTGCGGTTGTGGTTTTTCCGACACCACCTTTTTGGTTCGCAATCGCAATAATTTGTGCCATGATCACCCCAGTCCTTTGAAAATTAGATACGTTTTAATAAAAGTAAATGACGTTGTTCGTCTAAGCGCGGAACTTTAAGCTCGATAATTTCACAGCTGAATTCATCTTTCAATGCCTCTACTTCATCGGCAGGAATCAAACCTTTCATAGATGCAATAATACTTTGCTCATGCATAAATGGTTTTGACGCGGCTACAAAGTCAGTTAAAGATGCAAAAGCACGACTGGTAATTACATCAAACTGACCTAACTCGCGGATGCTGTCTTCATTTTCAACACGGGTCTGAACTGCCACGACGTTTTTCAGTTTTAAATCGGCAATAAACTGTTTTAAGAAACGAATCTTTTTACCATTCGAGTCCAATAACACGCAATCGCGCTCAGGCTGACACAAGGCAATAATCATGCCCGGCATACCACCGCCAGTACCAATATCCAGTAAACGACCTGCAGGCAAATCTTTGAGGATGCTCAGACTATCTAGCAAATGCTTCACTAGCATTTCTTTCGGGTCACGAATTGCAGTGAGGTTGTACGCTTTGTTCCATAGCACCAAAGCATCTTGGTATTTGAGTAATAAATTTAAAGCCTCATCACTGAGCTCTAAACCTAAAGCCTGACTACCTTGCTTGAGTTCCTGAAAAAACGAATGCATCACAATTCACATCTCGAAAAAGTTAATGGAAGTATACCGATTTATAGTTGCAGTCATAGGGGCGAATGCTTAGTGAATATGCACTTAAGCGTACACACCCTGCTGAATTTGTTGATCTAGCGTATTTAATCGTTCAGGAGTGCCAACATCCACCCAAACACCCTGCAATTTCTGTGCAGAAATTTTTTCTTGCTGCATGGCTTGTTTGAGCAATGGCGCAAGCGGACGTTTGCCCGATTCCAAACCGTTAAACATTTGCGGATGCATCACCGCCACGCCACTATAAGTCAGATTTTCACCTGAGCGTGCTTGCTCAAAAGTATAGGCTTTGTTTGCAGCCAAAGTGAAATCACCTTGCGGATGCTGCACAGGGTTTTCCACCAAAACCAAATGTGCCAAGTCGTCTTGAAGCTGCACATTTAATAGTGGCGCAAAATCCATGGTGGTCCAAACATCGCCATTCACCAATATAAAAGGTTCATTGCCCAATAATGGCAACGCATTGATGATGCCACCTGCAGTTTCTAAGCCTTCGCCTTCATGCGACCACAAAATTTTCACACCAAATTGCGAACCATCACCCAAAGCATCTGCAAGTTTTTCACCCAACCATGCCGTATTGATGACAATTTCCTGCACACCCATCTTTTGTAATTTTTCGATGTGCCACACAATTAAAGGCTTACCACCGACTTCCAATAATGGCTTAGGTGTATGCAACGTTAAAGGACGCATACGATTACCCATGCCTGCAGCAAGAATCATGGCTTTCATTTAGGCAACCACCTCATACTGACCATATTTGGCTGTAAATTTTGGCATTACTGTCGTGTGAATAAAGTGCATAAATGGTTGTAATTCTGGATAAGATTTACTTTCTTCAAGTAAATACCACATTACGCGCGGTAAATCCTTGAGATAACCCGATTTACCATCACGCTCAAATAAACGCACAAAAATACCTAAAATTTTGATATGACGCTGAATCGCCATCATATCGGCATCTTTTTTAAATTGTTCAAAATCACGGTCTTGCTTAGATGCTGCCGGCAACAAGTCATAAAACATTTTAAACCAGCGATACACACGCTCAGCATTCCACTGTACATAAGCATCACGCGTAATTGAAATCAGGTCATAGGTGTCTGCACCAATCACTGCATCCTGAAAATCGATTACACCTAGCTCGGTATCATCATTAATTTTCATTAAGTTACGACTATGAAAATCGCGATGCACAATCACTTGTGGCTGAGCCAAAGCGGCATTGGCCAAAATTGCAAATGTACGTTTAATTAATGCACTTTCTTCAGCCGTTGGCTGAATCTGTAAGGCAGGCAATAACCAATCGGTGAGTAACTCCATTTCACTGATGAGTTTGTCATAGGAATATTCAGGGAAATGTGCCGTACCATCAATATCTTGTAATTGAATTAACTGCTTAAAACACTGCGCATAGTAGTCATCTACAGTCTGATCATTCAGCAAGGTAGATAATAAGACATCACCAAAATCTTCAAGCAACAAAAAGCCTTGTGTCAGGTCTTTGGCTACAATTTTTGGCACGCGCACGCCATGGGCAGCAAAAAATTCATCAATCGTCACAAAAGGACCACAATCTTCTTTTTCTGGTGGTGCATCCATGAGCATAAATGTTTTATTATTCAACTTGATTCGTGCGTAACGACGAAAACTTGCATCGCCTGCTAAAAAATGAGTTTCAAATTGATCTGAACCAAGTACAGATGTTATCCATGTTTGTATCAATTGTTCGCGTTGTGTATTCATTTGCAATAAATTCTAATACAGGCTGAGTTTTTAAAGTGCTAAGTGTAGCTACTTCTGCGCTTTTTCTCTATGATGCGACAATAATTAATTGCGATTAAGCATTCTTGGTTGATGAGATAAATGAAGCATCAGTTTAAATTTAATCCTTTAGCGACTGCGGTCTTAACTCTGTTATGTGGTCACTCTGTTTCCAGCTATGCGCAGACCACAGATCAGACTTCATCTGTCACAAATCTCAATAACCAGCAGCTTAAACACACCATTCAGGAAGCTTATCCTGGGCAGCAGTTCTTTGAGCAATATTATGTTGATAAAGCTGCACCTGAAGCACAACAACAATTTGGGCACACTCAAAGTTCTGCCTATTGTGAAGGTGCATGGCTAACGCCAATCAGCTCAAGCACCGTTGCCGTAGATGCTGCAGAAGCGACCTCTACCGTTACTGCCGATTATGGTCACTATGACCCAAATGGCGATTCCGTCTTGGAAGGCAATGTCCTGATTGACCAGCAAGGCCGTCAAATTCGCGCCGATAAAATTACCATTGATCAAACCCAAACCTTTGCCAAAGCCGAAGGTCGTGTACAAATGGCACAAGCTGGTTTACTTGCGCAAAGTGATGAAATTAACTACAACCTTAAAACTCAGCAAGGCGATTTAAATAACAGTTTTTATATTGCTGAAGAACAGCATGCGCATGGCATGGCAGAAAAAATTGCACGCACCTCAACCAATACGATGGTGCTGAATAATGCCACTTACAGTACTTGCCCGCCTGAACAAGCCCCGACTTGGAAAATTCAAGCCAATGAAATTAAGCTGAATCAGGAAACGGGACGCGGTGAAACACGTGGCACCAAATTGTATGTGAAAAATGTACCAGTTTTGGCTGTACCCTACTTCAATTTCCCAATTGATGACCGCCGTACCACAGGTATTTTGACGCCTAGTTTTGGCTTTACCAATGATGGTGGTGTCGAGCTATCTGTGCCTGTATATTTAAACCTTGCACCGAATTTTGATGCTACCGTTAGCCCACGTTATATTGCTGATCGTGGCGCGATGCTAGAAGGTGAATTCCGTTATTTAACTGAAAATTTTGGTTCAGGTAAAATTTGGGGCGGTTATTTAGCATCGGATGCCAAATATGATGACCAAGACCGTAAAGACTTACATTTTTTACACGGCTGGCAAATCAACGAACAATTTTCAACCAACTTAGAATATAACTATGCATCGGACAAAGACTACTTTGCCGATTTAAATAACAACCCGAACTCTAAAACCGACCTAAATTTACGTCGTGCTTGGGAGTTGAATTATCGTAACGGTATACCGGGTTTAAAAGCACAGCTCAAAGTTGAAGATTTCCAAACCCTGGATAAGACGATTCCATCTGTGGATCGCCCTTATGCACGCCTACCACAATTTTTATTGAACTATAAAACGGGCAATCCTCAAGGCTTCCAAGTCGAATTTAATAACGACACAGCTTACTTCAAAAAAGATCTAGCTGCGCAAGATGGGGAACCAAGTGGTACGCGTATTTATAATGACTTTGCTGTGCGTTACAACTACCGCAACCCGTGGTCATTTGTAATTCCTGAAGTATCGTTACGTAACATCAACACCTTCTATGACAAAGAGACCCTAAGTACAGATACGTATAAATCTTCAAAAAGTGAGTCAGTTACTGTTCCGCAATTCACTTTAGACACAGGGATTACCTTTGAAAAAAATGGTCGCTTCCTACAAACGATTACGCCACGTGCATTCTATGCCTATGCACCGTATAAAAATCAAAATGATCACCCTAACTTTGATTCTGCAACAGCATCAATCAATTATGATCAATTATTCAGTCCAAACCGTTTCTATGGACATGACCGTTTAGAAGATAATAATTTCCTATCTTTAGGCTTAAGCTACAGCCTGTTTGATGAAATTGGTTTGGAACGTATTAAGGCAGGCATTGGTCAAAGTTTCTATTTTGAAGACCGCCGTGTCACACTAGAAAATACCAGCGATGATTTTGACACGCAAAGCCGTACAGGGCCAATTGTCAGCCTCACCAGCCAATTAAGCCAAAATCTCAGCATCGGTGCCAATGCTGCTTGGATGTCTAATGGCGACAATGCTCAGCGTAATGTAAATCTGCTTTACGCTGGCGATCAGGGTAACTTATATAACTTTGGCTATATTAACCGTCGTTATATTCCAAACCGCCAAGACCATTATGATCAAGTGGTTGCATCATTCATTCAACCCATTCACAACAACTGGCGTATTTTAGGTCACGCACAATATGACTTAGATAACAGTGTGGCACGTGAGTATTTACTGGGTGTAAATTACGAATCATGCTGCTGGGGTATTTCAGTCTATGGTCGCTCTTACTATAACGACTTGGACGATGTGACAGATGCAGGTGTTAAACCAAAACGTGCCATTATGGCAGAGCTAAATTTAAAAGGTTTAGGCAGTTTCAATAATAAACTTGCTTCTTTGCTTGAAAACCGTATTTTAGGTTTTAATAAAATTAATCAATCTTGGACACAACGTTAATGAAGACAGTACAGTTAAAACGATTTTTAAAAGCATCTACCTTGGCACTGAGCATGGCTGTTAGCCTGCCTGCATTTGCCGCTGCGAATGATCAAATTGTGGCTGTAGTTGACAATAGTGTCATTTTAAAAAGTGATTTAGCGCAAAGCGTGGTTGAACTTAAGCAACAGCTTGAAATGCAAAAGCGCCCTGTTCCACCTCAACAAATTTTAGAACAACAAGCCTTAGAGCAATTAATTGTACGTCAGGCTCAATTAGAACAAGTAAAACGCTATAACATTAAAGCTGATGAAAAATCCCTGAATGAAGCTGTGTTAAAAGTTGCACAGCAAAATGGAAGCAATAGCTTAGAGGCTTTTCAGCAAAAGTTAGACAAATCATCTCCTGGCAGTTATGCATTTTTACGTAATCGTATTGCAGAAGATTTGGCCATGAATCGTTTGCGTCAGCAAGTGGTGATGTCACGTATTCAAATTAGCGATCAAGACGTTGATAACTTTCTGAAAACCCCACAAGGTCAGGCCGCTTTAGGCAACCAAGTCCATATTTTGCATGTGCGTGTTTCAGGAAAAGAAAATGCAGCTCAGGTTTCGCAACAAGTCAAAGCTGAACTGGCGCAGAACAATGACATTCAAGCCATCAGTAAAAAATATACAGGCAACGGCATAACCGTTCAGTCTGCAGACATGGGCTTACGTAACTTGACCGATATTCCTGCAGAACTTGCTGCACGTATTACGCCATTAGATGTGGGGCAAACCAGTGAATTGATTGAAGTCCGTGATGGTATTCATGTCGTAAAATTACTGGAACGCAAAAGTACTGAGCAACGTGCACTAGTTCCACAATACCAAACTCGACATATCTTGATTCAGCCAAGTGAAGTCGTAAGCCCTGAAAATGCGAAACACATGATTGACAGTATTCACAACCGTTTAAAAGCGGGTGAAGACTTTGCAACCTTAGCTTCGACTTTCTCTAATGATGCTGGCTCTGCACGTGATGGCGGTAGTCTAGGCTGGGTGAATCCTGGCGTGATGGTGCCAGAATTTGAAAATCAAATGAAAAACACTGCAAAAGGTGAAATTAGCGCACCATTCCAAACCCAGTTTGGTTGGCATGTACTGCAAGTGACCGATACACGCCAGCAAGATATGACTCGTGAATACCAAGAACGTATGGCACGTCAAATACTAGGTGAACGCCAGTTTGATACTGAATTGGATAGCTGGTTACGTGAAACGCGCAACAATGCTTTTGTAGAAATTAAAGACCCAAGCTTAGACCGCAAGAAAAACTAAGCTTAAGTTTTCTGCTATTTCTAAGATTAAAACCAGTGTTGCTACACTGGTTTTTTTATGCTTTTCTAACATGTGCACCGCATCTTATTTACTACTCAAATATGACTTTGATAAAAACCATAGACATAAAAAAACCTCTCATTTCGAGAGGTTTTTTTAAGAAGATCAATTAATGGTTGTTATCGTCTTCTGAAGATTCTTCAAATTTAGAATCGTTGTCAAAACCGCCTGTTGCTTGACCGCCACCGAAGCCACCTTGACCGCCGAAGCCACCTTGACCACTAAAGCCGCCGCCTTGACCGCCAAAGCCACCTTGACTACCGAAGCCGCCGCCTTGACCACCGAAGCCGCCTTGACCGCCAAAACCACCACCTTGACCACCGAAGCCGCCTTGACCACCGAAGCCACCACCTTGACCACCGAAGCCACCGCCTTGACCGCCGAAGCCTGCGCCTTGACCACCAGCAGGTGCACCAGCAGGACGTGGATTACGTGCAGGAACAACTGTAGAAATTGCATGTTTGTAAACCATTTGGCTTACCGTATTTTTTAATAAAACAACATATTGGTCAAAAGATTCAATATGGCCTTGTAGCTTAATACCGTTCACAAGGAAGATAGAAACAGGAATACGTTCTTTACGGAGAGAATTCAAGAACGGATCTTGTAAAGTTTGACCTTTAGACATGTTATAACTCCAAAAATAATTAAAAATCAGCGCAAAAACTATCTCTATTTTTCAATTAAAAATTATAAAAAAGACAGTAGGTAAATTTTGCTTTATCCGTAACAGTTTCGCAAGTCTTCTTGAGCCTGCTTTATCGTAAAATATGTGTGAAATTTATGCGATTCTTGCAACGATCTGAGCCAAGTATATTGACGTTTCGCGAGTTGTCGTGTCGCGAATAGCGCCTTATCCTCCATTTCCTGCATTTTTTCGCGACTTTCATCACCGTTTTGCAAAAACTCTAAAGCTTGACGATAGCCAACTGAACGCATAGAGGGTAAATTAGCATCTAAATCGTAATTTTCAATAAGATGTCGCACCTCATTCAAAAAACCCATTTCCCACATAATCTCTAAGCGTTTTTGAATACGCTGATGTAATTCTACCCGATCAGGCATCAAAGCGTGGTTATGAAAAGTGTAACGATATGGTACATTTTTGGGTTGTTCTGCCTGAAGCTGGGTAATTGGCGTTCCTGTTAATTTATAAACTTCTAGTGCACGAATAATACGTTGTTTATCTGACACCTTAAATTTTTCACCCGCCAGTGCATCTACTGCACATAACTCTGCATAGACCGCTTCCCAACCTTCGCGTGCAGCTTTATCTTCAATTTCTGCACGGACGTCGTAATTGGCACTGGGTAAATTGGAAGATAGTCCTTCAAGCAAAGCTTTAAAATACAGCATAGTTCCACCCACTAAAATTGGGGTTTTGCCACGTGCGTGCATATCATCAATTAAGGCGCAGGCATCTTCCACAAACTGCGCAGCAGAATAAACTTCAAGCGGGCTAATAATATCAATCAAATGATGCGGATAACGCGCCTGTTCCACTTTAGTTGGTTTGGCTGTACCAATGTCCATATCTCGATAAACCAGCGCAGAATCGACTGAAATTAGCTCAAAATGACCTAATTCATAGAGTTCACATGCCAAAGCAGTTTTACCACTTGCAGTTGGTCCCATTAAATTGATGACCGGCAATTGTTTTGACATGTAACACTACTCTCCTCGAGCAAAAAGTTTATCTAATTGAGCCAATGGAAAAGCACGCCATGTTGGACGACCATGATTACATTGGCTGGCAAATTCAGTTTGTTCCATTTGACGTAACAAGGCATTCATTTCAGAAAGACTCAGCATCCGATGTGCACGCACCGCGCTATGACACGCCATACCCGCCAAAATATGATCACGCTTTTGCAGTAACGCCTGCGCTTCATCATTTGGGTCTAAATCATCAAGTAATTCAGGAATTAATTCGGCAAAATCTGCCTTATGCAAAATCGCGGGCACACCGCGCACAATGACCTGTTCATCGCCATATTGGTCTATTTCCAAGCCCAGTCGTGCCAATTGTTCTTTTAAATCATCCACCCGCATGGCTTGCATGCGGCTAATGCTGATAACTTTGGGGATCAGCAATTGCTGCGAAGTCCAAAACTCAGGTTTATCCCAAGCGGCTTTCATCTGTTGCAACACAATTCGTTCATGGGCGGCATGCATATCTACAATAATCAAGCCTTCACTGTTTTGCGCCAGAATGTAAATACCATGCAATTGCGCAATTGCAATGCCGAGCGGATGCTCATCCACCGCAGGTGTTGTGTTTGTTTGCGTAAGATTGGCTGAGTCTTGATCTAGATCACGTAAAGGCGCGAGATAGCTTTTTAAAGCATTGTTGAGCTGTTGCGAACCTTGATAATTACTCTGCACAGGTCGGTTATATTGAACTGTCTGCGGCTGACTCTGATTAAAATCGGTAAGTAACTCACTTCCCGCTTGTGAAGCAGGCTGCATCGTGTACGCATCTACTGCATCGTCAGCGGAATTGTAAGGATTTGCCTCGGCATGTTTGTGCAGTAAAAATTGTTCCTGATAACGCGGTTGCACCACATAAGGCGCAGCTTGTTCGATAGGATCGGCTTTCATGGCTGTAGCTAAATCTGCAGTTGCAGTTTGAAATTGCGCTAAGGTTTCTTTGGCGTAATGTCTTACAAACTCATGAACTTCTCGCTGATTTAAAAAGCGAATTTCATGCTTGGTCGGATGCACATTGACATCAATATTTTCAGGTTCTACTTCTAAAAATAGCAAATATGCAGCATGTTGATGTCCATGCAAAATACCTTCGTATGCCATACGCAAAGCATGGGAGATGGTCTTGTCTTTTACAATACGTCCATTCACATACACATACTGTAAATCGGCTTGTGAACGTGCATCGGAAGGATGCCCCAACCAACCCGATAAGCGCATGGTGACACTATCAGCATCAATCCAATAGGCATTTTCGACAAAGTTTCGTCCTAAAAGTTGCTGCACGCGCTGAAAACGCAATTCGCCACTGTCTGCAATGGGTAAATTCAGTTTAATGCTGTCGTTGTGTTCCAAAACAAAACGAATATCGAAATGTGTGAGTGCCAAACGACGCACAATTTCTTCAATATGTCCGAATTCTGTACCCGCTTTTTTCAGGAATTTACGTCGTGCAGGCACATTAAAAAATAAATCCTGTACCCGAATATGTGTGCCTTTTTGTGCAGCAACGGCCTGAATATCTTGATGGTCAAAGGCAGTGCCATTGACTTCGACCTGATAACCGACACCATCTTCAGTTTGGCTACTGACCAAAGTCAAACGCGATACTGCTGCAATTGATGCCAGTGCTTCACCACGAAAGCCTAAACTGACAATAGCATGTAAATCATCAGCCGTTTGAATTTTACTGGTCGCGTGACGAGTCACCGCCAAAGGCAAATCTTCAGCATGAATGCCACGACCATTATCAATAATTTCAATGAGTGTACTGCCGCCTTGTGCCACCCGAATAATTAGCTCGGTTGCACCTGCATCAATGGAGTTTTCTAGTAGTTCTTTGACCACAGAGGCAGGACGTTCAATCACCTCACCTGCAGCAATTTGGTTGGCTAAGGCAGGTTCAAGCGTGTGGATCCGACGTAGATTTAACACATCATTAGGCATGATTAAATTGTTGCTCCAAAGCTTGTTGTAATGCAACCGAAGACGAACTTAGCGTTGCAGTACGGCTTAATTCATCTTCCGATTTTTTAATTTCAATGATCAGGTCTGCGGGCGGAATTTCATCGCCACCTTTTGATGGCCATTCAAATAAAAACAAGGCATTTGGGGTTTCTAAATAATCACGAATGCCCATCAGCTCTAATTCATAAGGATCATTTAAACGATATAAATCAAAATGAAAAATATCTTGTCCTTGTATTTGATAAGGTTCCACCAAGGTGTAAGTCGGGCTTTTAACCGCGCCCTGATGCCCCAAATGCTGTAGAAAATAACGCGATAAAGTGGTTTTTCCTGCGCCTAAATCACCAATTAAATAAATCACACCCGACCGAAAATGCGTTGCCAAAACCTGCGCCAGATTTTGGGTATCTTGCTCATTATTTAAAGCCAAATTAAATGAATACTGCATAACGCTCACGACATGATTCAAAAGACCAATTATGATAGCATCGCACTGCTTTAAAGCCTATGTACTGATGGATAAAACTGTGTAAATGTGGACAATTTATAACAAGTTTAGACAAGGCAATGAATCAAGATTATTAAGCTTAGCACCCAAACTGCTTAGGCTATTTTCAATATGATGAAAAAGAAACTCTCCCACCTGAATATGAGCAATTTGCAGATGAAGTCGACTCATCCCAACACCTTTGTTCCACCCATGCTAGATGGTGTGAGCGCCAGCAAATTGCATTTACCCAAATTAAGCACACAGCCTGAATCAATTTTTCGTTATTTATGTGCCCAGTTTGCCCATATTTCTGCACAGGAATGGCTGCAACGCTTTGAGGATGGGCTGGTTTATGATGCCGAAGGCAAGCGTTTAGATTTAGATACACCTTATAGCGCACATCAGGATATTTTTTATTATCGTTTTTTAGCGCATGAAGTTGCCGTGCCTTTTCAGCATCAAGTTTTATTTGAAAATGAACACTTATTGGTTGTAGATAAACCACATTTTTTGACCATGAGCCCTACAGGGCAATATGTACAAGAAACCCTATTAGTACGCTTAAAAAAACAAACACAGAATGAGCAGCTCACACCTATTCATCGTTTAGACCGCGAAACTGCGGGTGTGGTGCTGTTTTCCAAACAACCAGAAACTCGGGCGGTGTATCAGCAATTATTTGCAGAACGTCAGGTGCAAAAAACCTACCATGCCATTGCGCCTTATCAAGCTAATTTGTCACTACCATGTACTGTGCAATTACGCATGGAAAAAGGTGAACCTTTTTATTTGATGCACGTCGTGGCAGGCACACCTAACAGCGAAACAGAAATTCGTTTGCTTGAACATAATCAAACATGGGCAAAATATGAATTAAAGCCTACAACAGGCAAGCAGCACCAACTGCGTGTGCATTTAAATAGCTTAGGTATTGCGATTAAGAACGACCCGTTTTACCCCATTTTACAGCACAAACAAGCAGATGATTTTTCTGCACCGCTACAATTGCTTGCCAAGCATTTAAGTTTTTTTGACCCGATTAGCCAGCAACAATTCCACTTTAGCGCACAGCAAGAATTGACATTGTAATATGTTTGTCATTACAAAATAGTGGATTTTCGTTGTAGTCATATTGAAATTACAAATGAATTGTTTACAATATTGCTAAAATTTAAATCTATTTCCTTCTATTAAAAATTATGAGAAAAACTGAAGTCTATCAAGTACGCTTGGACTCTCAAGAGAAAAAACAAGCCTTTGCTGTGTTTAAACAGTTGGGGATTACGCCTGCGCAAGCGGTACGTTTGTTTTTTAAGCAAGTCGTGCTGACTAAATCAATTCCCTTTTCAATTGAAAATCAGAATATTAATCTGGAACAATTGATTAAGTTACGCAAATTAAAACAAGAGCAAAAAGCAACGCTAGTGGATGCAACCCCAAGCAATGAAGCATCTGTAACTGGCAATAATAGTGTTGAAGATTTTGAACTGGATGATGAACATCTAGACTTGTTTGATGAACTCAATGCAATTTTGGGTGAAACTGACAAAAATTAACAGTGTTGCATTTTTAAACAATTCTTTAAAAATTTACTTTAAAAACTTAGCTATGCTTCATGCAAGGACAATAAAAAAGCATGGAGTATCGTAATGATTGTAAGACGTGCCACTTTAGAAGACTTAGACCAGCTTGCTGTATTGTTCGATGAGTATCGTCAGTTTTATGGTGCATCCTCGAATTTAAGCCTTTCAGCAGCATTCTTAAAACAGCGTTTTGAAAATCAGGAAAGTGTGATTTTCATTCATATTAAAGATCAAAAAATCACTGGATTTGTATTACTTTATTTAGGCTTTTCTTCGGTTGCCTGCTCGACCTACTATATTTTAGATGACGTTTATGTCACCCCTGTTTTTAGACGACAAGGTTCGGCCAAACAGCTCATTGATACTGCAATTTTATTTGCACGACATGAAAATGCGCTACGGATTAGCCTTGAAACACAGAAAAGTAATTACCAATCCCACCAATTGTATGAAAAGATGGGTTTTGTCAAAGATGATGAATTTCAAACCTATCACTGCTTTTTAAAATAGTCATCTGATCTGACGATTGCAGAGTTAGACAATGGATTTAAATTTAACCTAGCCCAAGCCATTGCTCATAAGCTATTGATGAAAGCTCAGCTAAACTCATGTTATTCCATACGGCTTTTTGCCAACTCGACATGTTCAGGGCTTAAATACATCCATTCACCCACATCTAAAGCCAAATCAGTCAAGTTTAATGCACCAACTTGCTGACGATGTAATTGTTCTACTTTATTGCCCACTGCTGCCAGCATACGTTTAACTTGGTGATAAACACCTTGATGAATGGTCATCTGCAATTCATGTTCAGCAAGCTGTTGTACCTCTGTTGCAGCAAATGTCCCTGATTCATTGCGCAATGCGACACCCTGCTCAAGTTGCTGGATTTGTGTTGCATTAATCGGGTCTGCGGTGTGCATAGCATACACTTTTGCCACATGCTTTTTAGGATGGGTCAATGCTTGTAAAAACTGTCCATCATCCGTCAGCAATAACAGCCCTGTGGTGTCCTGATCTAAGCGTCCAACACACTGCAAACCACGATTCAGCAATACATCATCAAACAAGTCAAACACACTAAAATGATGGGTCGCCTGATGCGAACACTCATAGCCTTGTGGTTTATGTAAGGCGATATAGACCTTTTCACGATATTGATAATTTTCCCCATACACCGAAAATTGCAAAACCGTTTCAGGCGCAATTTTTATCGCGAATTTAGGATTGGTCTGGGTTTCGCCCATAATGGTGACTGCACCATTTTTAATGAGTTGTTGGCAATGTTTACGTGATCCAAAGCCTTGTGATTGCAACATTTTTTCCAACAACATGATGAGCGACCTAATGATAAAAAGTATAAATATATTTGCTGCTATTCTAAACCAAATACACCGTAAATTCTGAACACATTGCGTACCTTGCCCGCTTGTAGTTCAAAACAGTTACAATAACTGCACTTTTCCAATTTATTTCCCCTTTTATGGATCACCATGCTCTCTCAATTAGACCTTAACCTGATGGTGCTGATCGTTCTACTCGCATGCGGTATTTTTAGCCAAAATACGGCTGTGACCATTGCCGCAGCAGTACTGATTGTTTTTAGAATTACGCCGCTAAGTGAATTTTTCCCACTATTGCAGCAGCATGGCTTAAATCTGGGCATTATCATTCTCACCATTGGCGTACTGACACCCATTGCCAGTGGCAAACTTCCAGGCGAAGCAATTCTAAAATCTTTCCTGAGTTGGAAATCTTTACTTGCGATTGCAATTGGTGTTTTTGTGGCATGGTTAGGCGGGCGTGGTGTCAAGCTCATGACCAATCAGCCTGATGTGGTCGCAGGCTTATTGATTGGTACAGTCGCAGGTGTTGCTGTGCTACGTGGCGTGCCTGTGGGACCACTGATTGCAGCAGGAATTCTCACCTTGTTTATTGGCTATTCTTAACATAGATTTAGGGACGCTTGGTTTAGATGGTTTTGCTTGAATTCATCGTCTTGTATCAACCAATTTCAATAAAAACCATCCAAATCTAAGCCACTTTGCGAAACAAGATAGATGTTAATATCATTCCCATTGCAGATAAAACGGCCATTAAAATACCAACCCAAAGCCATGTTCCTGTGGCAGATACGATAGCTGCGACCACAGGCGGCAATAAAAATTGTGAAATTGCCGAGCACTGCAACACCAAACCTACGGTGGTACTAATCGCAATCGGTTGTGGTGCAAAATTAAGTACTTGCGCAAATACCACAGCTGCGACTAAACCACCAAATAAAGAGAAATGGATGACCAATAAAAACTGCACAATGAATGGTAAAACATCACGCAAAATATAAAAACTCAGTGCGCATAGCATCAATACCGCAAAACCCATTTGCATCAACACTTGCGCTCTCAGCCCACGCTGTAATAACAACCCACATACAAATGTACCCACCGCATTTGCCATTGCAACCATAGCTGTGAGCACACCTGCGGTTTGTAAAGATATTTGATATTGCTGATAAATGGTCGGCAAAAAACCCACCAAACTGAACCACTGCCCTGCATAAACACCAAAAACCAAAGCCAATATCCATGCGGGTGGATGGCTCAAAGTGCTTTTAATCAGTTCAAAGATGGCAATGGCTTGCGTGCTGATCTGCACACTTGGTACGGCTTTATAAATGATGATTGCGAGCGCAAAGGATAACAATCCCAAACACATCCACACGCCTTGCCAATCCAAGATGGGCAGTAAAAACGGCGTACTTAGTAAACCAATACCCATCCCACCGCCCATATAGGCACTCCACAGCCCCATTTTGGCAGGCAACTGCTCCACTGCAACCAGTTGACGAATAAATGCAGGGCCGCTGAGTGTAATCAGTAAAAAGCCAAAACCTTCAATTACACGCAGACTTAATAGTGCGGAAAAGCTATGTACAAAACCACCAACAAAACTTGCACCTGCCAATAAAGACAAACCCAAAAGTACACAGCGTTTTAAGCCAATTTTTGCGGTATAACTGCCTAGCAACAATGCCAAAGACATGCCCGCAGCTTGTACCAAAGACAGCAAAAAACCTGCCTGAACCAAACTAATTCCGAGTTCAGCTTGTAGGATGGGTACAGTCGGTGGCAACTTGCCAATATGCATTGCTGCCATAAAACCCGCAGCAACAATCCACAAATCCTTTGTCAGCCAACGTACCGAACTCACTGCGCTCTCCCTTAATTTTCGCAAGGCAAGCTTAGCAAGAACATCTCACTGTTTTTAGTGGAGATTTAGATGAGCTTAGTGTTTTTAGCGATAAATTAGCATTCTCTTTACGATGCTGATCGTACGATTTTTAACTTGAATAATACTGCGTGCGTTTTTGGGAAAATTTCTCTAATTGCTTCAAAAAGCCTTCAAAATAGCACTTTTCTTTTTCTTCGCTACGATAACCCGCATACAAGGTACGGCGTAATCCTCCCGCAGCAACGCAGTCTAAACGACGTGAAGTTACCCAGCCTTTTTGCTCATATTCATTCACCACCCAATCTGGCAATGCGCCAATCCCTCGCCCACTCGCCACCAGTTGAATCAACATTTGGGTTAAATCTGTAGTACGAATAGCTTTTGGCTGAATATTGGCTGGAATGAATAGCTTAGACATAATATCTAAACGGTGTTTATCGACAGGATAGGTAATCAGGGTTTCTTCTGCCAACTCCTGTACGGTAATGCGCTCGGCACGTACTAAAGGATGAGTATTTGACAACACCAAACGCGATTCATATTCAAAAATTGGAAAATATTCGATACCTTTTAAGGCAATCGGGTCTGCGGTAATCAATAAATCAAATTCTGCGTTTTGCAATAATTCATGCGGATTGGCTTCAAAACCTGAAGCAAAATCTAAATCTACATCAGGGTATTGCTGACGATATTGATTCAGCAGCGGCATCAACCAGTCAAAACAACTGTGACATTCCGAAGAAAAAATAATCCGCCCCGTTTGCCCATGCACAATGCGGGTAATATCGGTTTGGGTAATTTGAATTTGTGGCAAGACATCATCCGCCAGTTTCAATAAACGCTGCCCAACATTGGAAAATGTCACAGGGCGACTACGACGGTTCACCACTTCTACGCCATACCAATGATCTAGTTCTTTGAGTTGATGAGAAATGGCAGATGGCGTCAGACATAAATCATTGGCGGCAGCAACCAAAGAACCATGTTCACGCAGGGCTGATAGCGTTTTTAAGTGGCGAATTTCAAGCATTGCTTGTTCCTAGTTTTTCAAGTTATTGACTGCATGTTTAGACCTAGGTCGCATTTTTATTTTGCAAAATAAGAAACAAAGCCAAACATGATTCAATTTAATAATGAATTAATTTAATCTTAGCATGTAAATAATGAGTTTTCTTCATCTTAGTTTTTATTCGATGATATTTACTACGAAATCAATACAATTCCATAAAAATAATATGGCTTTCAGCAAGCATGTTTTAGGCTTCCAACGTGCAGAGCCAAACTAGAATTGAAATTCTTAACCCAAGCCTCGCTTACTCCGACAACTTCTCTCCACAATGTGGGCAGTATTTATAAGGCTCCTGTTCTAAACGCAGCTCTTCTTCACGACGCTCACGAATTAACTGCAATAAAATATCTTGGGTTTGCTCAGTGGTTAAACCGACTTGTTTGCGTAAATCTTCAATTTTTTCTTGATCATTTAACAGATCAATCTCACTATTTTGCAATAGCTCTCTAAATTTCAACCCTAAATGCTGCTTACGTTGTTCAAGTTCGTTGGCTAAACCTGTGGCTAAAATACCTGCAGGCAATGCTGCCAAGCCGACACCCAATACCGTAATTAACGCACCTAAAATTCTGCCCCAAGGGGTAATTGGTGTGACATCGCCATAACCGACTGTGGTTAAAGTCACCACTGCCCACCACATCGAAGCGGGAATTGAGCTAAAGGCTTCAGGCTGTGCCTTGCTTTCCACCACATACACACCTGCGGCAGACATCACAATCATAATAGAGAGAATAAAAATGACTGCCTGAAATGATCCTTTTTCCCGTTCGATCACTCTTAATAAAATTTGCAATGATACAAAGTAACGTGTCAGTTTTAACAAACGCAGCAAACGTAAAATTCTTAGGAACCGTAAATCTAGATGCACAAAGAAGTTAATATAAGCAGGTAGAATCGCCAACAAATCTATAATTGCCCCACCGCTGGTAAGCCATTTTACACGCTGTTTCCACGGCGAAATAAACGGGTCTTTTTCGGCAATACTCCAAATCCGCAGCAAATATTCAAGCGTAAACACTGCGATGGAAAAGTTTTCAAAATGGTCAAAAAATACCTGATAGGCAAGATAGACATCATTCACCGACTCTAAAATAACCGCACTGGCATTGCCTAAAATCAGTAAAATTAAAAAATAGTTAATGCAACGACTAAACCATGTTTCATAGTCATCGTCGTGTAAGTTGTTATAGACAAATTTTCGAAATGTGTACCACGGTGTAAATGCCATACCGAATATTATATTTTAAGGCTTACAGTGATGGCAGTTTAACCGAAGTTTTTCTCAAAATGATAGTATTTTATGTGACGTTAAGCGGGCATTTTTAATGCAGAATTGCAGTATAAGTCATCATTATCCAAATGACTAAACTACTGAATAAACAGCAATGCTAAACGCACCTGATCATAGCCCATGCGTGGACTAGTCGCTTCAACAATCGGGCGCAGTTTAATTGCGCCATCATCGCTGAAGTGCTCTGCATTTTGACGCTTCATTAATCGCTTATAAATTTTACGGACCTCTTCCACCACTTCTTCACCTGGATGTGCCACTGAAATATCCAGATTTTGTTCTTTTTGCAAACGTGCCAAATGGTTGATAATAGTTGCAGGAGTTAAACCTCGCTCTACTGCAATATCCTGAATATCATAACCTTCTTCAAATAAAGCGCGGGTTTCATCTAACGTGGCAGTCGCATAATTGGTTTTTCCACCTTTGGCAATTTTCTTTTCATTGCGCAAAATTTCGGTTTCGTTCAACGTGCCACCACAGTGACGAATAAATGCATTATGTTGTGGTGTTAAATCCAACAGCTCATAGTGCGTTTCAGCTTCTTCAGACAATTCCTGAAAACGGCGGTCAGCCTTAATCGCTAAACTGTCGAGTTCCAAAGCTTGGCTATTAAATCCCAATAAACGCAAACCGCTTAACGATTTTAATCGTGACAACGCCACATAACCCTGCCCTTTTTCAAAAGTATGGCTAAGATTGATTTCTGCCGCTTCTAAGGTCATACCTTGTGATTTGTGGATGGTAATTGCCCATGCCAAACGCAGCGGAATTTGCTGGAAACTGGCAATGGTTTTGCCTGCATCATTATCCACCGACCAAGTTTCAGGCTCGACCAGTAATACTGTGCCATCGGTCAATTTTACTTTAGGCAAAATACCGTGATCGTCATCTTCTTCAAAGCCAATCACTTCGCCCAAACTGCCGTTGATATAGCCCATATCGAAGTTGTTTTTAACAAACATCACTTTGGCATGTTTTTTTAGATTTAAAATTTCAGGCGCACGTACGGATGATTTCAGCGTTTCAATCAACTTTTCATTGCCATCACACACGGCATCAAACTGCTTGCTCTCAGTTTCAATTTCATTCAGATGCTTAAAGTTGATATTGTCCACGTCCATATTGTGCGTATATAAACGTGTGAAAGTGTCGCCAATATCTTGATGGCGGGTGTGCTCCAAAGCCTGAATATGTTGATGATCAATACTTTGTGCACGAATTGCATTGAGAATGTCATTTAAGTAGTCATCGCCCTGACGGTGCTGCTCAGTTAAATAACAGACTCGAAATTTAGCTTCGACCCACGCCTCTGACATAAAACAGAACTTGTCACGATTGCGCTCATCGTTTTTTCCTACAGGCGGTAACTGGAAAAAATCTCCTGCGACAATCACTTGAATGCCGCCAAAAGCGTCATCACTGTCTTTAAAATATTTTAAAACTTGATTGACCAAATTCAGTTGTTTGGCATGCAACATCGAAATTTCATCAATAATCAGCACTTGCGCATTTTCTAAATGTTCTTTGAGATATTTGCGCTCTTTCATATTTTTCAGGTCGGCATCGGACAAAAAATCTTTAATGCCTATGCCTGCCCATGTATGAATGGTCATGCCATTCATGTGCGTTGCTGCAATGCCTGTAGATGCCGTAATTGCCACGGGCACTTTACGCGCTTTTAAATAATTGATGTATTGATTCAGGGTATAGGTTTTACCCGCACCAGCCGAGCCTGTTAAAAAGACATTTTCGCCTGCTTTTAAAAGTTTAAGTGCAGTTTCCTGTTTCATAAGACCTATACCATGATTGAACGGCTATAGCCTAACGAGTTTTGAGCCAAAAGTTAAGGCTCAAGTCCGTGAATACGACAACGGTTGTCTTATGACTTGTAACTTATGACTTTGATGGTAATTGTGGATTCAGCCATGCAATAAACTGCGCTGCGATGGTAACCAACAATTGTTCTGCTTTTTGATTATTAGGATATTCCAATTGATCAAACACAAGTTGCCCATTCCTAAAGTGACAGCCCAAGGTCAATTGCTGCACATAATGTGGTGATGCCATGTGAAACGCCACATATTGTCCTTCACTCATGGCTTTGGCATAGCTCAGTGCCAAACAGTGTTTAAAGTTTTTCGATTCTTCAATAATACGGTCTAAATCGGTCAGTTCTTCAAAACACCAACCTGAAAAGTACAATATTTGCTGCGGGCTTTTCGCCTGCCATGTGCTACACGGAATTTCTTTTTTCAGTTTGGCAAATAGCTCTGCTTTATACACTTGTTGATGCCAATGTACCGCTTGATGAAACAACCCCAACCAACTCAAACTTTTTGGAATATGTGTATGCGCTACGAAATATTCCAGTAAATAGTCGCGCACATAACTGTCAAATACCGAAACACGTGTATTGTGTGCACGTAAATAAAAACGCTGCCGAAAATCATCAGGCTGAATCTGATAACGCTGCAATACCGTATAAAAATCACGTTGCTGCTGACTTTCTGACTGAATATAGTCCAACAAAGCTGTCGGTAAATCTTGAGTGATTTGCTGTAAATACAACATATAGCTTTGCATGACACGACTTAAACGCCGAAATACATGCTTGACCAAATGCTCATCATGTTGTGCCACGGTTTTCAGCAAAGTCATCCTCTCATCCAAATACAAAATAGAAGGACTAATGGCAACTCGCGGATCATCCAACGATTGTTTTTCGCCATGCGGCATTAAACTGACATTATGCGCATGTGCGAACCACGCTTGCTGTGTCGCATATACATTACAGCTTTGAATGAACATACGTGCGGCTGAATATTGAAAATATTGCAAAGTTGCCAAAATAATCCGTGGATGTGCCTGACTACAATCGACAAAACTGAGCGCAGTCACTGCCACCCGCACACTGGTATGATGAATATTTAAACTAAGCCAATCCAACACTTGTGCAGACTGTTTAAACAGCCAATTCACCGCACGTGGATAATCAAATAACGGCAGTTTGGCGACTTTCTTTTGCCAAATTAAAGGGCAAGATTTTAAAAAATGCGGTTTCGCCAAAGCATCGGAACGCTGCCACACCTCACGGTGCATTAAACGCGCAAAACCCAATAAATGCCCATGTTCTTCGGCATGTCGATACAACAACCGAATATCATCCTGATGATCGATTAAATCCTGAAAATTAAATCGTTCAGGAAATGAAATACTTAAAATACGATGCATGGCTTTAGGTAAAAATTCTGCCGCACTAAAACAAAAATCATCATAACTTTGCATCAGTGCTTGCACTGGCAAAAAGGTTTCACCCTCTACAAATTCCAAAGCACACAGCATCGATAAGTTAGTTAAAACATCTTCAGGAATGTGCTGCCCTTGCTGCACAAATTTGGTCAATACTGGTTGATACTGATCGTCTGCCTGCATTAATGCCTGATCTAAAATTTGTGCCTGCATTGCATCTAAATGCAATAACAATTGCTTAACCCGTGCTGCACCATCTACCCACAGGTAAACTTGCTGCAGAATCAATTGTCGCAATTGCTGCGCCTGATTACGCAAAAATAAAGAATGCTGCGGTTTTAAATCCCCAGTCAAAAAATGCAGATCATGTAAGAAAAAATCTTCAAATGCTTCTTGCTGTTTCCCCGCAAATTCAAAGTGAGTTTCTATTAAATTTGTATGCGATTTTGGCGGATAAAATTCAAGACTAAACAGACCATTCAGCAATTCGACCCGATGCTGCAAAGGATCGATCCGAAACAAATTTTGTGCTGTAAAATGTCCAACCAAATCCATTTGATCTTGATAGATTTCTGCGGCCACACTGGAAATACGAACCAATTGCTGTGCAACGGCATGCAACTGGCTATGCTGGCAAATTGGCTGCATATACGCTCCTCATGCTTAAGTGCGGTCTATCTAAGTGTCATCTTATTTTTATTTGATTGCACCGACTAGACCCATCACGTGATACATCCCTATTTTTTGTTTTTTATTTCCATCTGCAAAAAGTGGACAATTCTTCAATCGAGCTTAAGCCACTTATTAATTGAATTACACCTGAAATTTATGTGAACGGTATCTACACCTTAAAATTAGAGATACAAAAACACTATAAACAAGATTTAAGCCCTTGCCTATAGCCTGCACACAACTTCAGAAAAAATAAAAACCCATTAAAAAACAAATAAATTTCAATTGATTAGTTTGCATTATTTACTCAGAAAATAGGGTTGGTGTTTGGTAGGTAGGATTTCACCACAAAGCATTGAATACTCAAATCACGGTTCAACACCGCGATAACAACACATTATTCCAATACCCAATGCAAGAAGGAATCTGAGCATGGCTTTTAAAAATATTGCAGATCAAACCAACGGTTTTTATATTCCTTGTGTGTCTCTCTTCGGCCCTGGTTGTGCCAAAGAAATTGGCGTAAGAGCGCAAAATTTAGGTGCTAAAAAAGCCCTGATTGTGACAGATGAAGGACTGTTTAAATTTGGCGTAGCCGATACCATTGCAGGCTATCTCACCGAAGCAGGCGTTGCTAGCCATATCTTTGCAGGTGCTGAGCCAAACCCAACCGACATTAACGTACATAAAGGTGT
Source organism: Acinetobacter sp. YH12058 (assembly GCF_013419805.1). NCBI lineage: Bacteria > Pseudomonadati > Pseudomonadota > Gammaproteobacteria > Moraxellales > Moraxellaceae > Acinetobacter > Acinetobacter sp. YH12058. The sequence continues at coordinate 132,975 of NZ_VOZL01000005.1, forward strand.
CGATGCCTACAATGCCAATCAATGCGACTTTATTGTGTCTTTAGGTGGCGGTTCTTCACACGACTGTGCCAAAGGCATTGGCTTAGTTACCGCAGGTGGTGGGCATATTCGTGATTATGAAGGCATTGATAAAAGTACCGTGCCAATGACTCCACTAATTGCCATTAACACCACAGCAGGTACAGCATCGGAAATGACCCGTTTCTGTATCATTACCAATACCGACACGCACGTTAAAATGGCAATTGTCGATTGGCGCTGCACACCACTCATCGCCATTGATGATCCAAAACTCATGATTGCCAAACCTGCAGGTTTAACCGCAGCAACAGGCATGGATGCCTTAACCCATGCTGTAGAAGCCTACGTTTCAACTGCAGCCAATCCTATTACCGATGCCTGCGCTGAAAAAGCTATTCGTATGATTAGCCAGTGGCTTAGCCCTGCCGTGGCAAATGGTGAAAATATTGAAGCACGTGATGCCATGAGCTATGCGCAATATTTGGCTGGTATGGCATTTAATAATGCCTCATTGGGTTATGTGCATGCCATGGCGCATCAACTCGGTGGTTTCTACAACTTGCCGCACGGCGTCTGTAATGCAATTTTACTGCCGCATGTTTGCGAATTTAACCTGATTGCCTGCCCTGAGCGTTATGCAGATATTGCAGAATTGATGGGAGTCAATACTGACGGATTAACCACCACAGAAGCCGCCTATGCCGCAATTGATGCAATTCGTGAATTATCTAGCTCAATTGGTATTCCAACAGGTTTAGCAGAGTTAGGCGTGAAAGAAGATGACTTGGCGATTATGGCTGAAAATGCACAAAAAGATGCCTGCATGCTCACCAACCCACGTAAAGCCAATCATGCACAAGTGGTCGAAATTTTTAAAGCCGCGATGTAATTTGAATCTCCTGCTGAGTGAATCACGATTTGCTCAGCATCTCCCATCCTTTTTTCAATTTTCGTCTGTTGCTGTTTTATTTTTATCCTTCCCTTTGGCAGAACCATCTCAGATGCGTTCTGCTTTTTTTGCTGTTCAGAACAAAATGAACTCGCAGCATAAAACTAAACCGGTATAGATGCAGAGAGTTTGCATAATTCAATTTGACAAATGCGCACAGCTCATCAAGGATATAGTCAAAATAAAATGGATGACGAACACCTTATGCTGTTAAGTAAAAAACAAAAAACAACACCAAGCTATCAACCCGATATTTTGGGTGCCGATTACCAACAAATGACGCTGGATTTTCCTTCGGATTATGAAGGCAAAGTGATTGCTACCTTGGTACGCAAAAAAGCCGAACAGGAAACCCGTAAAGCCGTACTTTATATTCATGGTTTTATTGACTATTTTTTTCAAACAGAAATGGCAGACCAGTTTAATCAGCATGGTTATGACTTTTATGCCCTAGATTTACGTAAATATGGGCGTTCGCATTTGTCACATCAAAATTGGTACAATGTGCGCAGCTTGTCTGAATATGATGCAGAAATTTCCGCTGCACTTGAGCAAATTGCCACAGAAGAACATGACTCAGTAATTTTGGCAGGACATTCAACAGGTGGATTAATCACCACGTTATATGTGGCACATCATCCCAATCATCCACTGATTCGTGGTTTATGGTGCAACAGCCCTTTTTATGATTTCAATATGAGCGAGATTGAGAAAAAATTCGGCATTCCTCGTTTAAGCCAATTGGGCAAATTGCTGCCAGAAATGAAATTTCCAAGCCGCCTTAATCCATTTTATGTACCAAGTCTACACAAACAATATCATGGTGAATGGTTATTTAATTTGGAATGGAAGAAACCGCGTTATCCAAAAGTGCGATTAAGTTTTGTTCGTGCAATTCATGAAGCGCAAAAAGAAATTCATGCCAGTGTGCATTTGGGTGTACCCACCTTAATTATGCATGCGAGTCAAAGTAGTTATCCACGCCAATGGAATGAGATTGCGCAACGCACTGACGTAATTTTAAATGTTGCAGATATGCAAAAATATGGGCATCACATGCATGGCGATATTCAGCTTTGCCAAATTGAAGATGGCGTGCATGATTTGGTGCTTTCTGCGCCAGAAGTCCGCGCGGAAGTGTATCAGTCCTTGTTTGACTGGTTAAACCGCAAAGGGCTGTAAAAACTAAAAAAAACAGTAAGACTAAAGGACAGTGAAATGAAAGCCTAAAGACTTGATTCGTCATTTAGGCTTTGTATTTTAATAAAATTTGATGTGCAGGATGATGCTTTGGCATCAGTTCAATTAAACGCTCTACCGCATCAATCGCTTCAGGGCTATGCGCCAAATGTTTCAGCAATACATCGGTATCTTGTGCATTAAAAATGGCATCACTCAGGCGTGATTCTAAACAATCTCGCCATGCGCATAAAAATGGACTTTCAGTTTTCGCCAAAAATACCCCTGCACACGTTTGCAAGGCAGACTGCACATAACCTGCATCTAAAGCCTGCTCAGCTTGTAAAAAATCGGCTTCAATATGCGCCAAAACTCGGTAAGGACGCGAGCCGAGCATCCCCCCTAAAATATCGCGTAATTGCGACATTTCAGCTTTTAGCGTTCCCATGCTGACTTTACGCTCACCATATAGTGCTTGGTGTAAAGTGTCTAAACTCATGCCTTGTGGGCAAAGTGCCAAAATCACCAATATTTCAATTTGACGCGGTGTCATCACCACCACTTTGCCATTAAATAACACCTGTGGCACACGAAACGCGCGAATATAAAGCTGCTGTTTTTGCTGTTCCAGCAACGCATTTTGAATTAAAGAAGCACAGCGCTCTGCTGCCAACAAACCCAAACTGTTATGATTTTTCCAAGTGGTCGATAAATCAATCACGCCCAACACTTGTTTGGAATGTGGGTCTAAAATTGGTGCAGCATAACAAACCCAGTCATGTAACGATGACATATAATGTTCACTGGAAAACACACAACTGGCTTGCTGAGTTTTGAGTGACAAAGCCAAAGCATTGGTACCCACCAACTCTTCACGCCACTGTCCACCCTCTACAAAATGTACTCGTTCCGCCACATTACGCATTTGAGCGCTCGCTGCCGTCCAAATAATCGTACTGCCCACATCGCCCACGGCTGCCACCATGTCGGACTGCTGCGCGATATGTTTTAAATCTTCTGCGCAATTTTGCACAGCTCTCTGTAAAGCCGAACCGCCTTGCGGATGCGATAAACTGGAATTTAACGGAGCAGCCTGCCGATCTACAGGAATTTCTGCAATTTCAGAGCGTTGCCAAGAATTTAAAATACTCTGCTGAATTTGCTGCGCATGCAGCGGCGATAAACTACTGCTTTGTCTAAACCGTTCAATATGCAGTTTTTTTTCCAATAGATCTTGTTTTTTCATCATGACTGATTCTCACAATCCTGTGGGCATTACATCCATTGTACTGCTTACTTTTGTAAGGATTTGTTCGCTGCTTGTAAACCTGCAACTTTCCAACCTTTTTCCAACCTTATATTGGTATGCTAATCAAATAACGTACTAAAGTACCTTATACCTTAGCCGTAAATTTAACCTGATTTTAGACACAGGGTTGTGATAAAAGGTAAAGATGACGGCAGATTATAAAAAACCATCAAAGGAAGAGAATTATGCGTTACGTAGATCCCAATCAACCCGGTTCAAAAGTTCAATTTAAAGCACAATACGAAAACTTTATTGGTGGCGAGTGGGTCGCCCCTGTAAAAGGCGAATACTTTGAAAATATCTCTCCTGTAGATGGCAAAGTATTTACCAAAGTCCCACGCTCATCGGCAGAAGACATTGAACTGGCTTTAGATGCAGCCCATAAAGCCAAAGCACAATGGAACAGCTCATCTCCAACCACACGCTCCAACATTCTGCTTAAAATTGCAGATCGTTTAGAACAAAATCTAGAATTATTGGCAGTGGCAGAAACATGGGATAATGGTAAGCCTGTTCGGGAAACATTGGCTGCCGACATTCCATTGGCGATTGACCATTTCCGTTATTTCGCAGGCTGTATTCGTGCCCAAGAAGGCGGAATTTCTGAAATTGATGAAGATACCATTGCCTATCACTTTCATGAGCCGTTGGGCGTTGTGGGACAAATTATTCCATGGAACTTCCCAATTTTAATGGCAACATGGAAACTTGCACCTGCTTTGGCTGCGGGTAACTGTATTGTACTTAAACCTGCGGAGCAAACCCCTGCTAGTATTTTAGTTTTGGTCGAGCTGATTCAAGATTTATTGCCTGCAGGCGTACTAAACGTAGTCAATGGTTACGGCGTAGAAGTCGGTCGCCCATTGGCAACTAATCCACGTATTGCCAAAATTGCATTCACAGGTTCGACTCAAGTCGGTCAATTGATCATGCAATACGCCACTGAAAACATCATTCCAGTGACTTTAGAGCTTGGTGGTAAATCTCCAAATATTTTCTTTGAAGATATTATGGCGCAAGATGACGACTACCTAGATAAAGCGCTTGAGGGCTTTGCCATGTTCGCGCTGAATCAGGGTGAAATTTGTACTTGTCCATCACGTGCGCTCGTACAGGAAAGTATTGCTGACCGTTTCCTTGAAAAAGCCATCGAACGTGTTAAACGTATTAAAACAGGTCACCCGCTTGATACTGAAACCATGATTGGTGCGCAGGCATCGCAAGAACAACAAGACAAAATCTTGGGTTGTATTGCGACAGGTCGTGCCGAAGGTGCTCAAGTCTTAACAGGTGGTGGTGAACGTCATGAAGTTGGCAGTGGTTTCTATATTGAGCCGACAATTTTCAAAGGCACCAACGACATGAAAATTTTCCAAGAAGAAATTTTCGGCCCAGTGCTGTCTGTGACCACATTTAAAGACTTCGATGAAGCCATTAAAATTGCCAATGACACCATTTACGGTTTAGGTGCAGGTGTTTGGTCACGTTCTGCGCACACTTCTTACCGTGCAGGCCGTGCTATTCAGGCGGGTCGCGTTTGGACGAACTGTTACCACATCTACCCTGCGCATGCCGCTTTCGGTGGTTATAAAAAATCAGGTATTGGCCGTGAAAACCACAAGATGATGTTAGAACATTATCAACAAACCAAGAACTTGTTGGTGAGCTACTCAACTAAACCTGCTGGCTTCTTCTAAGTTGGTTAATTCAACCTTAACATGATGAATGAAAATGCGAACTTCGGTTCGCATTTTTTATGTTTTGGATATACGAATGGACAAAAAGTAAAATAAAAAAGCCATTCATCCAAACAGATTTTAAAGCCATAGACCTCAAGTTGCTGACATTAAAATCATGGATAAAAATCACAGACATAAAAAAGCACCATTTTTAAAATGATGCTTTTTGATCAAATCATTACTACTTATTTTTTAGCAGCTACAGACGCTTCTGTAGTGATGTTGACAGTAATTTTATCACCTACGTTTGGAACATAGCTGGCAATACCAAATGCAGAACGGTTGAATGAAGTTGTGGCATTAAAACCAACAGTCGCTGCCTGAGTCATTGGGTGTGGACCTTGTTTGTTCAATACCGCATCAAGAACAACTGGCTTAGTTACACCTTTAACCGTTAAATCACCTGTGATTTTAAAGTTTTTCTTGTCTTGAGTTTCAACTTTTGTACTTTTAAAAGTAATGGTTGGATATTTTGCTGCATCAAACCAATCTGCTGCCATTAAGTGCTCATCTAAAGCTTTTACGTTGGTGTTGATGCTACTTAATGGAATCGTCACATTCACAGATGAGTTAGCAGGTTTTTTCTCATCAATGTTGATAGTACCTTGAATGTCTGAGAAGTTACCTGATGGCGTAGAAAAACCGAAGTGATCCCAAGTAAATACAGTAGCAGTATGCGTTGGGTCAATTTGATAAGCCACTGGTTTAGCCATTGTCATTGTTGCTGCAGACGCGATAGCCAAACCTAAAGCAATTGATTTCATGTTCATATTGTTCATCTCTAAAAGTGTTGATACGTTTCAATGAGGTTTAGTTTATAGATTTTTGCTGCAAATACAGGATTAAAGATAAAACAGTATGTTGCATGACTGAAACGATAAATTTGTAAAAATATGCATGCGCGTTTTACATCGCTGTTGCAGGGCTGCGATATTGAATAAAACCTGTTCTTTTTGCGACACGATCATACAACTGCCGTGCCTGTAAATTATCTTCATGAGTCAGCCAATATACCCGATCACATTCACGCTGTTGCGCTGTTTGATTCACCTGCTGAATAAGCTGCTGAGCAATTCCCATCCCTCTGTACTCAGGCAAGGTATATAAATCTTGCAAATAGGCATAAGGTTTAAGCGTCCAGCAACTGTCATGTTCAATTACATGCACAATGGCGACAACTTGAGTTTGATATACGGCAGCCAAGCCATAAATATAGGGTCGTTGAGGATCAGTTAGTTTTGACCAAGTCTGTTGTGTCACGTCATCACTGAGTTGCACCCGATAAAATTGCTGATAGCCTTGCCAAAGTGCTTGCCATTGTTCAAATTGGATTTCACTTAACGCGACAATGTCGATGTGCTTAAATTGACGATCTAATATAGTTGCCTGCATGCTTTGATATTGCCTGATTATTTTTGCATCGAATCATTTTATTGATTATGCATCATTCATATTATGCTTAGGCTATTTTATAAACTATTTTTCAGCAATAAAAAAAGCTTTACCCTACGCATAGAATAAAGCTATTTTTGACGATACACCATTTAATGCACCGCATTCATCGCAATAGATTAAAGCTTCTCAATCAAAATACGATCAACTTGCTTTAAGCCTGATTGCTTTTCATGGTTCTTACGGCGAATTTTGATTTGCTGATCTTCAGCCAAATCCTGTAACAACAACTCTACCGCCACCATAGCTTCAAGTGGTAAATCTTGTCCAATCCACTTTTGCTCACCCGCATCCATTAAAGTGACTTCATCATTAATTTGCTCGTACAAACTCATTTCTCATCTCACTCAATTACACAGAGGTTTATTCACAAACCTGACTTACACTGACAAAATTTGTTGGATCATCACATCGAATACCAAACAAATATGCAAAAATAAAAGACGTCCCTTTACAGGAACGCCTTTAAAAACACTGGATTAAAAAATTAAGCTGTTAATTCTTTTACTGCAGCAACAACCGCTTCAGTGGTAATGCCAAAGTACTGATACAAGTCTTTTGCAGGTGCAGATTCACCATAAGTTGTCATACCAATAACTTTACCGTCTAAGCCGACAAACTTCCACCAGTAGTCTACATGCGCTGCTTCAACCGCAACACGTGCACGAATATGTGATGGCAATACCGCTTCACGATATGCTGCATCTTGCTTCACAAATTCTTCTGCACACGGCATAGACACAACACGTACACCTTCAAGCTGCGCGTATGCTTCCATTGCCAAGCCCACTTCTGAACCTGTTGCAATAATAATGGCTTTCAATTCACCTTTTTCTTCAGCCAAGACATAACCACCTTTTGCCACGTTCTCAATTTGCGCTTGAGTACGAGTTTGGAATGGCAAGTTTTGACGTGAGAAAATTAAAGCAGTTGGACCTTCGCTGCGTACTAATGCAGATTTCCAAGAAATAGCCGCTTCAACGGTATCTGCTGGACGCCATGTATTTAAGTTTGGCGTACCACGTAAAGATGCAATTTGTTCAATCGGTTGGTGTGTTGGACCATCTTCACCCAAACCAATCGAGTCGTGGGTATACACATGAATCACACGTTGCTTCATTAATGCAGACATACGCACGGCATTACGCGCATATTCCATAAACATTAAGAATGTTGCAACGTAAGGAATGAAACCACCGTGAAGTGCTACACCATTTGCAATAGCAGTCATACCAAACTCACGTACGCCATAATGCACGTAGTTCCCTGCTGCATTGTCCTGAACGCCTTGGCAACCCTTCCAAAGGGTTAAGTTTGAACCTGCCAAGTCTGCAGAACCACCCAATAATTCAGGCAATAATGGGCCAAATGCTTGCAAAGTATTTTGGCTGGCTTTACGCGTTGCAATAGTTTCAGCTTTAGCATTGGTTTCAGCAATAAACGCATCTGCCTGCGCGATGAATTCTGCAGGTAGTTCACCGCTTAAACGGCGTTTAAGTTCTGCAGCTTCCGTTGGATATTTTGCTGCATAGGCATCAAAAGTTGTATTCCATGCTGCTTCTGCTTCTGCACCTTTCGCTTTAGCATCCCAAGCGGCATATACATCTTCAGGAATAACAAATGCTTCATCTGTCCAGCCTAATGCTTGACGCGTCAAAGCGATTTCATCATGGCCTAATGGCGCACCGTGACAGTCTTCTTTACCTTGTTTGTTTGGCGAACCTAAACCAATAACAGTTTTACAAATAATAATAGTCGGTTTTTGCGTTTCAGCTTTTGCTTCAACCGTTGCAGCACGAATTGCATCGGCATCGTGACCATCAACTTTTAAGACTTGCCAGCCGTAAGATAAGAAACGTTGTTCGGTATCGTCAGAGAACCAGCCTTCTACTTCACCATCAATAGAAATGCCGTTGTCATCATAATAAACAACCAGCTTGCCTAAACCTAAAGTACCTGCCAATGAACATGCTTCGTGTGAAACACCTTCCATTAAGCAACCATCACCCAAGAAACAGTAAGTGAAATGGTCTACAACCTGAATATCTTCTTTATTAAATTGTGCAGCCAGTGTTTTTTCTGCTAAAGCAAAACCAACAGCATTGGCAATCCCCTGACCGAGTGGACCAGTGGTGGTTTCAATCCCTGGTGCATAACCCAATTCTGGGTGGCCAGGTGTTTTAGAGTGTAACTGACGGAACGCTTTTAAATCTTCGATTGAAAGATCATAACCTGTTAAATGCAACAACGCATATTGCAACATTGAACCATGACCATTAGACAATACAAAACGGTCGCGGTTTGCCCATTGTGGATTGGTTGGGTTGTGATTCAAAAATTCACGCCACACCACATCGGCAATATCTGCCATCCCCATCGGTGCACCTGGATGTCCTGAATTTGCTTTTTGCACAGCATCCATTGCCAATACACGAATTGCGTTTGCAATACGACGTTCGTTAAGCGGGGTCGTCATAGGTCAGAGTCCACAAAAAATCGTTAAATAGAAGAAGATGAATAGAATTCAAAACAGCCGCTATTCTCTCAAAAAAACGCCTGAGGGGTAAAGCCTATGCAACAATATTTCCGCATTAATTCCCATTCAGGGTATTTTTCGTGCAAATTCAAAGACGTTTTCACGTTTATAACAACAAGAAAATAGCTAATTGCCGTGTTAAGCTCTATTCTTGGCAAAATTCTAAAGTATAGATATTTCAATTTATAGACGCAGGATGGAATTGTGATGTCGCTCTTGCAGCAACTCCAATCAAATGCCTAGCAACAAGTTAAAACACAACAGTATTCTGTAGAAATAATAGACAGATTTTAACACATCTTGAATTTTATTCACTTTTCACACAATAAATTGAATCACAGCCATCGTCCAAAATTTTAAAACAGCTTTTGAAAATGCAGCTTGATGCAGATAAAGTCAATTCAAAGTCTTTAAATTACCCATCTACAATATTGTTTTTAAAAATGATTCACCACTTAAAAACAAGGTGCTCCTTAGTTTAAAATTATGACAGCATACTTTAGCCAACATGAATATTTTTGAGTCACAATATAGTCATACCGATACTTTATCTATTTTTTAGCTAAAGATATGCGATAAAAAGTCATTGAATTGAAATAAATTCAGCCAATTTAGTCGTAATGCGCTAGTCCTAAAGTCTAACTCGATGTAACATATTGCGTCTTTTGAATTTAACTGTGATAGGACTTATGCGCGAGTACGCTGTATTTACCTCGGAATCTGTAAGCGAAGGCCATCCAGATAAAATGGCTGACCAAATCAGTGATGCCATTTTGGATGCAATCTTAAAAGAAGACCCTTATGCGCGGGTTGCTTGTGAAACGCTTGTAAAAACGGGTGCGGTTGTACTGGCAGGTGAAATCACAACAACTGCAAATGTCGATTTTGAAGCCGTTGTTCGTCAAACCGTAAATGGCATTGGTTACCATCATTCTGACTTAGGTTTTGATGGTTCAACCTGTGCGGTCATTAACATGATTGGTAAACAATCACCTGAAATTGCACAAGGTGTAGACCGTCAAAAGCCTGAAGATCAAGGCGCAGGTGACCAAGGTTTGATGTTTGGTTACGCCAGCCGTGAAACTGATGTATTAATGCCTGCCCCAATTTCTTACGCACACCGCTTAATGGAAAAGCAAGCTGAATTACGTCGCAGTGGTGCTTTGCCGTGGTTACGCCCAGATGCAAAAAGTCAGGTGACTTTTGCTTATGAAAATGGTGTGCCTGTACGTTTGGACGCGGTGGTGTTATCTACTCAGCATGATCCTGAAATTTCTCAAATTCAGCTTAAAGAAGCGGTAATTGAAGAAATTGTGAAAAAAGTGATTCCTGCAGAAATGTTCCATGCAGACACCAAATTCCACATCAACCCAACAGGTATGTTTGTGATTGGCGGTCCTGTAGGTGACTGCGGCTTAACAGGTCGTAAAATCATTGTCGATACTTACGGCGGCATGGCGCGTCATGGTGGTGGTGCATTCTCTGGTAAAGACCCATCTAAAGTTGACCGTTCTGCTGCTTACGCAGGCCGTTATGTTGCCAAAAATATTGTGGCAGCTGGCTTGGCAGACAAATGTGAAATTCAGGTGTCTTATGCTATTGGTGTTGCAGAGCCAACATCAATTTCAATCAACACCTTCAACACTGCAAAAGTGGCAGATGAGTTGATTATTGCTTTAGTACGTGAACACTTCGATTTACGTCCATACGGCATTACCAACATGTTGAACCTGTTACAACCAATGTATAAACAGACTGCAGCTTATGGCCACTTTGGTCGTCAAGGTTCTGACACTGCATTTACATGGGAAAAAACCGACAAAGTTGAAGCATTAAAAGCCTCTGCAGGTCTGTAATGTAAAACTTTTCAGTTTTATCAAGCTCACTTCGGTGGGCTTTTTTATGCCTAAAATTTAGCTGTCAAACCACAGTATACAAAATACGAATATGTTATAGTGAATCATTCCTGAGATTTTTTAAATACTCATCTAAGATAATGATGTAGGAGTTTATTATGGCGGTTATTCTTCAAGTCGATTTCCCTTCTGAAGGCCCATTTGGCGAAAGCATGAGCCAAGCGTACCGTGAACTTGCAGAAAGCATTAACCTAGAAACTGGCATGCTTTGGAAAATTTGGACTGAGAACGGTCAAACACAGGAAGCAGGTGGAATCTATCTGTTTGATCATGCGGCCAATGCTGCACGCTATTTAAAAATGCACACTGCACGTTTAGAAAGTTTTGGCGTGAAGGATATTCGTGGCAAGATTTTTGAGGTGAATGCTGCACTGTCTGCAATCAACCAAGCTGACTTCTTAAGTCGCTAATCTTTTTAAATTGCTCATCCATATTGAAGAATAAAATGGTGAGTCTCTTCAATATTGAAAAAACAGTTGAATAAAATCCTGAGCCATTTAATGATTCAGGATTTTTTGAAATCTTGTATAGACGAAATAAGCGTTAAGCTTGGATGCAGCACTTATTGCGTACGAATCACCTCAAGCACCGATTGTTGCACGGGCACTTCTTGATGATCTTGCAAATAAACATGCACGACTTTAAACACAACGGCTGCTGCCAAGCATGCCAAAATACAGAATAACCAGAAACCATAAGGACTACGAATATTGTGTGAACCACAAGTACCACATTCTTTTTCTGATGATTCCACCACCCGATTGCATGCGCAACGATACTGATGATACAGCATAGGTATTCTCCTACTTCACTGTAATTCTTGTTTTTATTGTTACACCATCTACCCTGATGCAGTGTAATTTTGTTTAAGCAACTGTGACACTTTGTAGCCTGCATCCTTTGGATGATTTAACTGACACAATCGCTTGTGAATTAGAATGTCAAAGTTCTGCTATTCGCGCAAATCGTATTTTTGAATAAACAGTCACTTTATCCATCTAAAATAGGTATGCCATGCTAAAATTCTGCATGCTCGATTACTTGAAGTTTAGACTCAAGCTTGGCTTTCAGCACATATTTTTTTATTACACGGAGTAAAGTTAAAGTGGTGCAACTCATTAAAAAAGGTGGCTTGCGAGAACGTGCCAACCGTAGTCGTAAATACCAAGGTTCGGAAAATACCGAAGCAACTTTGCAATCAAACCGTACTTATCAGCCCAATCATTTAGATAAAACTGAAAACACGACTGCAACCGAAATACTGAATGAAAAATCGTCAAACTTGGCTTTGGACAACATCAAATCATCTAACTAATTGGCATCAAAACCTATGTTTTAAAACATACGCAGTGCATCTAACCACAACCACACAGCAAATAATAAAAATAATCCGCCCGAGACCATATCAATATAACTGCCTGAACGCTGATATAACTTTTTCATTTTTGGTGTAGAAAGTAGCAACATAAATAGTGTAAATGTCACAAAAGTTTGGATTGGAATAATCACTGCCAATTGGGCTTTCAAAGATGCACTTGCCGATGAACTCAACGCCAAAGCAAATACACTACTAAAATAAATTAAGGTTTTCGGATTAGATAAATTGGTGAATAGCCCCAATAAAAAGTAGTTTTTTGCGGCTGGAATTTGCACTTGAGTATCATCAAACTGTTTGCGCTGCTGCCAACTATGCCAACCGCCCGACAACATGCCCCATCCCATTTTTGCAAGAAATAAACCGCCAATCAGCATTAAGACTTGCTGAATCCAAGGAAATTGCTGCACCAAAACCGTAAAACCCAATAGGGTCAGCACTACCCACACCACAATCCCTGATGAAATACCCGCAATAATCTGCAAGGTATTACGGCGGGTATTGCTGGCTGCACTTTTGGCAATTAATAAAACATCTGGTCCTGGACTAAGCTGTGCCACAAAATGCAGCGCACAAATGGTGAATAACAAAGACATAAATACATCAGGAGAATTGAAAATCCGATTATACCTTGTGCGGTAGGAGAATAAATAAGGCTTTAAATGCACACCTCAATGTTTAAACACTCACCTGCGTATTCACCAAAAAATACCCATAAAAAAACCGAATCAGCACGATTCGGTTTGATCTCAAGCATCACCCATATTATTTAGGTGGATTGACATCTTTCATTTCAATTTTTTTCGCATCGGGGGTAATTTCACGTGCTTCACCATCAATAATACTGGAATCACGACCACCGCCCTGCTGATTTTGCATGTCTTGCATTTGGCGCATTAAATCTGCAAACGGGTTTTGACCTGCTCCGCCCATGCCATTCATATCGCCCATCATGCCACCCATCATTTGATCCATCATGGCTTGCTGACGTTTCATCATGGCTTTCATCATTGCCGCTTTAAAGGCATTTTGTACGGCAGGAATCATCACCAGCAATGCCAAAACATCGCTGATTAATCCTGGAATCATCAATAAAAAACCCGCAAAAATTTTAGGTAAATTATTACTCAGCGCAGGATCGGCACTCATCTGCCCCATTTGCATTTGCTGCATTTGTGGCATCACGCCTGCAGAATATTTACGAATCAGGTTCAAACCAATGAAGAAAGCAGCGACAAACCAAAAGAACACGTACCACATGCTCCCCACTAGGTCGCCCACACCAATCCAGACGAAGACTTCAAGAACTAAGCCAATTAGAACAATAAGAAATAATTTCATGAAAATTAATCTAATCTCAACAAAATAAATAAAATGCAGTAACCAAGTGCTTCATCGGGATCAAGCTTTTTTGATTCGCTGTTGTTTCAATATGGGCATTATTGTATTTTTAAAGGTTAAGTCTGTCATTAATATTTTCATCATCACCCAATAACAGACTTAATACGTCTATATATTTAAACGATAAAGATAAAAATATGCGGCATAAGCCAATAATAACCACAACGCAATAAAAACTGATGCTGCAATATAACTGCTCGGTTTTTGACTGATCGCATCGGCTTGTAAGCGACAACGCTGCATTACTTCAGCAGGTACTAAACGCAATACCAACATGATGCCCAATGGCACTAAAATCAGGTCATCTAAATAACCCAAAACAGGTATAAAGTCTGGAATTAAATCAATGGGAGAAATGGCATAAGCAGCGACCAACAATGCCAAAAGCTTTGCCATAAACGGTGTTTCAGGATCACGTGCGACAAACCAAACCGCATAAACATTTCGTTTAATTTGCTTCGCCCACTGTTTTAGCCTATCAATCCACTTCATTGCCACTCTCATTTGCTACCGTATATAAAATATACACCTCAAAACTTAAAATAAAATGAAGTCCAAAATTGAAAATGTGGCGTGGGATACATTCCAATGGTTTAAACAGCAGCTTACTGACCGAATGTTTTGAAATTACTCCACACAAAAGAGATTTAAACTCCTATAATTCAACTTGATGTAATTTTTTAAGGCTTGGCATGTCACTTATTATTGGAATCGACCCTGGTTCTCGTCTAACGGGCTACGGCATTATTGAACGTGATGGCGCTAAATTACGTTTTGTAGATGCAGGAACCATTCGCACCGAAACCAGTGAAATGCCTGAACGCTTAAAACGGATTTTTGCAGGGATTGAACGGATTGTGAAATTTCACGGCCCGACTGAAGCTGCAGTTGAACAAGTGTTTATGGCGCAAAACCCAGACTCTGCCTTGAAATTGGGACAGGCTCGTGGTGCAGCGATTGCTGCTTTGGTGAATTTAGATTTACAAGTGGCGGAATATACCGCTCGTCAAATTAAACAATCTGTCGTGGGTTATGGCGCTGCCGATAAAGAACAAGTACAAATGATGGTCATGAAATTATTAAATCTATCCATCAAACCACAACAAGATGCTGCCGATGCTTTGGCTGCTGCAATTTGCCATGCTCATGCATCGGGCAGTATGACCAAATTGGCTGTGCTCAATGCCTTGGGTGGTATGGCACGCGGACGTAGTCGTTCAAGCTCCAGACGTCGCTAAATCAGCATCGCCATCGCTTATATTTTACCGATTCACAACCTGATAAATCGCTTGGCTCATGTGCTGTGCCTGTAAACCGCGCATGCCCTGCTGTGCCAATACATCCCCCGCCAAGGCATGTAACATGACAATTTCATGCAATTGAATTTTATGATGAAACTGGGCTTTTAAACTGGCAATCATGCCTGCCAACACATCGCCCATACCACCTGTACCCATACCAGGATTGCCTGCGGTACAAATCCACAATGAACTTGCTTGCGGTTCTGTAGATGCAGCTTGCAAAGTCAAACTACCTGAACCTTTTAACACCCAATCGCCTGCATAGCGTTGCTGCAATTGCTGAATCGCGGCAATACGGTCTGCTTCAATGGCTGCAACCGTAGTATTGAGCAAGGTCGCAGCCTCACCTGAATGTGGTGTGGCATAACTGTTCGGTTTTAGTTGGGCTGGATGATGCGATGAATGCGCTTGTTTCGCCAAAAACCACAAGGCATCGGCATCGTAAACTACTTCTACCTCGGACTGATTTAGTGCGGCAAACCAGTCTGCATAATGCTGTTCTGCCCAAGCATCTCGTCCTAGTCCCATCCCTAAACTCACGGCATCGACCTGTGAAATTAAGTGCTGAATTTCTGCGCCTGTCAGTGCGTCTATATCCCGCAACATTAAATTCGGCGCACGGCTTAATATCGCCACATGATGTTTGGCATGACAGACCACAGTCACTTTCCCTGCACCTGCGCTTGATGCGGCTTCTGCAGCCATCATCACCGCACCACCCATTTGCGCATGTCCGCCCACAATCAACACATGCCCATAACTGCCTTTGTGTCCAAAAGCCTGCCGTGCGGGTAATTGAATCAAATGTGGTGTGAGTTGGGCCAACGCTTTGAGTTCTGCATCGGCTGGAATCAAATCCAGCACATCGACCAGTCCAGTATATTCTTGTGCCTGCCCTGTAAATAACCCTGCTTTCAAACCCAAAGCTGTAAAGGTGTAATCGGCTTTAATTGCACATGGCAATGGCTGCCCCGTGTTGGCATTTAAACCGCTTGGAATATCAACCGCAATTTTTAAACCCGCTTGTTGATTCATTGCGTGAATAAGCGACTGCCACTCATCATTTAAAGGACGATCTAAACCAATACCAAATAATGCATCAATATAGCAGTCATAACTTTGTTGAAATGCAAAACCTTGAATTATATTGACTTGTTCTGTCTGAGCTTCTAAAAAAGCCTGATGTAAATCTGCCGATGAACCGCGTGTTGCGGCATAAATATCGACTTGAAAACCTGCTTGTTTTAAATATTTTGCAGTTAAATAGCCATCGCCTGCGTTATTGCCTTGTCCACAACACACAGCAATTTTTTGTATTGTAGATGGCTGTTTTGCAAAAATTTTGCGAATTTGTAAATGCAGTGTCCACGCCACTTGCTGCATTAAACCGTAAGAACTATTTTGACGGGCAAACCAGCGCTGCTCCCACGCTTGAATACTTTGACTATGATAAACAGGGCTATGGTACACTTGCTGCGGCATTTTCTTCCCTTCTATTTTGTTATGGCAACATCCACCACTTCAGCACATATTTCTCTGCATCAAGACGATCCAGCCGCCTTGAAAGCGTGGATTAAAGCTCAAGCTTTGGCGCTTGGTTTTGCTGATTGTGTCATTGCCAAACCAGATGCTCAAGCAGAATTAGCACGTTTTCAGGAATATTTAAAACGTGGCTATCATGGGGATATGAAGTTTCTGGAAGAAAATTTAGACAAGCGCGCCAATCCCACACTATTAGTCCCGAATACCAAAAGCATTATTTGTGTGCGCATGAATTATTTGGTGGAAACACCACGTCCACGACATATTCCCGATGCACCTAACTCTGCAATTATAGCCCGTTATGCACGTGGACGCGATTATCACAAAGTCATGCGCGGACGCCTAAAAACCCTTGCGACACGTATTCGTGAAAAAGTGGGCGAGTTTGAATCACGCCCCTTTGCCGACTCAGCCCCAATTTTTGAAAAGTCGCTTGCAGAAAGTGCAGGCATGGGTTGGACAGGCAAACACACATTACTAATTCATAAAAAATCTGGGTCTTTTTTTGTATTGGGTGAGCTGTTTACTTCACTAGATTTACCTTTTGATCCACCTGCAACTCCGCATTGCGGTTCTTGCACAGCCTGCATCGACATTTGCCCAACACAGGCCATTGTTGAACCTTATATGTTGGATGCGCGTAAATGTATCGCTTATTTAACCATTGAATATCAAGGTGTGATTCCTGAAGAATTACGCCGTGGCATTGGTAATCGGGTGTTTGGTTGTGATGATTGCCAACTGATTTGCCCGTGGAATAGCTTTGCCCAAGTCACCACGGTGGATGATTTTCATCCTCGACATGCCTTAGATCAGATCAGCTTGCTAGATTTATGGCAATGGGATGAAAGCACGTTTTTAGCCAAAACTGAAGGTAGTCCATTGCGACGTACAGGCTATCAAAGTTTTATGCGTAATATTGCCATCGGGCTTGGTAATGCCCCTTTTTCAGCACAAATTTTACAAATTTTGCAGCAAACGCGAACACAGCATGATGAGATTGTGCAAATCCATATGGATTGGGCGATTCAGGAACAATTGCTTAAACAGCCTAAAATTAAACAAAAATGACCACCAAAATAGTGCGATATTTTAAGTGCAGTTTTCTTGCCAATTTATGCAAATAACTAAATTTTAGCAACCAATTCATCACAAAAATAATAATCCATAAAATTTAATTTTGCAGCGAAATATCAGAAAAATTGCTTAAGTTTGCAACTAAATAGACTGCATGATTTTAATTCTATTCTGTCGAATATTTGCCACGAAATTGGGAGATTATGCCTTTCTGATTCAAACTATTTGTGTATGATACAGACTATGAATAATAGGGATGATGGACTTTTACTTATGTCAGTACGCAATGATTGGACTCGAGAAGAAATTCAGCAGTTATATGAACAACCTTTTCTGGATTTAGTCTTTGAAGCACAGCGTGTGCATCGCCAACATTTTGCTGCCAATACCGTACAAGTCAGTACCT
>NZ_VOZL01000060.1:0-1453 GCF_013419805.1 Acinetobacter sp. YH12058
TACGTTGTCGGCAGCGGGCCAAAAAGGAATACGTCCATGCCCATCGAGGTGAAACCGGCTGTGAGCGCGGGTTCAAGCATATAGCCCGACAGGCGCGTATCCTTGCCGATCACGACACGATGGCGGTGGTCACCGCGACGAAAGACACGGCCAGCCGCCATGCCGACGCGCAAGGCGGTTTCCGCCGTCATCGCGCCTTCGTTGGCTTTGCCACGAATACCGTCTGTGCCGAAATATTTGCGCACCATAAGGTCGATTATCCTGTCGTCGGGTCGCCCTCAAAGGGGACATGCCTGCTGAACCGCGAATATAGAGAAATATCCCGAATGTGCAGTTAACGAATTCTTGCGGTTTCTTTCAGCGCCGCCAATACCGCCAGCCCGTCGCGCAAGGGGCGCGGCTCGTGTGTGCGGATGAAGTCAGCTCCACCTGCGGCGGCGGCAAGCTCTGCAGCGAGTGTCGCGGCCCCGACATCCCCCGGACCACGGCCTGTGAGCGCGCGCAGAAAGGATTTGCGCGAAACAGACAGAAGCACCGGCAAATCGAAGCGCAGCCGCAATTCATCGAACCGCGCCAGCACCGAGAGCGAGGTTTCGGGAGCAGCCCCCAGAAAAAACCCCATGCCGGGATCAAGGACAAGGCGGTTGCGTTTGATACCGGCACCCGTCAGCGCCGCGATGCGCGCGTCAAAGAACGCCGCAATGTGATCCATGATGTCGCCAGCGGGTGCCTCGCGCCGATCTGCCTGCCCGTCTTGCACCGAATGCATAACGACGAGTTTGGCAGATGATTTCGCCAATTGCGGATAGAACGCAGCGTCTGGAAAACCGCGAATATCATTGAGATAGGCCACACCACGCGACAAGGCATAGGCTTGCGTCGCGGGTTGATAACTGTCGAGCGAGACGGGAATGCCATCTGCCTTGAGCGCGTCCAGCACCGGCGCGATACGCGCGATTTCTGTGTCGGACGAAACAGGCGCGGCGTCGGGATTGCTGGATGCCGGACCGAGGTCGATCACATCTGCCCCCTCGGCCATCAGCTTACGCGCCTGCGCAATGGCTGCGTCTGGCGCCAGATACCGGCCTCCATCGGAGAAACTGTCCGAGGTTATGTTGACGATGCCGAAAATGATGAGCGATTTATTCATGGGGGCTTCTATAATAATAATAATCGAGCATGAGTCTCATGCGGATGCTCGGGTCGAAAGGGAATCCCCAGGCGAGTAACCTGTTTGCGGTGATCCATTAGCTGCAGGAGCAGAATAGCATACATCTGGAAGCAAAGCCAGGAAAGCGGCCTATGGAGCTGTGCGGCAGCGCTCAGTAGGCAATTTTTCAAAATATTGTTAAGCCTTTTCTGAGCATGGTATTTTTCATGGTATTACCAATTAGCAGGAAAATAAGCCATTGAATATAAAAGATAAAAATGTCTTGTTTACAATAGAGTGGGA
>NZ_VOZL01000061.1:0-1224 GCF_013419805.1 Acinetobacter sp. YH12058
GGACAGCAAATTATTTTGCCGTTTGATGCGCCAATTAAAAAGGATTCACATTTGGTGGTACTCAAAGGAAATTTGTCGCCGACGGGTGCAGTGGCTAAAATTACCGGTAAAGAAGGGCTGTATTTTGAGGGGCCTGCGCGGGTATTTGAGGGTGAGCAGGGTGCCATGCGCGGTATTTTAGATGGCGAAGTACAAGAAGGTGAAGTGGTGGTGATCCGCGGTGTTGGGCCGAAAGGCGGGCCGGGTATGCCGGAAATGTTAAAACCGACTTCAGCGATTATTGGTAAAGGTCTAGGCCAATCTGTTGCACTGTTGACTGATGGGCGTTTCTCGGGCGGCAGCCATGGTTTTGTGATTGGGCATGTGACACCAGAAGCCTATGAAGGAGGCCCAATTGGCTTGGTTAAAAACGGCGATAAAATTTCAATTAACGCTGAAACCCGTGAAATGACTTGGCATGTGGCTGAGGATGAAATTGCTGCACGTCGCGCGGCCTGGGTCAAACCGAAACCCAACTATACCCACGGCGCTTTGGCTAAATTTGCCAAGTTGACCTCTGGTGCGGAAAAAGGTGCGGTGACTGACCTAAATCTAGACGTCTAATCCATTGTTAAACATTGAACATTCAGCCCTGACTTGATATAAGTTTTGCACAAGGCTTATATCTCATTTAAAACAGCTTCATAATAGAAGTTGAATTTTAAGCATGTGCTGGCAGGTTCGGCACAATTCATCATTTTGAGGCAAAAAACGCATGTCACTGTTACGCCGTTGGTTCGATCCAATCCGATCGAGTTGGTTTTATCAGAAACCGACCCGACAAGCGGTGTTACCCACGGAACAAGGTCTGAGTGTTTATCTTCGACTGGATGATGTTTATAGCTATTTGGCTGCGCAGCAACTGCCTCAATTAGAAGAAATTCTCAGTGATGAAATTAAACCACTGAAAGTGATTATTTGTCGTCAGAGTGCTGAACCTCCTAATCAAATGTCATCGATAGAATGGCAACAATATTGTCTGAATGATGCCCAAATTTTAGCGCGGCAGCATCGTTTTAGTTTTCATGAAACACCTGAACAACCGACCGCCGAAGCTTTAGAACAAGCCGAAATTATTCTAAAAAATACGCCATTACGCGGCCAAGATTTTCTTTATTTACTTGAAGATGTGTTCCACATGCTGTGGCAAAAGCAGTATGGCAAGCTGAGAACACTGTATGCGAT
>NZ_VOZL01000062.1:0-1199 GCF_013419805.1 Acinetobacter sp. YH12058
GGTAATACCCCCATTTTTAATTGAATTAATGGGTAGAAAATCTAAAGCCTTGTTATTGTTTAAAAATAGGTGGACAACCATTTACTGACATATGAGGTCGTTCATGATTATAAAAGTACTGCCAGTCAGTTGTATAGTCCTGCACCTCGCTCAGATCTCGAAATAAATATTGATTTAGACACTCATAACGTACTGTACGATTAAATCGCTCAACATATGCATTTTGCTGTGGATTGCCTGGTTGAGTAAATACATGCTCAATACCATGCTGATCACACCACTTTTCCATCAGCTCACTTATATACTCTGGGCCATTGTCGGTTCTAATGCGTTTAGGTTTACCTCGCCATTCAATGAGCTGATCAAGTCCTCTCAGCACACGTTCTGCTGGCAACGAAAAGTCAATCAATATATCCAATGACTCGCGATTATAGTCATCAATCACGTTGTGAACTCGATAACTACGTCCATCACTGAGTTGATCATACATAAAGTCCATTGACCATGATTCATTCTTAGCTGTCGGTACTGCAAGGGTTTCAGGCTGTTCTCGTTTAATCCGCTTATTAGGCTTGATTCTTAAATTAAGCTCAAGCTCCTTATAAATGCGATAGACACGTTTGTGGTTCCATTTGTATTTTTTAACATTACGCAAATACAGGAAACAAAGCTTGAAGCCCCATGTTTTATGATCATTGGTTAATTGAATCAACCATTCGGCAATCTGTTGATTCTCTTCATCTAAACGAGCTTTATAGCGATAACACGTTTGACTGACTTTAAAAATTAAGCAGGCCATGCTGATTGAAATCTTAAATTGCTCAGTAGCTTGCTGAGCAAGTGACTTTCGCTGAACAGGCCTTAAAACTTTTTTAAAAGTGCATCTTGCAAGATGTCTGACTTTAGCCGCTCATCAGCATACATGCGTTTTAAACGGGCATTTTCAGCCTCAAGTTCTTTAAGCCGCGTCATCATTGAAAGATCCATGCCGCCATATTTGGACTTCCACTTGTAGAATGTAGCAGAGCTCATACCATGTTCGCGGCACAAGTTCGGTATGGGTGTTCCTGCTTCAGCTTGCTTCAAGATACTCATGATCAAGCTGTCTGAATACTTAGATGTTTTCATAGAAAATCTCCTTAAATCAAGGTTATTCGATTTTCTACTTTTAAACTCAATTATTTTTAGGGAGGATTACC
>NZ_VOZL01000063.1:0-1173 GCF_013419805.1 Acinetobacter sp. YH12058
AAATATTATTGGCGAGATTTTCAAGTCATGACAGCTGATAAAATAGAGCAATGGGTGGAGAGAGTATCAAACCAATTCGGAAAAGAATACATGTTTACTTTTTAATGACAGCTTATTTAGGAAGCCACACAATGTAATGGCCTGCACAACGTATCAACTCCTGAAGTCTTTTCCCTTTGTGAAAGGTCGCATTGTCCATAATCAAAACACTGCTTTCTTTCAACTTAGGTAATAAATCCTGTTCAATCCAACATTCAAATACTTCTGTATTCACAGAACAATTAAACACACCAACTGTCAACAATCTATTTTCGATAATTGCACCGATCGCATTACTGCAATTCTTCAACTGCCAGTTAAATTCACCTTCAGCACGTGTTCCTTGAAGGCTATAACTATGAGTTCTGGTACTTTCACTTTGAAAACCACTTTCATCTATGTAAATCAGAGGCAATTTCCCTTCTAAACACTCTATGAGATTTTGAAATTGCTGACGTTGATTTTGATCTGCTTTAGGATGCTTTAACGTCTTTTTTTACGCGATATTCCTGCGGCATGTAATGCATTAAATACCGCATGAGTGCTTACTCCTAAACGTTCAGCTCGCTCATACTGATAATCATCAGGATATTGTTCAATATCCTTCAATATTTGCTCTCTGCTAATTTTAGCTGGACGGCCAGGAATAGGTTTGTTTGTAGTGGACTTTTTCCAGTTCTGAATCGTTTGTATACAGATGTTAAAATGCTGTGCTGCTTTTCGCACAGACATTTCATCTCGAATCATAATTTCTATGACTTTGTCTTTAAAATCTTTTGAATATCCCATATCTCTATTGTTCTATAGTTTTTAGGATTTGGCTATACCACTCAGCGCTAGATGACGAATATCAATATCACAGCCATTTGACCCATTTACCCCACCACAGCCGAGTTGCAAACTTTTGACATTGACGTTCAGATCCATGACGGCATCTAAACTGAGTTTGTAGAAACCAATATTTTCATCGACCATTTGTTGGTTGACTAAAACAGGATCGGTATAGGACATATTCATCAATGCAGCACCATTGATGGCAGATAATTCTTCATCGGCTAATCCCACCAAGCCTTCTGCTGCAAAAACAACGTCAGAAACACATCAGGTCAATGCCATTACTATTGTTTAATCCTT
>NZ_VOZL01000064.1:0-1127 GCF_013419805.1 Acinetobacter sp. YH12058
TGATAAATCTTATCCAGTAACAACAATGGCTATTCAAAACAAAGTTACTGAATGCTTTAAAAGCATGTCTGTAGATGAAAAAAGAATTTTAATTATGGCTTCTCCGATTGCTAGAAATATCGATGCAAGTGAACAAGATCAAATCTTAATATCTGCTCAACAATTTGCTGATGACTGTGGTATCAAAGTCAATTCTGCTTATAAACAAATTGAAAATGCGTCAAAAAAACTAGTAGATCGGTCCTTTTCATACGTTAATGATAGGGGGAAAAAGGTCTACTCTAACTGGGTAATTGATGCTACTTATGAAGATGCAGGGATATCTTTAAGGTTTACATCTATTGTTTTGGTGATGTTGAAAATTTTAGATAAATACAATCCATACACTCGTTATAAAAAAGATGTAGTTCTAAAATTAAAAAAAGACTACTCAATAGACTTTTACCATTTAGCGAAAAAAAATCAGGCAAAAAATGGCTTTGAATTAACGCTAGATGAAATGTTTACAGAGTTTGGTTTACCAGAATCTTATAGAGATTTGAGGAACTTAAAACGAAGAGTTTTGAAGAGCTCATTAGATGAAATTAATGAATTTACCGATGTAACAGTTGACTATAGTCCAGTTAAAAAAGGACGTTCTGTTGTCGGCTTTAAGTTCACTGTGAAAGAAAAATCTAAGCCAAAATTAATAGCTCCTGAGCGAGATCCAAAAACAATAGATATATTCTGCAACCTGTCTGATGCTCAAATTAAAAAGTACAGCACTATTTTATCTAAACTTTCTGAGCTATCAGACCTCAGTAATTTCCCAGACTACCCGACATTTGCCCTCTGGATTAGTGGCATCTTACGAGATCCGAAAAGTGTAAGAGAGGAAACAACAAAACGGATTTTTAAAGCTCTTCATAGCAAGACGGATTTTAAACCATGAGAACTAAGGCTGAATTAGATGCAATGAGTCATCAAGAACTCAAAGATTATGAGCAAAGTTTACTTGCTCTGTGGACACCAAGAATGGCTATTGAAAGAGACATTGAAAGGTTAAGCACTCATCACAGCGAATTATTAGAGGTTTTTAATCAATTCAAGAATCCGGATGCACCTAAAAATTCACGTTTAAAAGATTC
>NZ_VOZL01000065.1:0-1088 GCF_013419805.1 Acinetobacter sp. YH12058
TACCCAAAAAACTCTTGTTGAGCTTTACAACATTCCTGAACATGAGCGTACACCAACAAACACAAAACACTTAAACACGCTGATCAAAGCAGAACGTACCGCAGATCGAGCAGCAGCAGCCCAACGAGCAGCCAAAAAAATATTTACCGAAGAACAGGCAAAAAAACGTAAAGAGCGAACCCACAAACTTGTCCAACTTGGTGCCTTGTTTGAAATCGCCAATTTAGACAACCACAACCCAGCTGAGTTGCTTGGTATCCTCCTTAAAACAGCAGAATTACCCAAAGATGACCCAAAATGGGCTTTATGGCGCGAATACGGACAACAAACACTAAACCAAAGGAAAGACACCAAAAAGTAATAAAAACGCCTTAGAGCGCAAATGAGAGCGTTTTAAGGCAATAAAAAACCTAGTTTGACGATGTGAATCTATTTTTTAGGCTGAAAATGATGTTTTTTACTGATTTTGATCAAATCGAATACTTTTTTTTGGTGTTCAATTCTAAATCTTCTAAATAAAAAAACAGGTTTAAACCGAACGAGTGTCTACGAGTGACGACCCCAGAATAAAAATTCTCGTGTTTTTCCCTCTGATTACAATTGCGGTATTTGCACTGGTTTGAAATCTACCGAGCAAAGCGACTGAACTTAATTTGCTTTATGACCGAGCAAAGCGAGCATAAAACTTATGAGCGAAGCGAATTCATAGTTTTTTTTGAACATTATCCCGCCTTTGAAAAAAATTGCCCCCCAGAAACGAGCAAAGCGAGTTTCAATAAAGTTTGAGCAAAGCGAAAACATAGGGCAATTTTCATATCAGTTTTTAAATGTTTTGGGCTTTTAATAATCTTTTAAGCTTTTAAATGCTTTTAGACACGCTGAAACGCAAGCCCAGTGCGGCTTTCCAGCCTCATTAAGTTACATTTACCCTGCTATAAAGTTACATTTACCCTGCTATAAAGTTACATTTACCCTGCTATAAAGTTACATTTACCCTGCTATAAGTTACATATTTTTTATTGTAACTTCGGTTACTTTTGATAATATGTAACTAAATTATAAATAAGGGGTAACTTATGGGGTTAGTT
>NZ_VOZL01000066.1:0-1082 GCF_013419805.1 Acinetobacter sp. YH12058
TAAGCTGTCATTAAAAAGTAAACATGTATTCTTTTCCGAATTGGTTTGATACTCTCTCCACCCATTGCTCTATTTTATCAGCTGTCATGACTTGAAAATCTCGCCAATAATATTTCATCTGCTTCCATACCATCTCGATTCGATTTAACTCAGGGCTATAAGCTGGAATAAAATACAAATTCGTCGAAAAGTTACTTTTAAGTAGCTCTCTGTAATCAGCCATCTTTTTACTTCTATGAATCGAGGCATTATCAACAATAAGAACCAATGGAAGGTTATAAGTCTGTTTTACTTGTTGAGCTATTCCAGTTAAATAGGCATAAAACCAAGTGCTTGTAACTGACTCTTGTAAACAACTTGTCACCAGTTTCCCCGTTGAAAGCAAACACCCCATGACATTAACTCGTTTTAATCTTATTGCATCAACCGCATGAACATCACCTATCTTTGTCCACGCATAGCGGTTATCAGGTGTAGATGAAAACCCTGTTTCATCAACATAACCTAATATAATTTCACCACGTGCCGCTTGCTCTCGTAATTTTTCAATCTGCTGTGTTGCTTGTTCAAATGCAATCGGATCTCTTTTTTTTCAAGCTATGACGGGTACGCTTGAAGACCATACCTGAATCACGTAAAAACTTACGAATGGTTTCAACAGACACGGACACTTCGTATTCTTCATGTAGTTTGACTCGGATTTGTTCTGCATTGAGTGGACTTGTATTGACCCAATCTAGGATTTTCGCCTGATAGTCTGAGATCAATGTATTGGGCCGACCTGAGCGATGACCTTCTTTAATCGATTCAAACTCATACAATTCCCAACGTCGGCGTTGTAGCCTTATGGTTTCTGGGATACGTTCTTGTAGAGTGGCAACTTCCGCAACACTTTTACCTTCAGAAAGCCAGAGAATAGTTTGGGCACGTTGTCTTTCACGCCAATGTTTTGCATGCTTGGCCAGAAAAATGAGTCGTTCTCGCTGTTCTAAACTAAGTGGTACAGAAACAATTCGAGGCATGTGTGAACATCTGTTAACTAAAAAAACTTTTTCGCATGATTAGTTATTTTTGTCAACTTA
>NZ_VOZL01000067.1:0-1069 GCF_013419805.1 Acinetobacter sp. YH12058
TGGAAGCAGATGAAATATTATTGGCGAGATTTTCAAGTCATGACAGCTGATAAAATAGAGCAATGGGTGGAGAGAGTATCAAACCAATTCGGAAAAGAATACATGTTTACTTTTTAATGACAGCTTAGCTCTATTCTTCCAATCGACTGTATTTGTGTAATCATAAATCTCTTCGACCAACCATTTTGGGATATATAGTTTTAATTTTTTATTATTCTTAGTATCTATACCACTATTACCACCAACAGTTAAAGCATATGTATCGTCATATTTTCTTGGTATTGAATTAACTAGTAAATTTTTTATATCCTTTACTCTTAATGTACATATCGTTTGTAATCTAGCCCCAGTATGAATACCTAATGCGCATATTAATTGAAAATTTCTTCGACCATATTTAAATAAGTAATCTCTAAATATAAGTTGCTCTTCGTGATTTAGTGGATGTAATCTACCACCATCTAATATTTCATCATAACTATCTTGTGCTTGTGAAAACTTTATTGCTAGATCTGAACTCTTAATAGTATGTTCAATCACCCCTGCTCTCTCTCCTGAGGTCCTTATTTTTTTATAAATTATTTTTCTAGTTCTTTTTTTCAATTCTTTCTGTTCAAAAATACTATTTTCAAAGCAGTAGTCATAAAATTTGAATATCCTATTTATCCTATTACTTGCACTACTAGCAGATATTATTCTTTTATTAATCCTATCAATTAGTGTTGCATGATATCTATATGTTACTCTTTCTGACTTTTCCTCAGGTAAATATAATAATTTTAATTTAGAAGATTCTAGAAATTTGCAATAATCTAATAAATCGTATGCTATTCCTTTAACCGTATCGTAACTGGCACACTCATCTATTAGTAATCCTTGAAAATATAATGAAGCTTGCTCCCATATATACCCATTACTTTTAATAATACATGGTAAATTTATATAACCCCAGTTACGGATAAGCCAAAGATTTAATCACATGAATTTTAGGCTTATTCTTTTGGCAAAGTTGATACGCACATAGTGAAGAAAATACGCCTGCTAAAAAACCAGCAATCGAACGATGTTT
>NZ_VOZL01000068.1:0-1029 GCF_013419805.1 Acinetobacter sp. YH12058
TCAAACGGCGAAGTTAAGCGGTGGTGATATCTCTTTAGAGTTGGCCCCTTGTTACACCAT
The DNA here is from genome assembly GCF_013419805.1 of Acinetobacter sp. YH12058. Lineage (NCBI taxonomy): Bacteria > Pseudomonadati > Pseudomonadota > Gammaproteobacteria > Moraxellales > Moraxellaceae > Acinetobacter > Acinetobacter sp. YH12058. Next base: position 61 of record NZ_VOZL01000068.1, read on the forward strand.
CAAGGCAAAATAATCGTCAAATATGAGTAAAATAAAAAAGCCCATCAGTGATGGGCTTTTTTAGGGTGTGTTGACATTTACAGCCGATAAATTGAGCTAAAGAGGCAACCATATAAATATACAAGCTAAAGCAACAGCGCTTTGATAGTTACGTTTTAGCTTATCGTATCTTGTGGCAATTCCTCTAAATTGTTTTAATCTACAAAATGCATTTTCAGCTAAATGTCTGATTTTATACATATACCAGTCCATATCATCATTGCTAGATTTGGCATTTGATCTTCGAGGAATGTTTGCTTTCGTATTACTTTCTCTAATTTTCTTTCTGAAACTTTCTGAATCATAGCCTTTATCTGCACATAGCATTTCTGACTCTGTTAAATCTAATTTTGATACAAGATCAGGTGCAACCTTAATATCATGTGAAGTTCCATCTGAAATAATAAATTCAATAGGATTACCATTTGAATCGATTGCTAAATGTATTTTTGAACTATTACCACCAATACTTTTGGAAATACTTTGATTCTTAATACCAGCTGAATGTTGATGCGCTCGTACATGGCTCCCATCGATAAAAATCCACTCTTTATCAGCATGCTGGCTGAATAATTTAAAAATATTCATAAACTTACTATTTTTAGACCATCGATTATATTTCTTAAAAATAGAATTTGATTTACCAAACTCTTGAGGTAAATCACGCCAAGGACAGCCTGTTCTAATTCGAAATAAAATCGCTTCAATAAAATTCCGTAAATTTAATTTGAGATAAATATTAAAGTGACGGAAAATAGCAAGTAACTTGGACCAGTGTTGATCATTTAGCATTGTTCGAGGCATAGCGAGTGTAAAATTGGGTTTGGCGATTTAATTTTACTATCTCGCTATTTTTTTAATCAACAAATGTCAACAGACCCTATTGTATAAACAATATCTTATGATTTTATTGTTTGCGTATTCATATTA
>NZ_VOZL01000069.1:0-1022 GCF_013419805.1 Acinetobacter sp. YH12058
AAGTGTCGTTTGATTTAACTAAGGACTATTTTCCTTGAGTTTTGATTGTTAATATAAGTACATGAAAACCCTTAAATTACGTATAAAAGACAAACATTGCAAGGTGTTAGACCAACTAGCATCAGAAGTGAACTTCGTCTGGAATTATGTCAATGATTTAGGGTTTAGGCATTTGAAGCGGAAAGGTGAATTTCTCTCTGCTTTTGATATTGCCAAATATACGAAAGGCACATCCAAAGAATGTAATTTACATAGTCAAACCATTCAGGCTGTAACTGAAGAATTAGTCACCCGAAGAAAGCAATTTAAAAAGGCAAAGCTGAAATGGCGTGTCAGCAATAAAAAATCAGCAAGGCGCTCTTTGGGATGGGTTCCCTTTAAAAAGGTTGCTATCAAATATGCCACTGGATATGTCCAGTATGGAAAACACCAATTTAAGCTTTGGGATAGCTACGGTTTAAGCAAATACACGTTAAAAACAGGTTCATTTGTAGAGGATAGCCGTGGGCGTTGGTATGTATGTCTTGTTGTTGAATCGCCTAAGCAAGATAAATCGACAGCAACCAAATCGATTGGTATTGATCTAGGCTTAAAAGATATTGCCACCTGTTCTGATGGCACTGTAATTTCAAATCCAAAATTCTATCGAAAATATGAGCAGAAATTATGTATTGCTCAGAGAGCCAGGAATAAGAAGCGTGTTCGTGCATTACACGCCAAGATTGCAAATAGTCGAAAAGATCATTTGCATAAAGCAAGCACCAAGCTTGTGAATGAAAATGCATTGATTATTGTAGGTGACTTGAGTGCTAAAAAATTAGTAAAAACCAAAATGGCAAAATCTGTTTTGGATACAGGATTTTCTGCACTAAAAACAATGCTCAAGTATAAATGCGAGAACGCAGGCGTATTGTTTGAAGAAGTCCAAGAAGCCTATACCACCCAAATCTGTTCGTGCTGCGGTGAGATCACCTCAAGTAGTCCCAAAGGTAGGACAGATCTTGGAATAAGAGAATGGGAGT
>NZ_VOZL01000006.1:0-142100 GCF_013419805.1 Acinetobacter sp. YH12058
TTGTGCTGGCGACCATAGCAAGAGTGAACCACCTGATCCCTTCCCGAACTCAGAAGTGAAACCTCTTCGCGCTGATGGTAGTGTGGGGTTACCCATGTGAGAGTAAGTCATCGCCAGCTCATTATTCAAACACCCTCAACTAGCGTTGAGGGTGTTTTTTTATGTAAAAAAGAAAAGTAGAATGAATAAAAAAACCCTTAAACATAATTTAAGGGTTTTAAATTTATTTAAATATCAAATATTTAGAAATGTGCTTCTAAGCCTAAATATGGGCCTTTAAACTCTAATTGAGTTTCCTGATTGGAATCTTGATTGAGCTTAATATCTAAAATGCGATAGCCCGCTTTTAAACCCACATCGACCAAAACGGTATCGACAAAGTTATATTTAATTTCTGCCTGAGCATCACGAACTTCATTGTCGCTATTTTTGGCGTAATTTGCTTCAGCTTTGGCACTTAAACCCGTAAACGGTAATTTAACTGCTGCCTCTGCATATAACATAGCTAAAGTTTCACTGACGTCTTGTGTTGAAAACAAATTAGATCTTAAGTCACCTTCAAGTACTTTGGCGCCAAATCCAACATCTGCTGCAACAATGTTATCTAAAATTTCATAATATAAAATGAAGTCTGAGTAATCTAAATCCAGCTGATTGATTTTTACACCAGCAGCGCTTTGCTCGCTTTCGGCCTGCAAATTGGCATGCTTAATTTTGGCATTGGGTAAAAAAGGAACAGGATGTTCTACTGCCAGAGTAAAGGGTAAGGCAAAATCGTCATCTAAGTTTGGTGATAACTGAGCCTGATTCCAGTCTGCGCTATATTTCCAATAATCTACACTGGCTTTTACCCCAATAATATCGGCATGCACCGCTGAACAACTAATTAAACTGCATGCTAAAGCAAAACGTTGTAATGTAAGCATATAAACTCTAGTATTTTGTCATCATCATTTGGGATGAATGGTGTGGTGTTGTATGTTCTCGTGACAAAAAATCATGTGAAATATTGTCCAACTTAGCGCATCATACATTTTCTAGAATCAAAATTCTTGTAAAAATATAGCTTAATTCGCGCCAAAAATAGAGGATTTCAGTATGCAAAATGTCCATCCACCTGTCGATTATCCGCTCTATCTTGCCAATAAAGCCGTAGAAACAGGGCAATGGTTAGCCGTTCAGCATAAATATTCTCAAAATTTATATGCGCGTGTTGCACTTGCCGATGAAAAAAGTATTGAAAAGGCCATTCGTGCAGCCGTAAAAGCAGAAGCTGAAATGGCAAAATTACAGCCCTTTCAAAAACAAAAAATTCTGTTGCATTGTGTGCAGCGTTTTCAAAACATGCGTGAAGAATTGGTCGAGATTTTAATTGCTGAAGGTGGAAAGCCACGTTTGGCCGCGATGGCAGAAGTTGAACGTTTAATTAATACCTTTCAAATTGCGGCAGATGCGGTGTCACAACTAGATGAAGGGCGTATTTTACCGTTGGCGGTGACGGCTGCTGCTGTGAATTATCAAGGAATGGTTAAGCATGTACCCATTGGTGCAGTATCTTTGATCAGTCCTTTTAATTTTCCGTTGAATTTAACTGCACATAAAATTGCACCCGCGATTGCCGCAGGTTGTCCTTTTGTATTAAAACCTGCCAGTGCCACGCCTATTTCAGCATTGAAAATTGCAGAAGTGTTGGCAGAAACAGATTTACCTAAAGGTGCATTTTCGGTATTGCCTTGTGAGCGTGAGCAAGCCGATGTTTTAGTGACAGATGACCGCTTTAAACTGCTCAGTTTTACGGGTTCAGATGTGGTGGGTTGGGATATGAAAGCCCGCGCAGGACGCAAAAAAGTAACACTAGAGTTGGGCGGCAATGCAGCGGTGATGATTGAACCCGATACTGACCTGAATGATGCATTGATTCATCGCTTAATTGGTGGAGCGTATAATCATGCTGGGCAGGTGTGTATTAGTGTGCAACGTATTTTGGTGCATGCCGACGTGTATGCCGAACTGAAAAAGAAACTCGTGAGCCAGCTCAAGAAAATTAAAGCAGCAGATCCTGATTTAGACAGTACTTTGGTCGGGCCAATGATTAAGGAAGCTGAAGCACAGCGCTTGCAAAAGTGGATTGATAAAGCAGTGAAAAAAGGCGCAAAAATATTGGCAGGTGGCGAGCTGAAAGGTGTGATGTTTGAGCCGACTTTATTGGAACAGGTCGATCCAAACTTGGAGGTTTATAAAGATGAAGTTTTTGGCCCTGTTGCCATTTTGGAAAAATATTCATCTTTTGAACAAGGAATTACACGTATTAACCAAAGCCGTTTTGGTTTACAGGCGGGTATTTATACACAAAGCTTGGAAAAAATGCTGTATGCATGGGATCAGTTACAAGTTGGTGGGGTGATTATTAATGATATTCCATCGTTCCGTGTGGACAATATGCCTTATGGTGGCGTGAAGGATTCAGGTTTAGGGCGTGAAGGGATTCAATCTGCTATTCGGGATATGCAGGAAGAGCGTTTATTGGTAATTAAGCGTTAAGTATCTGATCTAATGATGCATCGTTATAAATAAAGAGAAAGGATGAGTTAACTCTGAATTTTGAGATGATTGATTACAGTGCTGTAGTTCGGTGAATAATAGGCTACAGCGCTGCTAAAATAGATGAAAATTAAAATAACTCAAATAGCATCAAAATTTCATTCCAAATAGTTATACGATTTATAACTAAAAAATCAAGTCAAAATGGAGTGGAATTTGAACGTTTGATTAAAAAAATGCATACAAAAAGCATCTTTCTAAGCAGAATTTACAGAAAAATTGTTCAAAAATGAGTATTGTTAAGCCATACAAAAGCGCAATATTGGGCAAAGACTTTAAGCAAGATTTTCCGAATATTTCGCTGTTTGACCTTTAGAATTTGATGCTCAAAAGGTGTGACTCTAAAGCAAACACCCAGATTTTCATTTTTTGCAGGATATTTTTTGCGTGCGCTAAAGTACCGTTATATAAAGTAAATTTAAGCTAATGAAAAAGCAAGTTATTTATATAAAAGGTCAGAATTAAAAAACAAGCAGCAAAAAATAGCCTGAAGTTTAGGTGTTCTATGACAGATTCTCGTGAGAGTTGGTCCGCGCGATCAGGCTTTATTATCGCAGCCATTGGTTCTGCGGTCGGGTTGGGCAATATTTGGCGTTTCCCTTATGTTGCCTATGAAAATGGCGGCGGCGCATTTTTAATCCCTTATTTAATTGCGATCTTTGCCGCAGGTTTGCCATTGCTGTTTTTGGACTATGCAGTCGGACATAAATACCGTAAAGCACCACCAACCGCTTATAAAAAGCTCATGAACAGTGAAGCATTGGGCTGGTGGCAGGTGATGGTGACTTTGCTGATTGGTATTTATTATGCCAGCGTATTGTCTTGGGCAGGCAGTTATATGTTCTATTCCATTGGTCAGCAATGGGGAACAGACACTGAAAAATTCTTTTTCACAAGCTACTTACAAAATGGTGAAGGTTTAGCCTTTGGTTTTGTACCAACCTTATTTATTGGCTTAGTCATCGTATGGACGGTGGTGATGTTCATTTTATATGGTGGGGTGAAAAAAGGGGTTGAGCTGTCAAATAAAATTTTTATACCACTTTTGCTGATTTTGTTCTCTATTCTCGTGGTTCAAGCTTTACGTTTACCGGGTGCAGTCGATGGCTTAAATGCTTTCTTTACGCCTAACTGGGAAGCGATGGCGAACTATAAAGTATGGTTAGCTGCCTTTGGTCATATCTTCTTCTCACTTTCAGTGGGTTTCGGGATTATGTTGACCTACTCATCTTACCTAAAACGTAAAACCAACTTGACTGGTTCAGGCTTGGTGGTTGCACTTGCAAACTCATCTTTTGAAATTTTAGCGGGTATTGGTATTTTTGCTGCGCTTGGTTTCATGGCGTACAGCGCAGGTTCATCGGTAGATGAAGTGGTTTCTGGCGGTATTGGTTTAGCCTTTATTGCATTCCCGAAAATCATTTCAAGCTTGGGTGCAGGTGGCGATTTATTTGGTTTCTTATTCTTCGCTTCATTGACGGTTGCAGGGGTGACCTCAATGGTGAGTATTCTGCAAGTGCCCATTGCTGCGTTCCAAGACAAACTGGGTTGGTCGCGTAAGCGTGCAGTAACCATCATTGCGGGTGGTTCAGCTATTGTTTCAACCATTTTATTCTCTACCCACAGCGCGATCACTTTTGTCGACATCATTGACTACTTTGCCAACAACATTGGTATTGTTGGTGGTGGTTTATTGTCGATCATTTTGGTGACTTGGTTCCGTCGTCCATTGCTCAAAGAATTGCAGCAACACGTTAACCAATACTCAAGCATTAAATTGGGTTGGGGCTGGAATTTCCTATTAACCATCGTGACTCCGCTTTCATTGCTCGTGGCTTTAGGCTTAACCCTGAAATCTATTTTTGCAGAAGGCTATGGTGGTTATCCATTACACATTTTACTCACCGTGGGTGGTGGTACCGTGGTGCTCTTTATTATTGGCGCGGTATTGCTTAGCCGCTTAAAAGATCACGACGCAGCGGAGAAATAAGATGAATACATCTGCATTGGTGATGTTGATTATTTCAACAGTGGTACTTTGGGGTGGTTTAGTTTTGGCGATGATTCACCTGATCAAAAACCCAGATGAACTCGAAGACTAAGCATTTTGCTGAAACGGGTGCGATGCTGTAAAGCATTGCACTGGCTAACTAAAATAACCCTTGATTGATTCAAGGGTTATTTTTTTGGAAAGGCTATTAAATGAGAAGAATCGTTAAAACAGAAATAGCTTAGGCGGTTTTTTCAATACGACAATAATAAAAACCATCCCCGCGTCCTTGTTGCGGCAATAATTGGCGCCCATACAGTTGTGGAATGCCCCAATCTGCCTCAATTTTGACTTCTTTGGCATTTTGATGTTCGGAAAAGAATTGCTGCATTTGCTGTTCATTTTCGGCTTTTAAAACCGAGCAGGTAATGTAAAGCAAGGTGCCACCAACTTTGAGCTGTTGCCACATCTGCTGCAAAATCTGTTGCTGTAATACCACCGTCTGCTGAATATCGCTAGATTGACGCAGCAAACGAATATCTGGATGACGACGCAAGACTCCAATTGCAGAACATGGTGCATCCAATACAATACAGTCTACTGCTTCACTGGCATTCCATGTGGTTGCATCGGCAGCCAAAATTTCGACTTGCGCTTCTTGATTCAGTTGCAGACGTTCTAGGTTTTCGCTGACACGTAACAGACGTTTGGCATCCTGATCTAAGGCAATCAATTTTTTAGGCTGAAATTTTTCGAGCAGATGCGCTGTTTTACCGCCGGGTGCTGCGCAGGCATCGACCACGACTTTGCCATCTAAATTTGGCAAGAGCGTTGCACACAGTTGGGCATGTTCATCCTGAACGGAAAATACGCCTTCATCAAAACCAGGTAAGTCAGGAATGTGCACATTTTGCAACATCACAATGCCGACTTCAGACACGGTGCAAGCTTCTGCTGCAATCTCTTGTTCCTGCAAAATTTCTAAATAGTCATCACGGCTGATTTGGCGTGTATTAACCCTTAAGGTCAGAGGTGCGGTTTGCTTTAAAGTTTGCGTCAGTTGTTCTAATTGTTCAGGCCAATCTTTTTTCAAGCGTTTATACAACCAACTTGGCAAACCATGTGCTTGTGCCAAAGCCGTTTGAAATTCCGATGTTTCACGTGAAACACGACGCAGAATCGCATTCACCACACCGCTGAGTGCTTGATAGCCCAATTGTTTGGCTGCAGTTACGGTTTCTGAAATTGCGGCATGACTGGCTACACGGGTGCAAAGCACTTGATATAAGCCAACATATAAACAGGTTTCAACGGTTTCATTGTTGAGTGGTTTTACCAACAGCGGCAAAGTAATGCTTTTTAGGGCATACCATTGTCGCAAGGTGCCCAAAACCAGCTCATGAAACAAGGCGCGGTCTCGTTCTGCGACTTTACTTAAATGTGCAGGTAAAACACTCGCCAATGACTGCCCTTGTTGTGCAGCCAATAGCGTACGGATGACTTGGGCACGCAAGTTCAAATGTGAGTTGCCTGATTCAGAATGGCTCATGCGAGAACTTGTCCTGTTTGAAGTTTTTGAGTTTGAATGATTTGCACAGGATTCAGGGGTTTAGCGCCTGGCCATTGCAACGAGCTTAAGCACACTGCTTGTTGATCGCCACAAGCGACGTGTACGCCTTGTTTGTCTAGTTTTAAAATTGTACCCGCAGCTTTGCCTTGTGCAGATTCATCCGATAATGCTGAACCCCAGACGCGCAAGTTTTGAGTGTCATCTAAAGGGATAAACGCCACAGGCCACGGATTAAAGGCACGGATATTACGGTCAATTTCGGCTGCAGTTTGTGACCAGTTAATTTGCGCTTCGGCTTTCGTCAGTTTGTGTGCGTAGACCGTCAAGGCTTCATCTTGCACTTCACGCGCAGCCAAATAGTCTTGCAATTTTTGCTCTGAAGCCAGTACTTCGACAATTGCTTCGGCACCTTGCTGCGCCAGTTTATCATGTAAAGTAGCAGAGGTGTCTGTGGCAGTAATTGGGCATAGGGTTTTATACATCATATCGCCTGTATCTAAGCCTGCAGCCATTTTCATAATGGTAATGCCTGTTTCGGTATCACCTGTGGCAATAGCACGCTGAATCGGCGCTGCACCACGCCAACGTGGTAGTAAAGAACCGTGAATATTCAAGCAGCCATATTTTGGAGTATCTAAAACCACTTGCGGCAAAATTAAACCATAGGCAGCAACCACCATCACATCGGCATTCAATGCAGCCAATTCTTGTTGAGCCGCCAGACCTTCTTCAGTAGATGATTTAAAATGTAAAGGTTGATAGACAGGAAGATCGTGTTGTAGTGCCAATTGCTTCACCGCAGATGCTGTGAGTTTTTGTCCGCGTCCTGCTTTACGGTCAGGCTGGGTGTAAACCGCGACAATCTCATGTTCGGTGTTCAGGAGTGCTGCCAAAGCGCTTGCAGCAAATTCAGGCGTACCTGCAAAAACGATTTTCAATGGAAATCAACCCATAGTTTTAGATGACGCGGCAATTATAACAAATTGCGGCTCAAAGGTCGGAACGGGTTGTAACAAATCCACCTTGTCGCTGTGCTATAAATTATTATGATAAAAATTAGTAATGCAAAATTTAAAAATTATTCATGAAAGTTTTGTATTGCATTCAGTATGATCAACAAGGTGCTGTGGGTTCTCGTCACTTTTTATCCATCATAAAGTTGGTAAAGCAGCAGCCTTACTACCTCAAGCTGTAGTAAAATAGAAAGACTCTTAAACTATTTTGCAGTGATACAGATCTTGCAAACAGTATTATTTCGCCAGAATGAATTTCAGATTCATTTCAGCACAACCAAGTTGGAACTTTATAATGCCTGACTATCGTTCAAAAACATCGACACACGGAAGAAATATGGCGGGTGCACGCGGCTTATGGCGTGCAACGGGTATGAAAGACGAAGATTTCGGTAAGCCGATTATTGCGGTGGTCAACTCATTTACCCAATTTGTACCTGGCCATGTGCATTTAAAAGACCTCGGTCAAATGGTGGCAGAGCAAATTCAGGCGGCAGGTGGTGTTGCCAAAGAATTTAACACCATTGCTGTAGATGACGGGATTGCCATGGGTCATGACGGCATGTTGTATTCATTGCCATCGCGTGACTTGATTGCCGACTCGGTAGAATACATGGTCAGCGCACACTGCGCCGATGCAATGGTGTGTATATCCAACTGTGACAAAATCACACCAGGGATGCTGATGGCTGCTATGCGTCTGAACATTCCAGTGGTGTTTGTGTCTGGCGGCCCAATGGAAGCAGGTAAAGTCAAAATTCGTGGCAATGAACACGCGATTGACTTGATTGACGCGATGATTGTGGCGGCAGATGACAACTATACGGATGAAGAAGTTGCTGAATATGAGCGTTCTGCATGTCCAACTTGTGGTTCATGCTCAGGGATGTTCACTGCAAACTCAATGAACTGCTTAACAGAAGCTCTAGGTTTATCTTTACCAGGCAACGGTTCAATTGTAGCAACTCACGCCAACCGTAAAAAACTGTTTGATAAAGCAGGTCAGTTGATTGTGGAATTGGCCAAACGCCATTATGAACAAGACGATTACAGCGTATTGCCACGTTCAATTGCAACCAAAGCATCTTATGAAAATGCTATGACGTTGGACATTGCCATGGGCGGTTCAACCAACACCGTACTGCACTTGTTGGCGGCTGCCAATGAAGCAGGTGTGGATTTCACCATGGATGATATTGACCGTTTATCACGTAAAGTGCCTGTACTATGTAAAGTAGCGCCTGCAAAACAAGATGTTCACATGGAAGATGTACACCGTGCGGGTGGCATTATGTCTATTTTAGGCGAGCTGGATCGCGCAGGTTTATTGGACACTTCAGTAGGCACAGTTCACGAAGCGACTTTAAAAGATGCTTTGGATAAATGGGACATCATCCGTACCGAAAATGAAGACGTTTACCAGTTCTTCCGTTCTGCACCGGGCGGCGTACCCACCCAAACAGCATTCTCACAAGACCGTTACTATTCACGTTTAGATGGTGACCGTGACAATGGTGTGATTCGTAATGCAGAACACGCTTTCTCTAAAGATGGTGGTTTGGCGGTACTTTACGGCAATATTGCTTTAGATGGCTGTATTGTAAAAACTGCAGGGGTGGATGATTCTATTTTGAAATTCAACGGCACAGCACGTGTTTTTGAAAGTCAGGATGCTGCTGTAGACGCGATTTTGGGCGGTAAAATTACAGCGGGTGATGTGGTGGTGATTCGCTACGAAGGCCCACGTGGTGGCCCAGGTATGCAAGAAATGCTCTATCCAACCAGCTATTTGAAATCGAAAGGTTTAGGCAAAGAATGTGCCTTACTGACCGATGGTCGTTTCTCGGGCGGTTCTTCAGGTCTTTCAATTGGTCACGTTTCTCCAGAAGCGGCTGAAGGTGGTGCGATTGGTCTGGTTGAAGATGGTGACCGTATCGAAATTGATATTCCAAACCGCAGCATTCACTTGGCGGTAGATGACGCAACTATGGCGGCACGTCGTGAAGCGCAAGAAGCTAAAGGCTGGCATCCTGCAGAAGAACGTCCACGTAAAATTTCTAAAGCGTTGAAAGCTTATGCCATGCATACCACCAGTGCGGCAAAAGGTGCGGTACGTGAAATCTAAGCAGTACTTGGCAATTTAAGCTGCTACAAAAAAGCACTCCAAAATTGGGGTGCTTTTTTATGTGTCTGCAATGAGCGATGTCAGTATCGCAGCAAATTTGAGCGATGAAATTAGACAGGCATTTTCGTTTACATCCTGCCTGCTTTCGATACAATGAAAAATAAAATAAATTGTCATGATGAGCACGTCATTTCACCCATCTTGCTAAGGAATCAGCCATGAGTAAACAGAATATCCGCGAACATTCAGCCGAAGTCTATGAAGGCATTGAAAATGCACCTGCACGCTCCATGATGCGTGCGGTGGGTTTTAAGGATGAAGATTTTACTCGTCCATTTATTGGCATTGCATCGACTTGGGCCAATGTCACACCATGTAATATGCATATTGATGGCTTGGCGCGTGAAGCGGAAACAGGCGTGAATCAAGCGGGTGGTAAAGGCATTATTTTCAATACCATCACCATTTCAGACGGTATTTCAAACGGCACCGAAGGCATGAAATATTCATTGGTTTCACGTGAAATTATTGCCGACTCAATTGAAGCCGTGGTGGGTTGTCAGGCCTATGATGGTGTGATTGCAATTGGTGGCTGCGATAAAAACATGCCGGGCTGCATTATGGGACTGGCGCGTTTAAATCGTCCGGGCTTGTTTGTTTATGGCGGCACTATTAAACCGGGTGCAGGACATACCGATATTATTTCGGTGTTTGAAGCCGTGGGTCAGCATGCCAAAGGTGAAATTAACGAAATTCAGGTCAAACAAATTGAAGAAGTGGCTTTGCCAGGTGCAGGCTCTTGTGGTGGCATGTACACCGCCAACTCTATGGCATCGGCCATTGAAGCATTGGGCATGAGTTTGCCGGGGTCTTCAGCACAAGAAGCTGTTTCTCAAGATAAAATGGATGACTGCCAACGCGCAGGCGAAGCGGTCATGAATCTGTTACGTCTGGATATTAAACCACGTGACATTATGACCAAATCTGCCTTTGAAAATGCCATTAAAGTGCTGATTGCTTTGGGTGGATCGACCAATGGTGTACTGCATTTAATTGCCATGGCACATTCTGCAGGGGTTGAACTGACACTAGATGATTTCGTGCGTATTGGTCAGGAAACTCCAGTGGTGGCCGATGTACGTCCATCGGGCAAGTATTTAATGTCGGAGCTGATTGCCATTGGCGGAATTCAACCATTGATGAAACGTATGTTAGATGCAGGCATGCTTGATGGTTCTTGCTTAACGGTTACAGGTAAAACTTTGGCAGAAAACTTGGCCGATGTTGCTGATTATCCTGAAGGTCAGCAAATTATTTTACCGTTTGATGCACCAATCAAAAAAGATTCGCACTTGGTGGTTTTAAAAGGCAACTTATCACCTACGGGCGCAGTGGCAAAAATTACAGGCAAAGAAGGCTTGTATTTTGAAGGCCCTGCACGCGTTTTTGAAGGTGAAATTGGCGCGATGCGCGGCATTTTAGATGGTGAAGTGCAAGAAGGTGAAGTGGTGGTGATTCGTGGTGAAGGCCCTAAAGGTGGCCCGGGTATGCCAGAAATGCTGAAACCAACTTCTGCAATTATTGGCAAAGGTTTGGGTAATTCAGTCGCGTTAATTACCGATGGACGTTTTTCGGGTGGCAGTCACGGTTTTGTGATTGGGCATGTGACCCCAGAAGCGTATGAAGGCGGGCCAATTGGTCTGGTGAAAAATGGCGATAAAATTTCGATTAATGCCGAAACCCGTGAAATGACTTGGCATGTGTCGGAAGAGGAAATGGCAGCACGTAAAGCGGCATGGGTCAAACCAAAGCCAAACTATACCCATGGTGCATTGGCGAAATTTGCTAAATTGGCATCGGGCGCAGAAAAAGGTGCAGTGACTGATCTGAATTTAGAGGTCTAATTGATCATTTTTATATGAATTGATATAAATCCTTGTGTACTATTGAAGGACGAGCGCACATGATTTGCATGTGGCTTGTCCCCAAACCACAAGGATTTTCTTTTTAGAGGCTGATCTCATGTCACTGTTACGCCGTTGGTTCGATCCGATCAGATCGAGTTGGTTTTATCAAAAACCATCTCGGCAAGCGGTGTTGCCCACGGAACACGGACTGAGTGTGCATTTGCGTCTAGATGATGTATATAGCTATTTGGCGGTACAGGAGTTGCCGCAATTAGAAGATATTCTGGCCGATGAATTAAAACCTTTAACCGTGGTGATTTCGCGGCAAAGTGGCGATGCACCGAATCAAATGTCGGCTGCAGAATGGCAAAATTACTGTATTCAAGATGCACAAATTCTTGCCAAACAACATCGGTTTAGTTTTCACGATAGCCCTGAATCACCGACTGCAGAAGCCTTAATGCAGGCAGAAACCATTTTGCGGCATACGCCGTTACGTGGTCAGGATTTTTTGTATTTACTCGAAGATGTGTTTCACATGCTGTGGCAAAAGCAGTCGGGTAAATTACGCACTTTATATGCCATGTCCAGCCGTCATCATCAAATTCAGGATTTTCCTGAACGGGTTTTTGATGATGCACCTGTATTGGCCAGTTATTTTGAGTTTGGTGGACGTAAATATCATGCGGTCGATGATTTATTGCGTTTGACACGCCGTTTAAAACAACAAAAATTACTCACCGATAATCCTATTTTCTTGATCAATCACATTGAATGGCGAGAACATTTAATTAGTGATGCCGAAGAACTCAATGAAATTCAGGCACTCGACCCTGAACTGGATTTGTATATTGCACTGGAAGACCCGATTTCTTGGTTGTTATTGGCGTATATCAAAGAAGAATTAGCTGCCTATTACAATATCCATTTGAATGTGTATCCCTTGTCTTATCATGGACGCGACTGGTTTGACTGGAGTTTGGCAACACGTTTATCTAAACGTACTGATGTTGCGTTTACGCCGTTTTGCCGCCCGACTGAGCAGGCGACTTATCAAATGGCACAACTGTATTACAGTGTGCCTGAAGAACAGCGTGTCGATGCCATATATCGCATTTTGCAGGCGGTATGGACGAGGGGGCAGGATTTATCCTTTAAAGCGCATTTTGAACGTATGCAGCGTGAACTCGAGTTAGATCAACTGACCACAGCGGATGTGACTGAGTTGCTCAAAGAAAATGATATGCTGTGTGAAATGAAATCTCAGCCTGATTTTCCTGTGTTGGAATTGCGTATAGATGGGCAAAGCTACGTGTTTAATAGCTTATATCGGGTGTGGATGATTGAAAGTATTTTCAGTAATGTGTTAGAAGAAAAGTATAAGAGTGAAACCGAAACTGAAAGTGTAGCCCAAGCCCATGAACAATGAAAAAGTAAAATCATTACAACAAGCACGTGACAAAATAGACCAAATTGATGTGGCTTTAATTGAACTGATTGCATCGCGTCAGTTTTATGTCGATCAGGCCATGCGCCATAAACAGACTGTGGAAGATGTGCAGTCGCCGCAGCGCGTGAAAGAAGTGATTGAAAAAGTCCGTGCTTTGGCTGTGCAGCATGCAGTCGATCCAGACATGGTCGAGCGTTTGTATCACGATATGATTCAGCATTTTATTCAGCGTGAATTAAAAGAATTTCGTCCTTAATTAGCCTATCTCTAAGCAGATCTATCCCTAAGTTTGGGCGATGCTTCAAACGCAGCCCAAACTTTGCATTTATGCGGAAAAACCGCGTATCTATATGTCATTTTGGTGTTCAAAGCATAATTTTTAAAAATTATTTGCTTGTTTTTTCTGCAGGTGGCTTTGAGCGCTAAGCCTTGCCTGTCTTGGCTTTGCTGGGTTTTTAAAAAGAATTGGTAAAAAAAAGAATATGATTTTATTACATTTTTTAACATTGTAAGTTTGCTTTATTTTAAAAAGTATATATATTGTATATACATCTTTTGCAAAGCAGTCTTTATTTTGGAGAGATCAGCAATGAACGAGCAAATCAAAAAAATAAAGACAGGCAAGAAAGATGGACAACTTTTAATTCGTATTAATAGTACTGAACGTGATGAATTTATTCGTTTATGTGAAGAACTTGATACTAGTGCTGCTCGTGAATTAAGAAAATTTATTCGTAGTTTTGTGAAACAACACAATGGCAACGAATAGCCTTACTAAGGAGTAATACCATGGCTAAGCAAGTTAAATCTTTGAAGCAACAAATCAAAGCACGTTTGAAAAAGATTTCAAAACATAAAGGCAAATTGAAGCAACTTAAGCAAGAGCTTAAAAAACAGAAATAAGCCAAGTAAAAGCATTATCTCTTAAAAACGGTTCATTCTAGACAGACCGTTTGAGGTAAAAAAAGACCGAACAATCACTGTTGTTCGGTCTTTTTGCATTGTTTCGGCATTTGCTTAGGTTCAAGCAAATGACCGCAAGTTCTGATTAAGAGGGATCACGCAAACTAAAGAACCAGTTCAGGAACAAGGCTGCAAAAGTTGCTGTCCCAATCCCGCCCAAGTTAAAGCTGCCCAATTGCAGTGCAAAGTCACCCGTTCCTAAAATAATGGTCACGGCAGCCACCATCAGGTTCTTGTTTTTAGAAAAATCGACCTTGTTTTCAATCCAGATTTTTGCGCCAGCAATGGTAATCAAACCAAATACCACAATCGAAGCGCCCGTTAAAATGGCGGTAGGAATGGTATGGATAATTGCCCCAAATTTTGGTGATAAGCCAAGGAAAATAGCAAAGACTCCCGCCACCACAAAAATAATCGTGGAATACACGCGGGTAACAGCCATCACCCCAATGTTTTCACCATAGGTAGTCATACCTGGTGCACCGACACCGCCTGCGAGTGTTGTGGCAACACCATCGGCTACAAAGGCTTTACCAATGTGTGGATCGAGGTTTTCACCAGTCATGGCACCTACTGCTTTAATGTGTCCCAAGTTCTCTGCCACCAAAATGAAGGCAATTGGGGCAATAATCAGCATGGCATTCACATCAAATACAGGCGCATGAAAGTCTGGTACGCCAAACCAAGCGGCTTGCTGAATCGGTGCGAAGTTAATTGGCGTCCCCCAACCCATGACATTGGTGACTACAAAATAGATCAGATACGATATGAGCAAGCCAATCAGGAGCAAGAGGCGTTGCAGTAAACCTTTGGTAAATACGGCAATCATGCCCATACATAGCACAGTCACCAAGGCCATCCACATATTAAATGGATTGCCTGCAACCGCTTTGACCGTGACAGGAGCAAGGTTTAAACCAATGATCATCACCACCGCACCTGTCACCACAGGTGGCATTAATTTTTCAATCCAGCGGGTGCCAGTAGCCATCACCAAAAAGCCAATCAGGGCATATAAAATACCGCAGGCAATAATCCCGCCTGCCGCAACCCCAATATTGGCATTTAAACCGCCTGCTGCGCCTGCATAGCCTGTGGCAGCAATCACCACCCCAATAAAGGCAAAGCTTGAGCCTAAATAACTTGGAACACGCCCACCTGTCATGAAAAAGAACAGGATGGTACAAATCCCTGACATTAAAATGGCAAGGTTCGGATCAAAGCCCATTAAAAAAGGTGCAAGTACAGTGGCACCAAACATGGCAAATGCGTGTTGTATCCCCAATACAACGGTTTGTGCAGGCGGTAGATACTCATTGGTACCTACAGGACGTGCATCAATGCTGCCTTCATAAGGGCGCCATTTGGGAAACCAATTGGACATAAAGTAAGCACTCAAAAGCTAAATTGAGCACATCATACTCTTGTATTGCCTAAATTTTTTAAAAATTTTGCCAGAAAACAGATCAGCTGCTTATTTTTAGGATTAAATTTTACTATTTGATAAAATTTACATTTAATATAAATAAGTAATTTTATTTATAAATTTAAAGAATGTATTGCCGCATTAGTGGGATGAAAGCAGACTAAGAATAAATTTAATTGCACATAATTTAGACTGATTTTTAGCCCCGCAACGCATGTCTTTGTCCATGTCTGCTTTCACGTTATTATGTTCACTGTGTTTGGCTTTATAAAGCATCAGCCTAAGTCATTTCTAAGGGAGAGCAGTAGCCACAAGCAGAGTACAGACTCTGCTTGTTGTGCTATTCGTAGAGGCTTAACCTGTATTGCGTAAGCCTGCTGCAATTCCTGCAATGCTTACCATGAGGGCATGATCGACAGGGGTATGTTCGGCATTCTGTTCTGCCAAATATAAACGACGACGTTTCATCAACTCTGCCTGTAACAAATGCAGTGGCAATAAATACGGTTTACGCACCCGCATCGATTGATCTAGCACATCATTGCTGCTGAGCAATTGTGATTCGCCTTTGAGGGTCAGTAAGGTGGCCACGGCATCACGCAGGCGTTGACGCAGTTGCTCACCGAGTTGTTTTAAGTCTTCGTCATCGGTCAGGTTAGATTCGTAGTACAGGGCAATATTACTGTCGGCTTTAGATAGCACCATTTCTAGCATATCAATTAAAGTCTGGAAATACGGCCAATCGCTGAGCATTTCATCCAAAGTGGCTTTTTGTCCCTGATCGAGCGTTTGGTTAATTGCTGCGCCTGTCCCTAACCAAGCAGGCAGCATTAAACGGATTTGTGTCCATGCAAATACCCACGGAATGGCACGTAAGGATTCAATTCCACCGCTCACTTTACGCTTCGCAGGACGTGAACCGAGTGGCAACATCTGCAATTCCAGCTCTGGCGTAACGGTGCGTAAATATTTCACAAAATGTGGATTTTCACGCACGGTTTGGCGATAGACCTGCACCGAAAGTTCGGTCATGTTATCCATCAACTCGCGCCATTCTGCTTTCGGCACAGGTGGTGGCATCAGCGTCGCTTCTAAGGTTGCAGCGGTGTAGACTTCCAGATTTTGTAAGGCAACCCCTTCAAGTCCAAATTTAAAACGAATCATTTCACCTTGTTCGGTGACGCGGATTGCACCTGAAATAGAACCCGGTGGTTGTGAGAACAATGCTTGTTGTGTTGGTGCACCGCCACGGCTGATGGAACCACCGCGACCATGGAATAAAGTCAGCTGCACAGCATGTTGCTGCGCTACCGCAGTCAGTTCTTCCTGCGCGCGGTACTGCGCCCAGTTGGCAGACATGAACCCTGCATCTTTGGCGGAGTCTGAGTAGCCAATCATCACCTCATGTTTGCCCTGAATATGCTGTTTGTACCAATGCATATTAAATAGGGTATTCATGGTTTGGGCAGCCCCATCCAAGTCTTTCAGGGTTTCAAACAGCGGCACCACACGCAAAGGATGCTGAATGCCCGCTTCTTTTTGCAGCAATAACACTGCCAATACATCACTTGGATATTCCGCCATGGAAATAATATAAGCGCCCAAACTTTCCTGCGGCTGTGCAGCCAAAGTGCGCATGGTGGCAAACACTTCTTGCACATCGGGATGTTGAATCAGGCTTTGTGCAGGTTCTTGCATGAATTTTGGCAATAACGGACGTTTACTTTGTAGCTCTTGAAGCAAGAAGTTCTGACGCGCTTGTTCAGTCCAAGTTTCAAAATTGCCCAAACCTAAATATTCGGTAATGGCAGAAATGGCTTGACGATGACGTCCCGATTCTTGGCGAATATCCAGTTTTAGTAATTCAATGCCGAAACAATTCACACGATGAATTAAATCCAACAATTTGCCGTTCGCAATGTCTGATAATTGGCAAGCCGTCAGCGAGCGATAACACAGCAATAAAGGCTGTAACAGTTCGTCTTTGCTTTTGATGACCAAACTGTCATCAGCCTCTTTGCCTTGCAGTTTCGCTGCTAACCAGTCGCGGGTGGCTTTTAGGCGTTCTCGGGTGTCGCGTAAATATTCACGGTACGGCTCGGCATGGAAATGTCCCAAAGCATCTGCCAATTCTGGGCTGCATTGCTGAATGGAGAGTTCCCAACGCAGGTTTTCAATATCACGTAAATACAGTTCTGCTGCTTTCCAGCGTGACAGCCACAGCACTTCTTGAGTGACTTTATGGGTGACATTCGGGTTACCATCGCGGTCACCGCCCATCCAAGAGGCGAAACGTACAGGTGCAACGCTCAGCGGTAGGCTTTGTCCACAATGTTCCTGCACAATGCTGTCTAATTCACGCATGAATTTAGGCACCGCATTCCACAGGGTTTGTTCGATGGTGGTAAAGCCCCATTTGGCTTCATCGACAGGGGTTGGGCGATGTTGGCGAATTTCATCGGTTTGCCAAGCCGAGCTGATCAGCTGTTTTAAATCTGCCAAAACTGCCTGACGTTCTCGTGGTGTCAGTTTTTGCTGATCCATTTTAAACAAGCAGTCATTAATATCGTCATATTTTTGAATGAGGGTACGACGGCTGACTTCAGTCGGATGCGCAGTTAAAACCAACTCAATTTTCAGTTCACAGACTTGTTGAAAGAGTGTTTCTGCAGAAATTTGGTTGTCTTTAAACTTGATAAATAAGTGATCTAGTGGGTTTGGAGAAACGCCATTTTCATCAAATTCGCTTTGGCGACGGCTCCGCACCACATGATATTGCTCGGCAATGTTGGCAAAGTTCAAAAAGTGGGTAAAGGCACGGGTGAGCGGTAAGATTTCATCATCTTCCAGACTTAAAAACAGTTGTTCGAGTTGTTTTTCAGCTTCGGCTTGTCCATCGCGCGCGCCTTTAGATAAAGCACGAATTTGTTCGACCTGATTAAACAAATCTTGTCCTGCGTGTAACTTGAGGGTTTCACCCAATAAGTTGCCAAGTAAGCGTACGTCATCGCGTAGAGGAGCATCAATTTGTTGAATCATTCGTTGTTCTCCATGTTCTGTGTTTTTCTACTCTGTTAAGACTATACCCCGATTTAGATACAATCCAAGCGGGCTATCTACAAAAGTTGCATGGAATTTGCGCATCTGAAGTTATAGAGCCAAGCGGCAGTATTTAGGAGAGAAATACTGGGCGGAGTGGAATGCTATTTGGTAAAAGAAACTCCGATTTAGATCAACCTTTATTAGCCTGTTCAACCATAACGCAGCATAAAAATACCAATCGCATCTTCAATAATCTTTTGAGATTGTGCAGCATCGGGCACGGCACGTACACCGAGTAAAACTTCATGGTGACGTAAACCATGCAGTAAGGAAACGATCAATTCAGTTTGCGTTTTTGGTTCATCGGCCTGAATAAACTGCAATTCTACTGCTTGGCGAAAGAAGCTTTCCCACATCGCGCGAAGTTTGGCATGTGAGGCATTGTAAAACTGCAATGCCAACGGATTTTGCTCCGAGGCCAGTTCCATCAGCAAATGTTCTAATTTAATCGCTTCAGGCATATTGACCAAGTTCAAGGACAGTTTACAGGCTTGGTATAAAGCCTGCCGAAAATCGCTATTTGCGCTTAAGTGCAAGGGCTGTGCTTTGAGCAGACTTTCACAGGTTTCTTCAATGGCACAGGAAAATAGCGTGGCTTTGTCTTGAAAGTGGTTATACACCGTTAATTTGGTCACGCCTGCTTCACGTGCAATCTGATTCATACTAGAACCATGAAAGCCCAACTTTAAAAACAAGTGTTTTGCCGACATTAAAATGCGTTGGCGTTTTTCTAAATCTTTTGGTCGTCCGACATGAATCTGCACACGCTCATCCTAATTTGCATCAGTACAACTGGAAAATGACGCTTCAGTTTTAATTAATGTACCCAGTGGTATATTAATTAAAAAATAATCAATTTAATATAGGGGTTTGCACGCACTTCATAAATGGCTTGCGCTGTAGGCTAAAACTGAGCAGATCAGGCATGAAACGCAGGGAATAGCGAGACTATTACCAAGTTTCATAACGCAATCTGAGAAAGTTTTAGCCACAGTCATTTGGAACAAGCATATTTTTTACTGCTATTACGTTATGAGTCAGTTACTTAGAATGACTAAGTTTCCTGCCTCATGCCTTATATCAGCTAAAAATATGCGCTGTCGCAAACATAGACGAAGTGTCAGCAAACCCTACCGTATTCTGCCCTAAAAAAAACGTTTAAATAAGAGCAAACCTGATGAACACGACTCAGAATCTCATTGCCAGCCTGATGCTGCTGTGCTGTATCACCCTAATTGGATGCAGTAAGCAAAAAACCGAGGTTGAACAGGAAGTCCCTTTGGTGATGGTGACCCAGCCCAGCAGTTTACATTTTGAGCAAAAAAGCTATGCAGGCGAGGTGCAAGCACGTCAGCAAACGGCTTTGGCATTTCGGGTTGCAGGGCAAGTTACACAGCGTTTTGCCGATGTGGGAGATCAGGTCAAAGTTGGGCAAGTCTTAGCAAAACTGGATGTGCAAGATGCAGCATTGCAGCTCAATGCCGCGCGTGCGCAACTGGAAAGTGCGCAATCTGCTGCAAAAATTGCTAGCGATGAGTTACAGCGTTTTCAGCAATTATTACCCATGAATGCCGTCAGTCGCTCGCAATATGATGCAGTCAAAAACCAATATCAACATGCTATGGCACAGTTGAAACAGGCACAGTCCAATTATGCAGTCAGCAGTAATCAAACCGACTATAACCAGTTACGTGCCACAAAAAATGGTGTGATTACTGAACGCAATATTGAAGTTGGGCAGGTTTTAGCGGCAGGGCAGGTCGCTTATCAATTGGCGATTGATGGGGAGCGTGAAGTCGTGATTGGCGTGCCTGAACAAGCGGTGGGTGAAATTCGAGTCGGGCAAGAGGCAACGGTAAGTTTATGGTCACAACCCGATACCCGTTTTGCAGGTACGGTTCGAGAAATTTCCCCTGCGGCAGATCAGTCGCGTACTTTTAAAGTCAAAGTGGCTTTACGTGAAGGCAATGCACAGATTCAATTGGGGCAAAGTGCGCGGGTATTTCTGACTCGCCAAGCCAATCAGGGTTTATATGTGCCTTTATCTAGCGTGTCGGCAACAGGGCAACAAGCTTTTGTTTTGGTCTTACAGCCAGACTCAACCGTGCGCCAAATTCCTGTTACATTGGGCGCTTATGGACGTGACAGCGTGCCTGTACTGAGTGGCTTACAGCCGCAAGATTATGTGGTGATGGGTGGGGTGCATTTACTGCGTGATCGACAAAAAATTCGCCCGATTAACCGTGACAATCAAGCTGTACAGGCAGTCAATCCAACAGCTCAGGCAGCTTCTGCGGCCACACAGACGGAGCGTTAAAATATGAATTTTAACTTATCCGAATGGGCGCTGAAAAATAAAGGTCTAGTGGTCTACTTGATGCTGCTGTTGGGCATTGTCGGGATTTTTTCCTATTCCAAACTGGCACAAAGTGAAGATCCACCGTTTACTTTTAAAGTGATGGTGATTCAAACCTATTGGCCGGGAGCGAGCGCCAAAGAGGTCTCGTTACAAGTCACCGACCGCATCGAAAAAGAATTGATGAGCACGGGCGACTATGAACGCATCATGGCTTATTCGCGTCCGGGCGAGTCCATGGTGACTTTTATTGCCAAAGATTCCATGCGTTCTAGCCAAATTCCAGATGTTTGGTACAAGGTGCGTAAAAAGGTCAATGATATTCGTCATGAACTGCCGCAAGGGGTGCAAGGCCCATTTTTTAATGATGAATTTGGCGACACTTTTGGCAATATTTATGTGCTGACAGGCGCAGACTATGACTACGCCACCCTCAAAGAATATGCCGACCGTTTGCAGCTACAATTACAGCGGGTCAAAGATGTTGCCAAAGTTAATTTGGTCGGTTTACAAGATCAAAAAATATGGATTGAGTTATCTAACACCAAAGCCGCGCAACTCGGTATTCCTGTTACCGCGATTCAGCAAGCCTTACAACAACAAAACAGCATGGCAAGCGCAGGTTTTTTTGAAACCCATTCAGACCGTATTCAGGTACGTGTCAGCGGTGCGTTGCACAGTGTTGATGAGCTAAAACAAATGCCGCTGTTAGTGAATGGCACCACCATTCAACTGGGCGATGTTGCCGAAGTTTATCGTGGGTTTAGCGAACCTGCTCAACCGCGTATGCGCTTTATGGGTGAAAACGGCATTGGCATTGCGGTGTCGATGCGTAAAGGCGGTGATATTCTGGCTTTGGGTGAAAATCTGGAAACTGAATTTGCCCGTTTGCAAAAGACCTTGCCTTTGGGCATGCAACTGCAAAAAGTTTCTGATCAGCCTGTTGCGGTAAAACACAGCGTCAATGAATTTATGAAAGTGTTGGCTGAGGCGGTGATTATCGTGCTCTTGGTCAGCTTCTTTTCACTGGGTTTTCGCACGGGCTTGGTGGTGGCATTTTCCATTCCACTGGTCTTGGCGATGACTTTTGCAGGTATGCATTTGTTTGATGTCGGACTGCACAAAATTTCACTCGGTGCGCTTATTTTAGCCCTCGGATTGCTCGTGGATGATGCCATTATCGCCATTGAAATGATGGCAATTAAGATGGAGCAGGGCTATAGCCGCTTGCAAGCCGCAGGTCATGCGTGGCGTACCACTGCTTTCCCTATGCTGACAGGGACATTGATTACCGCGGCAGGTTTTTTACCCATTGCCACAGCAGCCTCAAGTACAGGGGAATATACCCGTTCAATTTTCCAAGTGGTCACCATAGCTTTGGTGGTGTCCTGGTTTGCTGCCGTGCTATTCGTGCCGTATCTGGGCGATAAATTATTGCCAGATTTTCAGCGTCATGCACAGCGAGCGCCGTGGTATCAACGTCTTTGGGCGCGTGTACGCAAACAAGCTGAACCGCAGCCTGTGCTACAGCACGCAGGTGAATTACACGACCCATATCAAACCCGCTTTTATCAAGTGTTTCGTGGATGGGTTAATACTTGTGTGCGCTATCGAAAAACCGTCATTGCAGCGACCGTGGCCATTTTTGTCCTATCCATTGCCATGTTTAAATTGGTACCACAGCAATTTTTCCCACCTTCCAATCGGGCAGAAATTTTAGTCGATTTAAAACTTGAAGAAGGTGCGTCTTTAACAGCCACAGAAGCAGCCGTTAAAAAAGTTGAAAAGTTCTTGGCGCAACAACAAGGCATCGACAATTATGTAGCCTATGTTGGCACAGGTTCGCCGCGTTTCTATTTGCCTTTAGATCAGCAATTACCGCAGGCCAGTTTTGCCCAATTTGTGGTGTTGGCATCGTCCTTAGAAGACCGCAATGAAATTCGCCGTAATTTATCTGAACAAATTCGCTTGTTATTGCCAGAGGTGCGTACTCGCGTGTCGTTATTGGAAAATGGTCCGCCTGTGGGTTATCCATTGCAATTTCGCGTGTCAGGCGAAGACTTGGCACAAGTACGACAATGGGCGCAGCAAGTCGCAGCCACCATCAGTGCCAACCCAAACAGCACCAATGTGCATTTAGATTGGGGTGAGCCGAGCAAAGTCATTCAATTGCAGATTGATCAAGACCGTGCCCGTCAAATGGGAGTGTCGAGTCTGGATTTGGCTAACTTCCTAAATAGCTCTATCAGTGGCGCAGCAATCAATCAGTATCGTGAAAAACGTGAACTGATTGAAATTCGTTTACGTGGTGATCAAACCGAGCGCCTAGATGTCGCATCTTTAAGCAGTTTGGCTATACCGACTTCACGTGGAACATCGGTGCCGTTGGCGCAAATTGCACAAATCGAATACCGTTTTGAAGAAGGCTTAATTTGGCATCGTAACCGCTTGCCGACCATTACCGTACGTGGTGATATTCGTAGCAATTTGCAACCTGCAACGGTGGTGGCAGAACTGTCTGAACCGATGGCGGCCCTGCGTGAAAAGTTGCCAAGTGGCTATTTAATTGAAGTGGGTGGCACGGTTGAAGAATCGGCACGTGGGCAAAAGTCAGTCAATGCAGGCATGCCATTTTTCCTTGCCGTGGTGATGACTTTGTTGATGATTCAGCTGCGTAGCATGTCCCGTGCATTCATCGTGTTTTTAACTGCACCGCTCGGCATTATTGGCGTGGTATTGTTCCTGTTGCTGTTTAACAAACCCTTTGGTTTTGTGGCGATGCTTGGCACGATTGCCTTATCGGGCATGATCATGCGCAATTCCTTGATTTTAATTGATCAGATTGAGCAGGATATTCGGGCAGGAGAGTCGCAGTGGGATGCGATTATTAACGCCACGGTACGCCGTTGTCGTCCAATTGTCCTCACAGCATTAGCGGCTGTTTTGGCCATGATTCCACTTTCTCGCAGTATTTTCTTTGGCCCGATGGCTGTGGCGATTATGGGCGGATTAATTGTCGCGACCTTATTAACTCTGTTCTTTTTACCTGCGTTATACGCCCAGTGGTTTAAAGTGAAAAAAAATCCACATAATCTGTAAAAGTGACATAATAACGGGTGCGAAACTTGGAAAATTTCAATATAGTAGCACCTTATATTTTTCAGCCTTTGCATACGTCACAGCATGCGCCAGATTAAAAAATAAAGCATGGCACAGATGGGGTTTAATCACATTATGAAGCAAGATAACTTGTTAAAGTTGCGCCGGTCTGTCGCGATCTCTTACGTGTTTATGTTTTTTGCTTTATTTACTGTGGTGAGTGGTGCATTGGCGTATTGGTATGCACGAAAAGTGATTGTGGTCGATAGCACTGAGGTCTGGTTACAGGCACAGGCTTTATGGATCATGCGTAATGTGGTGATTTACAGTGTATTGGCATTGTTTGCTGCATTGTGGTTTATTCCATTGGCCTTCTTTCCTTGGGATGCCTTTTTATGGGTCAAAGCCTGCACCGTAGCAGGTGTGGTCTTTGCCGTGATTGCCTTCTTATTTTTAATCAATGCTTGGATTAAAGGGCTATCCAAATTTTTGAAAAATAAAGCTGTGTTCTAATGGCTTGAACTTCATCTAAAGCACTTCAGCTAAAATTTTTAACAGCTTTCCCTTGTAAAACTCAGTTTGACCCCAATTTCAGACTTCAGTTAAGTTTTAAATAGAATTCCGTGAGGAGCATCGCCAGACATGGCTAAACGTGATTATTATGAGGTTTTGGGTGTCGCTAAAACCGCTAGTGATGATGAAATTAAAAAAGCCTACCGTAAGTTGGCGATGAAATATCATCCAGACCGTAACCCGGACAATCCTGAAGCTGAAGAGAAGTTTAAAGAAGCTTCAGAAGCGTATGAAGTTCTGTCAGACAGCGAAAAACGCAGCATGTACGACCGTATGGGCCATCAAGCCTTTGAAGGTGGTATGGGCGGTGGTGCTGGCGGCTTCGGTGGTTTTAGTGCCGAAGACATCTTTAGCCAGTTTGGGGATATTTTCGGTGGAGCCTTTGGTGGGGGGGGGCGTGGCCAGCAACGTCAACGCCGTGGTTCAGACTTACGCTATGTGATGGAATTGACGCTTGAAGAAGCAGTCAAAGGCGTTAAGAAAACCATCACCTTTACAGCACCTGCGCCATGTGAAGCTTGTGATGGTAAAGGCTCGGAAAATCCAAATGATGTTGAAACCTGTCCAACCTGTCATGGTGCGGGTCAAGTACGCATGCAGCAAGGTTTCTTCTCGGTACAGCAAACCTGTAGCACTTGTCGTGGTCAGGGCAAAATTATCAAGAACCCATGTAAAAAATGTCATGGTTCGGGTGTGTCAGATCGTCAGCAAACCCTTGAGGTGACCATTCCTGCTGGCGTGGACAATGGCGACCGCGTACGCTTAACAGGTAAAGGTGAAGCCATTCGTGATGGTCAATCGGGCGACCTATATGTAGAAGTGGTGGTGCGTGAGCACGAAATCTTCCAGCGTGATGGTGCCGACCTATATATGGATGTACCTGTCAGCATTGCCGATGCTGCTTTAGGTAAGGAAATTGAAATTCCTACTCTAGATGGTCGCGTGAGCCTGAAAGTACCTGAGGGAACACAAACGGGTAAATTGTTCCGTTTGCGTGGTAAAGGGGTAAAACCTGTGCGTAGCAGTATGCAGGGCGATTTACTCTGCCGTATTGTGGTGGAAACACCTGTGAATTTAACGGCACGTCAGCGTGAATTGTTAAAAGAGTTGCAGACGACGATGGAAGGTGAGGGCAGTCAGTCATCACCAAAGAAAAAGTCTTTCTTTGATCGTTTGTTTGATTAAGGAAACCTAGGTTAGGTATGTCAAAGCACGACCTCATCTAAACTCAAAAATAAAGGCGATCTTGAAGATCGCCTTTGTTGTATCTGCTGTACTCTTATTCGACTTCAGGTACATCAATCTCTAAAACATCCACCATTTCAGTGGTTGCTGTTTTAACGACAGTTTGTGGTTGAGCGCTTGCAACAACCCCATGTTCTGCTGCTGTTTCTTCTAGTTCAGGTGCATCGACTTCAACAGCAAGAGGTTCTTGTAGCGTCACGCTAATACGGACTTTAGACAGGCTTTCAAGCGTATCACCTTCTTGAAGTGCAGGCTCTGCAAATACGGATGCTGTGCTCATGCCTAACAATAATGCTAATACCATGTTCTTCGAATGCATGTAAATCCCCTTTAATTTGTGCAGTTGTTTTCATTCGTGCAGGCTAGTCTGCGCATACAAGTTTGCAAATTTGTGAAATAAAAATAAAAAATGAGCATTTTCAGATAAATTTTTAGCATCGCTTCGATAAAAGTTTACCTGAGGTGTGTAAAGTGACCATCAGCAGTACAGCTCGGCTTGCTTTCGGATAAAAATAAACCCAAAAACTTGGCAGACAAACTTAGTCTAGGCAGCGAGTTTTGCTATAGTAAGCACAATTGAGAATCTATTTTAGGAATATGCTATGTCAGCAACTCCACGCATTGGTGTATTAGGCGCAGGCGGCCGTATGGGCCGCATCTTAATTCAAGCCGTTCAAGAAGCGGGCTACCAATTGGCAGCTGCAGTCGAACGCCCAGAAAGCAGTCTCTTGGGGGCAGATGCGGGAGAGCTGGCAGGTGTGGGTACACTCGGTGTGAAAGTCGTGGGCAGCCTAGAACAAGTATTAGCTGACTGTGATGTCGTAATCGACTTTACCGCACCAGCCGCCACAGCACAGCACTTAAAGCTTTGTCGTGAAGCAGGCGTGGCGATTGTGATTGGCACCACAGGCATGAGTGATGAACAAAAAGCACTCTTAGAAGAATCGGCTCAACAGACGCCAGTGGTGTATGCCGCCAACTATTCAGTTGGGGTAAACGTATCCATTAAACTGTTGGAACTGGCAGCCAAAGTCTTTGGTGATAGTGTAGATATTGAAGTGATTGAAGCGCATCATCGTCATAAAGTCGATGCACCATCAGGCACGGCATTGATGATGGGTGAAGCCATTGCAGCAACCTTAGGTCGTGATTTAAAACACGATGCTGTTTACTGCCGCGAAGGACACACAGGGCCACGTGAACGTAAAAGTATAGGTTTCCAAACCATTCGTGGTGGCGACATTGTGGGTGAACATACCGCGATGTTTATTGCCGATGGCGAGCGTGTGGAAATTACTCACAAAGCCACCAACCGCATGAACTTTGCTGCAGGTGCCGTGCGTGCTGCAGCGTGGGTGGTGGGACGCGAAGCGCGTAAATACGATATGAAAGATGTTCTTGGATTTAACGATATTCAGATTTAAAAACTGCGCAGGAATCCAAAATAGATAAAAATTACTTGAACAATTTTCAATCTGCCGCTAAAAATAGGGTCTGATGTAATGGATGATGACGCATCAGACCCCACATAAAACTAAAATAAGATGCAAAATAAAATGAAAAAATCTCTGCTGATGCTTGGGTTAAGCACCTGTATTTGTGCGGCCTCTGCACAAAATATTGAACATGCCAAACTGAGCATACATAAAAACAATATTAAAGTCTGGACCTTCCAACAGCAGTCTAGCCCTGTGTTTGTGTATAAGGCTGAAACCACCTTCAATGTACCTTTAGAAAAAGCTGCTGCCTTAATTTTAGATGTTGATCATGCCGTGAAATGGGTGCCTTATGTGGGCAGTGTCAAAGTCTTATCACGCGATGACCAAAAAGGTGAGTTCTTGCTGTATATGGTGCTGGATTTTCCTTTTCCACTAAAAGATCGTGATTTAGTGGTCAAAGGTAAAATGAGTAAAGATGCACAAGGTATTATCAGTATTCAAAATAAAGCCATTGAGGGGGGCTATCCCTTGAACCCAGATTATGTGCGTATTCAGGATTACGAAGGCGACTGGACATTTCAAAAACTGGGCAATCAAAAAGTCAAAGTCAGTACCTATGGCTATGCCAACCCTGAAGGCTCGATTCCTTTAAGTTTTGTGAATATGTTTGTGCAGCAGCAACCGTATCAAATGCTGCAAAAAATGAAAATTGAATTAGGAAAAAGCCGTAGTTATAAGGCATTGCCTGAAATTTTGCGTTAAATGGTTGAGTTAATTAAAGGGCAGATTCAAGCGGCAAGTGCAACAGTATAAAAACCAGCCATAACTTCACTCGGTGTATACCAACCTAGTGTTTTTCTAGGACGATGGTTGAGTGCAAATTCTATCTGCTCTATTTGTTCGTTTGACACGTCATCAAACGATGATGATTTTGGCAGATATTGACGGATTAAATCATTCGTATTTTCATTTCTAGCTCGCTGAATAGACTTGTAAGGATCGGCAAAATACGTCTCTATGCCAGCATCAGTAATTCTTTTGTGTTCGGAAAATTCTTTGCCTTGATTGGCATAGCCGCAAGGTACTTGCGCATAGGGTATCGATTAGTATGGAGGTGGATTTTTGTATTTCGGCTTTAAATGAAGCGATTGAAAAATATGGATCACCTGAAATATTGAATACAGACCAAGGCAGTCAGTTCACCAGTGATGCATTTATTGATGTATTGAAATCAAATGGCATTCAAATCAGTATGGATGGTAAACTTGCGCAGTATACTGCTCATAGGTTGATAATGTGATGGTTGAACGATTATGGCGGAGCGTTAAATATGAAGAGTGTATCTCAAAGCTTATAGCAGTGTCACAGATGCGAAAAAGCAATTGAGTGCATATTTTGAGTTTTATAATTTGAAACGACCTCATTCGAGTATAGCCAAAATGACACTAAATGAGTTTTACTATGATCAGCTACCCCAACAAAACAAGGTGGCTTAACTAGAGCGGAATATCACTTATAAATACGCTTTTAGTTGTTCAAACAAGTGGGACTGCCTCTCTACAATTAATCATCCTTCAAAAAAGTAGAAATAGAAGATGTAAATTATTACGCTGACTGGGCTCAACGTATTTTAGAAAAGGGAAAATCAATCATACAAACTAAATACATCGTTACATATTGAATAGACAAAAACGAGTTACTTTTACTCAATTATCTTTATAATTTTTAGCATAACTAATGTTTTGGTCATTCGCTTATTATACATTTTCATTTAACATTCGTACTATTTTTACAACGTAACAAAACTAGAAACTTACTTTCCGAGGCAAATTATGTTAAAGCATTCACTTAAACTTACAGCGCTTGCGGCTGCAACTTCATTACTCCTGAGTGCGTGTGGGGGAAGCAGTAGTGGTGGCGGTTCTAATTCACCGGCACCGACGATCAAAGGTCTTGCAGTTGATGGACCATTAGCAGGCGCAACAGTTACTTTTGTAGACTGTAACAATGCTCAAGTAGAAACTGATAACGAGGGTAACTTCACTTTCCCACAAGGCTGTACATCAAGTAAATTAACCGTAACTGGCGGTATTGACACAGCGACTGATTTGCCCTTTACTGGCGAAATTAAAGCGCCACAACGTGCTCAAAATGAACAAAATCTCATTGTAGTTTCGCCAATTACTACACTCATTCAGGCAAGTATTGATGCAGGTGCTAGCCCTGCTCAAGCAACTCAGCAAATTGCTGCCGCTTTGAATTTATCAGACGTAGATTTACTGTCTGCTGACCCGATGAAGAATCAGGAAGTCTATGCTAAGACAGTTGCAGTACAGCAAATGGTCGAACAGATTCAAGCAGTTGTTGCTTCATTGGATGGTAGCACTACTCAAGCAGAGTTAAATAGAGCAGCATTTACTGCATTACAAGAAGCACTTTCCGATTCAGACGAAGACTTGACTAGCACAGCCACGATTTCAGCTGCAATTTCAGCAACTGTAGAAGCCGTAAAAGCTGATTTACCTGCCGAACTTAAAGCGGACTCAACTGTTTTAGACAATGTAAAAACCAACTTAGCAGCTTTAAGTGCGGAGGTTATTTCAAGCAATGTTCAATCTGTAGAAACAGCGATTCTAGATGTACCTGCTGCGACCTTCAATGCAGGTACCGAAAGTATTAAAAATGAAACTCAAGCTGCAGTTACTGAAGCGAAAGAGTCTGTTGCTGCAGAAAAAATTGTCACTATCTTGGCACCTGTCCTGACTCAAGCACCGACTCAGGTTGAAGAATCACTGAAGAAAATCAGTACAGCAGTTGCTAACCCTGCTGCTCCAACATCTGAAACTGACATTGCGAGTGCAATTACGCAGATTCAAACTATTCCAACAGTTATTCTTCCACCTACAACAACTGAAGCTGTTCAAAACGCCAATGAATTCTATGCAGACTATTTAGAATTAAATGGCTTTAATGTACAGAATACCAACCAAACGATTACAGCACTCAATGCTTCACTCACCAACCCGATTGAAGTACCGAGTTTAAATAACCTGCTGGTAGGTATCTCTGCTAAAGGTATCCATGCAACAACGGCTAGCCCAATTGTTGCTGCTGCTGCATTACACATTAGCACTGGCACTAAAACATTAACGATCTCTGCAAATAAGTTAAATCTTAACTTTACTGCAGGTACATTAACTGCAGCTAGCATTCCAGCAGGCACAGAGATTAAGGTTGATTCCACAATCAATAGCTTAAAAACTACTATCACCATAAACGCTGATAAAGATGTACTGAGTAACGGTAAAATTGCGCTAAATACAGCGACTTTAGGTTCATTGTCAGCATCTTTAGCAACTCAGCTCAACAGCTTTAGCTTAAAAGGTGATACTGTCACTGTAACTGCAGTTATCAAAGCCCCACCAGTGATCGCTATTAATAATGGTAAGCCAGCTCTTGCATCTAAATACACTTTAGGTACAACTGATGGATCAGGTGTATCTGCTAAATTTAAAGTAACCCAATAAGCAAGAAAAAAGAGCTGCTGAGAAGCAGCTCTTTTTTATCATCTGGAAAAAAACATGAAAAAAATATCCACTATTCTGGGATTATTTTTAGGCAGTGTCTCTGTAAGCTATGCTGCCCCAAATGACCTGTATCTAAGTGCGAAAAACTTCAATTCACCTCATAATTCTGCTCTTGAACTCGATCTTGCCATCGATGCTGTGAATGACAGAATTGATATCTTTGATATGCGTGAAAGTGAAGGCATTAGCGATAAATCCGCGGGTGATTACCAGGGTTTTCATCTATCTGGCCAATATGAGCTCAATCCTCAATGGTCCATTGAAGGAACTTACTGGCACCGTGAAATTGAATACAGTCAGGATACGAATGAAATTGAGAGTGCGTTATTGGCTGTGCGCTATAGCCCAGCACTCCCATTGAAAAAGAATGATGCTCTCAGTTTCCGTGCTAGCATCTGGGGCAACACGGCTGATACGCTATCGAAATCTACCCCGACACAGGTCAATCAGCAAGTATTTAATCAGGTTCAGGTGCATAATCCGGAAGACTTACAGCTACAACTTGATGCCATCTTCTCGCGTAAACTGGATCCGATGAATCAGCTGAATGCTTTTGCCAGTGTGGGTTATAGTAAAGTTAGAGTCAGTAATATTGATATCCAGGCCACACTCGCAGGCTGTTTAATGGATATTTCAGTTAATGGTAATAATCAATATTCAGGCCAGTTAGCTGCTCCTTGTTCCAATGAAAATATTACGGTCAATGATTTGTATAAACAGGGCAATGCCAATGAATTTGGTTTTGATATCGAGAAAGACCTAAGTTACGATGCCTATTATGCCAATCTCGGGGGGTCATGGAACTGGCGCTATCGTCAGTTCGAAAGCCAGCTGGCTTATCAATACCAGCGCTTGTGGCGTAACGATATCGATGATCGTGTGAGTAATTTTGGCAACTCCCCGATCAAGGACAATCATACTTTGGGTGCCAAATTCAGCTATGACTTTAGCCCGCACGTCACCGGGTTTATCGAAGGTCAGGTGTTCCAGCGCAATTTTGTTGGTGATATTCCCTTCCTCTATAATGGTGTTACCGCTTCACGTTTAGACAAACGTTATGGTTTAGCCTCAGTGGGGATCACCCTACACGGTTTCTAAACTGCCTTTATTGATAGGGGGGTATAGCCAGCCTGATTTTAAACAGAGGTGGTCCCACTTGTTTGAACAACTAAAAGCGTATTTATAAGTGATATTCCGCTCTAGTTAAGCTACCTTGTTTTGTTGGGGTAGCTGATCATAGTAAAACTCATTTGGTGTCCATTTGTATAAGAATATGCAACCATGTAACCAAGATAGGTTTTTGAGTGGATTTTTGCAATGTGAGTTGTTGAGTATTGTTGTAAATTTCAAAAGAAAATTATTTACAATAGGTGAGTATTGCGGTGGTGGGCTGATTTCAGCCCACCGATCACTTCAGATCAATCATCATCCTTATTGGCTTTATAGGCATAAGCATAGTTATAGCCATAGCCATAGCCGGCCGCTTCACGTTGAATATCATTTAAAATAAAGCCGTTGACTTTCACGCCAGTTTGTTCAAAGCGGTTGACAGTCAATTCAAGCTCTTTCATTTGCGTCTTGGCATAACGTGCCACTACCAAATTCACACCCGCATATTGTGAAATAATAATCCCATCGGTGACGGAAAGAACTGGCGGGGTATCAATCAGAATATGGTCAAACTGGCTCGACAAGTGCGTGAGCATGTCTGCAAATTTTTGCGTACTCAACAACTCTGACGGATTAGCAGGGCTTTTGCCGCGGCTGATGATGCTTAAATTTTCAACTTCAGTACTGCGTACAATGCTGCCTAACTCTTGCTGACCATTCAGGTATTCGGTTAAGCCAGGCTTAGGGTCGTAATTAAAGTATTTGTGCATATAACCACGACGTAAATCGGCATCAATCAATAATACGCGCTTATCACTTTGCGCCAAAATAGTCGCTAAGTTAGTTGAAATAAACGATTTACCCAATTCTGGTGCAGGGCCAGAAATCATAATGATATTGTTTTTGGCACTGCTTAAGGCAAAGTGAATGGCAGTACGCATGCTGCGCAGGCTTTCAATGGCAATATCATTACTATTTTTAACCGCAAGAATAGGAATATTCTTTTTCTTTTTCAGAATTTTAATAAGGCTTTCTTGCACAGGTGAATGTGGCACAGTGGCATAAACAGGTAAATCCAACTCGTTTTCAATTTGATTCGAGTCTTTAATACCTGAGCGCAACATGTTACGCAGTAAGGCCAATAATGTGCCCAGAAAACCACCCAAGAAAACGGACAAAATTAAAATTTGTAATTTCTTTGGTTTAATTGGCTCAATCGGCTCTACCGCAGTATCGACAATACGCACATTGCCAATTTCACCTGCTTTAGCAATCCGCAGCTGTTGGTAAGAGTTAAGCAAGCCTGTATACAGCTGTTGTTTGACTTCTACTTCACGGAACAGTTGTAAATATTGGCGTTGTAATTCTGGCAAGCGTTTGAGCGTGCCGTCTAACTCTGCAATGCGTTTGTTAATTGCCCCCAGTTGCGCATTCATTTGCTGCATGACAGGGTGTTCGTTGGTGTACTTGGCCGCAGCTTCAGCCACTTGTTGCTCTAACTGCGCTTTTTGGGTTTCCAAAGTAATACTTTGGGTTAAATATAACTCAGACTCTTTGGTCACATCGACTGTATTGAACTGTTGGCGGAAACGGTTAAATTCACGTTCTGCGACATCTAATTGTTGTTTCAGTTCTGGGAGTTGGTCTTCCAAAAACTTTAAGGTCTGTGCTGTTTCTGCACTACGACGTTCAATATTTTGTTGGCTATACGCCGCTAAAATAGCATTCAGTACTTGGGTAATGTGTTGTTTGTCTGACCCTTGGTAATTCAGCCCCAACACGCCTGTTAACTTACCTTTTTCTGCTACTGAATAGTTGGCAGTTAAGCTTTTCATGGCAGCAGGCAGGCTTTGCTTTCGGATGTTATAGGCAGCGTTAAAGCTGTCTTGACTAAAAATTGCGACTTTCCACAGCCCAAATTCAGACTGTAATTGACTGACTTGGTTTAAAGGTGCAGAAAAAACCACCTGTTCGGTTGCTGCATCGGTTAGGCTGTATTTGCCTTGTGCAAATTTTAAAATTAAGTTTTTATCTTGAAAATATTGCGGGATATCGAACTGGCGAATATCAAAACTTTTTTGATTGTCTTTAAACAGAACTGACTGAGATGAATATTCACTGTTATATTCATGCTTGGCAATTAAACGATTCCAGAAACTGTCTTCTGTACCCGAAACGCGAATATTTAAATTCAGATGATCAATCACGCTGCCCAACACCAAACGTGATTTTAAAATTTCAATTTCAGCTTGTGCAGGTGATTTCTGCTCAATCATATTGGACAGATCACCCAATAACGCTGCAGAGGCCCCTTTACTGTCTTCGACCTGTACCAAAGCATCTACTGCATAGGTGTCTGGCGTAGTTCTTAAATACAGTAAAGCGCAGACAATACTGAGTAGAACGCAAAGTGTAATCATTTTCCATTGTGCGATTAAGGAAAAAAATAATTCCTTTAAATCAATGGTATCTTCGGTGTTGGCGGTTTGGCTCATATTTTAAATATCAAAAAAGTAGAATTTTAAAAAAATCTAGAATATCAATAAACTAGATATATTTTTTCCAGTCGGCAATGCAGGCTTGAATTAACGCACAGGTCTCATCAAATACGGCCTGATCGTGCTGATAGGGGTCGGCCACGTTTTTACTTTGCCAGTGCCCCAATCTAAAGGTTTTGCCTTTAGCAAAGGGCCAGGTTTGTTCCACATGCTTTTGTTGATTTTGGCTCATCACCAAAATCAGGTCGGCTTTTTTAATTAAGTCTGCATTGAGTTTTTTTGCTACGTGTGGACTCATGTCGATGCCGTGACGTTGCATACATAAACGGGCTTTGTCATCGGCTGCATGACCCACCAAACCTGAAATACCTGCAGATTCAATCTGTAAGTGTGGATATTGCTGTTTTAAAAAGTATTCTGCCATGGGGCTACGGCAAATATTGCCAATACACACCACCAAAATGTGATTAATTTTCATTAGTTCCCCAAACGATCTAGGTTATATAAAGCATTTGAGAATGGAATAATCTGATTCACGACACGTTGCCAGCGGGCCAGGCCTGAAGCATCGACATAGACAATATCATTGCTGCGCATTTTAAACTGATTGGCCAGACCAAAATCGGCAATGCTAGTTAAATCCATATGATAGACTTCGGTATGTGCTGCATTCGGCTGGCTACGGACTACATAAATTTTACTGCGGCTGGCAGACAGTGGGTTTAAGCCCAAGCT
The DNA here is from genome assembly GCF_013419805.1 of Acinetobacter sp. YH12058. Taxonomy (NCBI): domain Bacteria; kingdom Pseudomonadati; phylum Pseudomonadota; class Gammaproteobacteria; order Moraxellales; family Moraxellaceae; genus Acinetobacter; species Acinetobacter sp. YH12058. The sequence continues at coordinate 34,790 of NZ_VOZL01000006.1, forward strand.
TTCACCCAATACATCGCTTAAGCTCATGCCTTGATCACGCATAGGTAAGGACTGGTTTTTACCCGACTCACCCATCACATAAATTTTTTGGTTTTCACGGTTATTGACATACAAGGTGTCATTCGGCTGGATGAGTAAGTTGTGCAATGACAAGCCTGCTTTTTCCAACTCTACGGTATTGAGTTGATAGCTACGCCCCTGACGCACTAAAGTCATTGAAGCATTGTCACCTTGTTGGGCATTGACCCCGCCTGCCATACCTAAAGCGGTATAGACACTGACAGGTTGATCATTTAAATAGAATTGCCCGCCTTTCATGACATTGCCTTGTACCGAGTATCGCTGTCCTTGGTAAGACAAGACTCGCACAATCACGTCTGGGGTTTTTAAATAACGTGCCAATTGACCGCGCAACTCACGATTCACTTGCGCTAAAGATTTACCTGCCGCTTTATAACGCCCGATAATCGGAAATTGAATATAACCCTGTGAGTCAATTTGATAACCATTTGACTCAACGGCTTTTTCGTTACTAATGGTATTGGTTGGCGGGGTAATTTCAGGATATGCCCATAAATAAATAGAGAGAATATCACCTGAACTTAAGGTGTATTGACGCTGTGGTGTATGAAATAAATGCGCATAGTCTTGTTGAATATTGTGAACTGCAGGCTGCACTGCTAGCATTGATTCTTGGGTGAGTTTAATCACATTGACCGCTGTACCCAAGTCGGTGGTATAGACCCCTTCATTTGGTAAGTCATAGGTTTGTAAACCAGAGGTGACAGCGCACCCCGTAGTGGCAATGCCACATGCCAATAAAATAGCCAGTTGAAAGTGTCGCACGCGAGATCCTATTATTAATTTTTTAAAATCGTTTTGGATAAATTGCTGTCATTTTACCGAACTTGTGAAAGAGGTATATAGCAATTTGTAACCATTTTGCATATTTGGCCGAATCTTAAGGCAGAAAAGAGAATTCATAAAAAAAATTATGAAGTTATTCTAAATAGAAAAAGTGAATATTCACAAAAATTATACATTGCAATCTTTTTCACGTCACTTGAGCACAAATCATAATAGAAATTTCATAAATTTCTGCTAGTATCCCTGCCGAAAGATTCATTCTTCATAAAATACAGATATAAATTAAAGGCGCTAAAATGCTACAACTCTCTGAGCTAAAAATTGCCGTTATTGGTTTAGGCTATGTCGGTTTACCCTTGGCAGTTGAATTCGGGAAAAAATTGCCAGTGGTTGGTTTTGATATCCACCAAAAACGAATACAAGAATTACAAAGTGGAGAAGATCACACCTTAGAAGTGTCGCCAGAAGAACTTAAACAAGCTACACATTTAAGTTACTCAGCCAATTTAGATGACTTACGCAGCTGCAACTTTTTTATTGTGACGGTTCCAACCCCAATTGATGAATTTAAACAACCTGATTTAACCCCACTTATTAAAGCCTCTACCAGTATAGGGAAAGTGCTTAAAAAAGGCGATGTAGTGGTGTACGAGTCTACAGTATACCCAGGTGCAACTGAAGAAGCTTGTATTCCAGTTTTGGAACAAGTGTCAGGTTTAAAATTTAATCAGGACTTCTTCGCCGGTTATAGTCCGGAACGGATTAACCCAGGCGATAAGCTACACCGAGTCACCAATATTTTAAAAATCACTTCAGGCTCTACCCCAGAAGTGGCAGATTTTGTAGACCAAGTTTATAACCTTGTGATTGAAGCAGGTACACATAAGGCTGCGAGTATAAAAGTGGCTGAAGCTGCTAAGGTCATTGAAAATACCCAACGTGATGTGAACATTGCTTTAATTAATGAATTAGCCGTAATCTTTAATAAGTTGGGTATTGATACTGAAGCAGTATTGCAGGCTGCTGGTACCAAATGGAATTTTTTGCCATTCCGTCCGGGTTTGGTCGGTGGACACTGTATTGGTGTTGATCCCTACTATTTAACCCATAAAGCGCAGTCTATCGGTTATCACCCTGAAATCATTCTGGCAGGTCGCCGCCTGAATGATGGTATGGGGGCTTATGTAGTGACCCAATTGGTTAAAGCCATGATCAAGAAAAAAATCCAGGTTGAAGGTGCCAAGGTTTTAGTGCTCGGGCTTAGCTTTAAAGAAAACTGCCCAGATATTCGCAATACCAAAATTATTGATATTGTGAATGAGCTACAAGAATTTAATATTCAGGCAGATGTGTATGACCCTTGGGTCGATGTGCAGGAAGCCGAGCATGAATACGGTATTACCCCAATTTCAAGCCTAGAGCAAGGCCAGTACGATGCCGTCATTTTAGCAGTTGCACATGAGCAGTTTAAAGCAATGGGGGCTACAGATATTCGTGCTTTAGCCAAACCAGAACATATTTTATATGACTTAAAATATGTATTAGAACAATCTGAATCTGACCTTCGTTTATAATTTTTAGGGACCTGTATAAGAATGAGCCAATATCAGACTGTATGCGAGCAATTAGAACAAGCACCCAAAACCTGGTTAGTTACTGGCGTGGCAGGTTTTATTGGCTCGAATTTGCTGGAAACCCTGTTAAAGCTGAACCAAAAAGTGGTAGGTCTGGACAATTTTGCCACAGGTCATCAACATAATTTGGATGAAGTGCAAAGTCTGGTCAAGCCTGAACAGTGGGCAAACTTCAAGTTTTATGAAGGTGATATCCGTAATTTTGCAGATTGCCAGAAAGCATGTGCAGGAGTGGACTATGTCTTGCATGAAGCAGCTTTGGGTTCTGTGCCACGTTCTATTGCAGACCCAATTACCACAAATGCTGCCAATATTACAGGTTTTTTGAATATGTTGGTGGCAGCACGTGATGCTAAAGTATCTAGCTTTACCTATGCCGCCAGCAGTTCAACTTATGGTGATCACCCAGCGTTACCAAAAGTGGAAGAAAATATTGGTAACCCACTTTCGCCTTATGCGGTAACCAAATATGTGAATGAGTTATACGCAGATGTATTTGCAAGGACTTATGGTTTTAAGGCAATTGGCTTACGTTACTTTAATGTGTTTGGAAAACGTCAAGACCCGAACGGTGCTTATGCAGCGGTGATTCCGAAATGGACTGCAGCTATGATTGCAGATGATGATGTTTTTATTAATGGTGATGGTGAAACCAGTCGGGATTTTTGTTTTATTGAAAATACCGTTCAAGCCAATATTTTAGCTGCTACCACACAAAATGATGAAGCCAAAAATCAGGTTTATAATGTGGCAGTGGGGGATCGTACTACACTGAATGATTTGTTTAACGCCATTAAAGCTGCGTTAAATGAAAGTGGCGTGACTTATACGAAAGAGCCTGTATATCGTGATTTCCGTGCAGGGGATGTACGACACTCACAAGCCAGTATTGAAAAGATTAAAAGCTTATTAGCTTATCAGCCACAATTTGTAATTGCACAAGGAATTGATCAAGCCATGCCTTGGTATATCAATTTCAGTAAGTAAATATGCTAAATAGAATTAAGGTACTTAAAAATCGTTTAAGTGCTAATAAAGATGGTAAAGCTTTAGCCAGTAACTTTGGTTATTTGATGATAATGCAAATTGCTGGCTATATTTTTCCATTACTCACTATTCCTTATTTGGCACGAGTAATAGGGGTGGACGGTTTTGGTAAAATTGCTTTTGCAGCAGCAGTAATAGTTTGGTTTCAGACTATTACTGATTGGGGCTTTAGTTATACTGCTACCCGTGATGTAGCACGTAATAGAGATAATTTAGAAAAAGTGTCTGAAATTTTTTCTAATGTACTTTGGGCTAAAAGTTTACTTGCTTTAGTTTCTTTTATTATACTTTTTATTCTTACTGAATTTATTCCTTACCTAAAAGAAAATCAAATACTATTATTCATTACCTTTATGCTTGTACCGGCTAAAATTTTATTTGCTGACTGGTTTTTCCAAGCTATAGAAAAAATGAAATTTATTACAATTTTTGATTTAATTTCTAAAGCTATTTTTACCATATGTATTTTTTTATTTGTTAAAGAAAAATCTGATTTCATTTTACAACCTTTATTTTTAAGTCTAGGCTCAATATTAGTAGGTGTGGTTTCATTTTACTTGATTATTTTTAAATGGCAGGTTAAAGTATTACCCCCTAAAAGAAAAGAGATAATGCTGACTATAAAAAATAGTAAAGATGTTTTTATTAATAATATTGTACCAAACTTTTATAATAGTTTCTCATCGGTACTGCTTGGTTTTTGGGGAGGTAGTGTAGCAAATGGTTTATTAGATGCAGGTAGTAAATTTGCCAATATTGCTCAACAGTTTATTAATATATTATCGCGAGTTTTTTTCCCTTTTTTATCGAGAAGATCAAACAAGCACAGTGTTTTTGAAAAAATAAATATTTCAATTACAGTAATATTTTCTACTTTATTGGTTATTTTAGCTCCTTTTATTATTAAAATATTTTTTACACCTGAATTTTATAATGCAATACCAGTTTTACAAATTATTGCATTTTCTTTAATTTTTCAAACACTCATAAATACCTATGGTTTGAATTACTTAATAATTCACGGCTTTGAAGAATCATTAAGAAATATTACAATTATATGTTCAATCATTGGTTTTATTTTTTCTTTTCCAATTATTTATTTTTATAATTTTTTGGGTGCAGCTTGTGTAATTGCAGGAACAAGAGTTATTCTAGGTTTATGTATTATGTTTAAAGCTAAAGCTATACAACGGAGTATTTTAGCAAAATGAAAATTGCAATTCATCATAGACAAGGTGGGTTCTCAGATTGTTGGATCGCATATTGTAAAAAAAATAATATTGATTATAAAATTGTGAATGCATTTAATAATGATATTATTAAAGAGGTTTCAGATTGTAATATATTTATGTGGCATCATCACCATGGTCAATTTAAAGATGTCCTAACTGCAAAAAAAATATTATTTGCATTAGAGCATGCTGGTATTAAAGTTTTTCCAGATTTTAAAACAGGGTGGCATTTTGATAATAAAGTAGCTCAAAAATATTTATTAGAGGCAATAAATGCACCTTTAGTGCCAAGTTATGTATTTTATGATAAACCTCTAGCTTTAGAGTGGGCTAAAAAGACTACTTACCCTAAAGTATTTAAGCTTAAAGGAGGGGCAGGTGCTACGAATGTTAAATTAGTAAATAATAGTAAAGATGCTATAAATTTAATTAATAGGGCTTTTGGGAAAGGTTTTTCCCAATTCGACAAGGTTAATAATTTAAAAGAACGTTATGGGAAATTTAAAAAAGGACATGATAGTTTTTTAGGAGTATTAAAAGCATTAGGTCGTTTTTTTATAGGTACAGATTTTTCGAAGAAACAGCCTTCTGAGAAAGGGTATATATATTTTCAAGAATTTATTCCAAATAACAATTTTGATATACGTATAATTGTAATAGGGGGAAAGGCTTTTGCTATTAAGCGAATGGTAAGAGAAAATGATTTTCGTGCATCGGGTAGTGGTAATATTATTTATAATAACTCAGAAATTAATTTAAAGTGTTTAGAGGTTGCTTTTGAAATAAGTGATAAATTAAAAACTCAGTGTTTAGCTTACGATTTTATTTTTGATATTAATGGTAATCCTTTAATTGTAGAAATTAGTTATGGTTTTTCAGTGAGTGGATATAAAGATTGTCCAGGTTATTGGGATAATTTCTTACAATGGCATGAAGGTAGTATTGATCCATATGGTTGGATGATTGAGCAAATTAAAGTAGAGAATTTTTTATGAATAGAGAAAAAAAAATATGCTTTATAGTTCCAACTCTAAAAATGGGAGGAATGGAAAGAGTAATTTCTTTGCTATCAAATTATGCTGTAGGTAAAGGATATTGTCTGTATATTGTTTGTCTTGTAAGTAAGGATAGTTTTTACTATATAGATAGTAATGTGCATATAGTTGAGCCAAATTTTAAATATAAAAAAGGCTTTTTAAATAAAATGAAATTATTTTATTATTTAGTTAAGAGTTTAAAACAAATAAAACCTAATGTAGTGCTTTCATTCAGTGAGGTTTTTAACCCTTTTTCAATAGTTTGTTCTAAGCTAGCAGGTATTCCTATATTTATTTCAGATAGAAGTAGTCCAAATAAAAAACTAGGATTTATTACACAACTATTACGAAAAATAATTTATCCATTTGCAAATGGTATGATTTCACAAACAGAATTAGCAAGAAAAAACTCTTTAAAGAAAAATTATAATCATAATATAACTGTGATACCTAATCCATTAAGAGAAATTGAAAATATATATATAAAGAATAAAAGTAATATTATTATTTCGGTAGGTCGATTAATTCCTATTAAAAATTTTAAAGAATTAATTGATATTTTTTACGAGGTTGATATTGAGAAGAATTGGGAACTTTGGATTATTGGAGATGGACCAGATAAAGAGTTGTTACAAAATTATATTAATAGTTTAATGATAAATGATCGTGTTAAACTTATTGGTGCTGTTAAAAATATAGATAGTTATTTAGCACATGGATCTATTTTTTGTTTTACCTCTCTCTCTGAAGGTTTTCCAAATGCTTTGAGTGAAGCATTAGCATATCCATTGCCTTGTATTGCATATAATTGCCCAGCTGGCCCAGCAGATTTAATTCAGAATAAAAAAAATGGATTTTTAATACCAATGTATGAAAAAGAAACTTATAAATTCTATTTAAAGGAATTAATGATCAATCCATTAATGCGGGAAAATCTTATAAAAAATTATCAAGATCATCGTTCAAAATATCATATTAATACTATTTCTGAACAGTATATCTCTTTTATATTACAAAAGGAGATTTAAATTTTTAAATCATATTTATTTCCTGATATATTTTTTAAGAGTTATAGATGATTCCTTATTTTTTGCTCATACTTATTACTACGATATGGATTTACGTAGAGAAAAAGTCAGTAAACCGTAATTCTTTTTTTGTTCCTTTATTTTTATTAAGTGGTTTTGCTGGAATAAGGAGTTATCAAGTAGGTACTGACTCAAGAACTTATGTTAGGAACTTTCTAAATAACATTAATGCTGAGTATTTTATATTTGATAAAAATATTGAATTAGGTTATCAAGTTTTAGAGTTTTTATTACTAAGTCTTAAGGTTGAATATTTTGTATTATTTTTTGTCACTGCTCTGTTAATTGTTTTTTCTTATTTAATCATTATTAAAAAATATAGTGTTAACTATGGTTTTTCTATTTTTTTGTTTATAACATTAGGCACATATACATTTTTTTTTAATGGTCTTAGACAAGGCATGGCAATGGCATTTTTAACACTTGCTACACCATATTTATTAGAAAAAAAATTACTTCCATTTTTATTCATAAGCTTCTTTGCTTCACTTTTTCATCTCACTGCTTTATTTTTAATTCCTTTTTATTTTTTATTGCATCTTCATATAAAAAGTATATATAAGGTTATTATTGCTTTTCTTTCTTCTTTGTTTTTTGGTGAAATATTGGTTTTAGTATTTTCTGCATCTAATGATAGATATGAATCTTACTCAGAAGTTTCTGAGAGCTCTGGTGGTGTTTTAACCTTTTTTTTCTATTTAATATTATCTATTCTTTTATTTATTTTAAATAAATTTTATAATATAAGGGATGAATATTATAATAAAATTTATTTATTTTATTGCTTGGGGGTGTTTTTTATGTTGCCTATAATGATGTTAAGCTTAAATCCATCAGGTCCTCAGCGCTTATTAAATTATTTTACATGGGTATTGGTTTTGTTGATTCCATTTGCTTTGAAAAAAATTAATAATATATATATCACTCTTATTTCTATTATTCTTTCTGTGATATACTTTAGCTTAACTACTTATAGGTTTAGTAACCTTACTCCTTATATTATTAACCCAATTTTTGAGATTTTCTAATGCATAACCCAATTTACGTGACTATTGGTATACCCTTTTATAATAATGAAAAATATTTAGAGGCCGCAATTTGTTCTGTGCTAGCTCAGACACATACCTTTTGGGAATTAATTCTAATTGATGATGGATCGACTGATCAATCACTTGCTATAGCGCAACTATATGCAAAGAAAGATAAACGTATAAGGGTAATTTCTGACGGAGAAAATAAAAAGTTAGCTAGTAGATTAAATCAAATTATTAACGAGGCAAAATATGAATTTATTGCACGTATGGACGGAGATGATCTTATACCTAATGATCGGATTGAGAAGCAAATACAATTTCTTTTAAAACATTCTGAGTACGATTTAGTATCAACGTCGCTACTTTCTATTAGTAATAAGGATCAATTGATTGGACTAAGAACCTATTCACATAAAGAAATTTCAAAAACTGATGTCCTTCTATGTAAGTCTAATATTGTTCATGCTTCAATTCTTGCTAGAAGTTCTTGGTATAAAAGAAATAATTATAATGAGTCAACAGTTGTAGCTCAAGATTATGAATTATGGCTAAAAGCCGCTATTAATAATGATTTAAATATAGGATTTATTAATGATTACTTATATTATTATCGTGAAGAGGGAAACGTAAATAAAAATAAAATGTTAAAGGCTTATAATATACAAATCAAAGCTATAAAAAATAACTATAAAGGAATAATTGGTTATAGAAAATATTTGTTTAGTCTTTTTAAATTGAATTTAAAAAAAATTATTGTGTTAATTTTTTCTTTATTCGGTTTGATGTCTATTTTACATAAAAGAAGAAATAAAGAATTTGTTCCGGAAGAGGTGTGTAATGAATATGTTAAACAATTAAATTTAATAAAAGAAACTAAAAGTAAAATTTAGTTTTATTAATTATATTTTTTGTGGGTTTTCAGTTATGAAAGTTTTACATTTAATTAAAACTACTTCTGGTGCTAATTGGGCTTTGAAACAAATTGAGCAACTAGTTACTTTAGGTTGTGATATACATATTGTTTTACCTAATAATCAAGGTTTAGCTCAAAATTATAGGGATAAAGGTGCTAAAGTTCATATTCTAAATGTCGATTTTTCCTCTTTAATTAAAAAGCCTAATTTATTTCTTTCTAATATAAGTTTATTTCGCTCATTATTGAAAGAAATTAAACCAGATATAGTTCATTCACATTTTGTCGGTACTACCATATTTATGCGTATTGCGATGAAGGGTTTAAGAATTAAAAAAATATTCCAAGTGCCAGGCCCTTTACATTTAGAAAAGAAATTAACTCGTGCTCTTGACCTTAAGTTAGCTAATAAATATGACTATTGGATCCCTACCTGTAATCTTTCTCAACAGATTTATTTAGCTTCAGGTATTAAGCATGATCGTTTAATGACTACTTTTTATGGTACTGATATATCTACATATAAGAAAAAAGATAAAGGTGTTTTAAGAGAAGAATTTGAAATTTCCAAAGATATTAAAGTCGTTGGTATGGTTGCGTATGCTTATGCACCAAAAAAATGGTTAGGACAAACGCGTGGTTTAAAAGGGCACGAAGATCTTATAGATGCTATGGAAATAGTTATAGCTTCTCACCCTAATGTTAAATGTGTAATTATTGGTGGTCCCTGGGTGGGTGCAGATCAATATTTTCAATCTATTGTTGAATATGGCAAGAATAGATTAGGTGATCAAATTTTATTTTTAGGTACACGTACAGATGTACCCGATTTATATCCTGATATAGATGTCGTGGTACATCCTTCACATTCTGAGAATTTAGGTGGTGCGGCAGAATCTCTCCTTATGGCTGTGCCAACTATTGCAACTGATATTGGTGGATTTCCTGATATAGTCAAACCAGGTATTACAGGTTGGTTAGTTCCCAAAGAAAACCCTAAGGCTTTGGCCGAAGCAATTTTAGAAGCATTATCAAATCCTCAACATGCTTCTAATATGGCTCAAGAAGGAGCAAAACAACTCAAACAAATTTTGGATGTTAAAAAAACATCTAAAGATGTTTTTGACTTCTATAAAAAAATTCTTGTGGACTGATTTATGTTGAAACGGCTATTCGATATTATCATCGCCTCCATTGCCCTGATCCTGCTTTCACCACTTTATGCATTTGTTGCTTACAAAGTGAAAAAAAATTTGGGATCTCCGGTCTTGTTTCGGCAGGTGCGTCCCGGTTTATATGGCAAGCCTTTTGAGATGATCAAGTTTCGAACCATGAAAGATGCTGTGGACGAGCAGGGGAACCCATTGCCGGACAGTGAACGTCTAACGCCTTTTGGTCAAATGCTGCGCTCTACCAGTCTGGACGAAATGCCTGAATTGTGGAATGTGATTAAAGGCGATATGAGTATTGTTGGCCCACGGCCATTACTTATGGAATATTTACCGCTATATAACCAAGAACAAGCCAAACGCCATTTAGTCCGCCCAGGTATGACAGGGCATGCACAGGTAAATGGACGTAATGCCATTAGTTGGGAAGAAAAATTTAAACTCGATACGTGGTATGTCGAAAATCAATCGGTTTGGTTAGATTTTAAAATTATGCTGAAAACGGTTAAAAAAGTGCTCGCCAAAGATGATATTAACGAAGCAGGCGAAGCGACTATGACTAAATTTACAGGTACACAATCGGATCAACAGCATGACTGAACTATATGCAATCTATGGTGCTTCAGGCTGTGGACGCAGTTTAATGCCAGTGGCAAGGGCCCAATTAAAGCGTTTGGGAAATTCTGCTGAAATCGTATTTATAGATGATAGCTTAGTTGCAGAAACCATCATCAACTCACATCGTGCCATGAATTATGCGGCATTTAAAGCACAGCCTGCGACCCAAAAACAGGTATTGATTGCGATTGCCAATAGTAAAGTACGTGAAAAAATTTCAATACAACTTGAACAAGATGCAATTGAGCTCTGGAGTGTTCAGGCAGATAATGTCGTACTGATGGATGAGGTTGAAATTGCCGCAGGTGCAGCACTCAGCCCTTTTGTGAGCATTACCTCAAATATAAAAATTGGTAAATGCTTTCATGCCAACTTGTATAGCTATGTAGAACATGATTGTGTGATTGGTGACTTTGTGACCTTTGCCCCAGGTGTTCAGTGTAATGGCAATATTCACATTCATGACCATGCCTATCTTGGTGCGGGTGCGGTGATAAAACAAGGCACGCCAGACCAACCTTTAGTTATTGGTCGGGGTGCGGTGGTTGGTATGGGCGCAGTAGTGACTAAAAGTGTACCTGCAGGTGTGACCGTTGTCGGTAACCCTGCGCGATTGTTGAAAAAGAACTAATTTTTAAGACGAATACGATTAATATTCTAGGATAAAGCATGCTAAATACTGCATTTGAACCATGGCCAAGTTTTACTCAGGAAGAAGCGGATGCCGTATCTCAAGTTTTACTGTCCAATAAAGTTAACTACTGGACAGGGCAAGAGTGCCGTGAATTTGAAAAAGAATTTGCCCAATTTGCGCAAACCCAATATGCCGTGGCACTTGCCAACGGTACTGTCGCTTTGGATGTTGCACTAAAAGCCTTGAACATTGGTGCGGGTGATGACGTGATTGTCACTTCACGCACCTTTTTAGCTTCGGCAAGCTCCATTGTTACAGCAGGTGCCAACCCCATTTTTGCAGATGTAGAACTCGATTCACAAAACATATCTGCCCGTACCATTGAAGCAGTACTGACTCCAAAGACCAAAGCCATTATTTGTGTGCATTTGGCAGGGTGGATGTGTGATATGGATCCGATTATGCAACTGGCAAAAGAAAAGGGTCTGTATGTGATTGAAGACTGTGCCCAAGCACATGGTGCGATGTACAAAGGCAAAGCTGCAGGTTCAATTGGACATATTGGTGCGTGGTCGTTCTGTCAGGACAAAATTATGACCACAGGTGGCGAAGGCGGTATGGTCACCACCAACGATGAAAACCTATGGAAAAAAATGTGGTCGTACAAAGACCACGGTAAAAATTACGACAGCATTTATCACAAACAACATCCACCAGGGTTCCGCTGGTTACACGACTCTTTTGGCACCAACTGGCGCATGATGGAAATGCAAGCCGTGATTGGACGTATACAATTACAGCGCATGCCAGAATGGACACAAAAACGTACCGAGCATGCACAGCGCATTTTGGCAGTCTTTCAGGACAGTCCATTTTTTACTGTGCATTACCCAGACAGTGACTATGTACATGCCAATTACAAGTGCTATGTCCAGGTGAATAGCGAACAGTTACCTGTGGGTTGGTCACGTGATCGTATCATGCAGGAAATCAATGTGCTGAATGTACCTTGTTTTAGCGGCTCATGTTCAGAAGTGTATTTAGAACACGCCTTTGATGGTACAGCATGGCGACCTGCACAGCGTTTAGTAAATGCACAGCAATTGGGCGAAACCAGTTTAATGTTCTTGGTACATCCAAACTTAAGCAATGACAGCATAGAAAAAACCATTGCGGCAATTCAGCAGGTGATACAAAAGATGGCAGGCTAAGCCATACTTATGATGCAGCCTTCAAGTGATGATCTTCATCTTGCGATAGGGCGCAAAGGGCTGCGTTAGGTTGGTTGTTGCAGCTTTACATCATTCGGCTATTGCAGTGCGATAGAGTCATCTAATCTTTAAATCGAAAATAGAGTAAAATATTGCAAAGTCATATATCTTACTTTTATAAAAATAGTGTGAACTGAGGGTTGTTTTAAGATGTCTCATCCAATCTATCCTCAGTAAAAAATTGAGAAGCCTCATTCCGTGAAATCCATTATCGAACCTGCTGTAGAATCCCCCCGCTTAGTCAAACTCGCATTTTTAATGGTGCTGGACTTTTGTGTATTTCCTGTATTACTGTGGCTATGTTATGCCATTCGCCAGTTTGATTTAGGCGCAGAAGTGGTGCCCAACTTGGCTTTTGGTTCGGTATGGGTAAGTGTGATTGCCGTTGTATCGCTGTTTATTTTTGGGGTGTATCGCTTTATTGTGCGCACCTACAGCGAACTGTTTATGGTCAAATTGGGGTTGGGCACTTCATTGACTGTGGCAGGGTTGTATGCGCTGGCTTACTTTACCGATGCCTTTATCCCCACCTCAATTCCGCTCATGTTCGGATTTCTCATGTTCGCATGGGTTTGGTTTAGCCGCGGTTTTATTCGCTTTATCGTGCGTTCTTATTTACAGGCCGATGTACAAAAAAAACGTGTAGCGATTTATGGTGCAGGCAATGCAGGACAGCAAATCGCAGCAGCACTCTACAATTCCGATGAACACTTACCTGTGTTGTTTATTGATGATGATCCCTCACTCACTGGGCAGCAATTGGGACGTTTAAAAGTCTACGACGCAGACAGCGCCTTAAAATTGTTAGCTAAAAAAAATGTCGATGAAATTCTGATTGCGTTGCCTTCTGTAGGACGGATGCGTAAAAGCGAGATTGTCAAATTTTTAGAACCTGCACATATTAAAATTACCGAAATTCCAGGACTGACCAAACTGGTCGATGGTGAAATTCACGTATCGGATATACAGGAAGTCGATATTATTGACCTGCTCGGGCGTGACCCTGTGCCGCCTGTACCCGAACTGTTGGCTAAAAATATTCAGGACAAAATGGTCTTGGTCACAGGCGCGGGTGGTTCCATTGGTTCTGAACTGTGTCGCCAAATTGTTAAAAATAAACCCAAAGCCTTGGTGATTTATGAACTGACCGAATTTGCGTTGTATAGCATTGACAAAGAATTACGCTTAAATAGCGATGTCACGATTATCCCGATTTTAGGTTCAGTGCTCGATCAGGCCAAACTAGAGCGAGTGATGGAACAGTATAGGGTTCAAACCGTGTACCATGCGGCTGCTTACAAACACGTGCCCTTGGTAGAATGTAACCCATTGGCAGGTTTGAAAAACAACGCCATTGGTACGGCATTTAGCTTAAATGCAGCGGTCAAAACAGGTGTAGAAACCTTTGTACTCATATCTACCGATAAAGCCGTGCGTCCGACCAATGTCATGGGCGCGTCTAAACGTATGGCAGAATTGTATTGTCAGGCGATGGCAGAAGCGCAAGATCAGACCCAAATTAGCATTGTCCGTTTTGGGAATGTTTTGGGTTCATCGGGTTCGGTGGTGCCGTTGTTTAAACAGCAAATTGCCAAAGGTGGGCCCATTACTGTGACTCATCCTGAAGTCACCCGTTACTTTATGACCATTCCAGAAGCCTCGCAATTGGTGATTCAGGCGGGTGCTTTAGGTCAGGGGGGCGATGTATTCCTGCTGGATATGGGGGAACCTGTACGCATTCAGGATTTGGCCCGTCAAATGATTGCGCTGAGTGGGTTAAAATTACGGGAAACAGGCAGTCAGGAAGGTGATATTGAAATCCAATATTCAGGCTTACGCCCAGGCGAAAAACTTTACGAAGAATTGTTGATTGATGCCGATAATACCGAAGTGACCCAGCACAGTCGTATTTTGCGTTCTTATGAAAAAATGTATCCGTTGGATGAATTGCTGATGGTGTTCGAGCGTATGCATGACTTAACTGCAATTCAAAGTGATATCGACTGGGCTTTAGCACAGCTTGAACACTATGTGGATGGTTATGCACGTGGGACAGAAGTTAAGGTGAACTAAATTTCAAAAACTAAGTTGAAGTAAGTCAGTTCAACTTGTTGATGAGTAAAATTTAACTAAAAAATTTGTGTAAAATTAGATATCTGAGATGATTAAAAAAGCCATTTTACCCGTTGCAGGTTTAGGCACCCGTTTTCTGCCTGCCAGTAAAGCCATTCCCAAAGAAATGGTGACCGTGGTCGATCGTCCTGCGATTGAATATGTAGTGCGCGAGGCAATTGCAGCAGGGATTGAACAAATTATTTTGGTGACCCATTCCTCTAAAGCCTCCATTGAAAACTACTTTGACCGTAACTTTGAGCTAGAAACCACATTAGCACAAAAACAAAAACTGGATTTGCTCAAAGAAATTACCGAAATTTTACCTGCACATGTCAGTGTTGTGAGTGTACGTCAGTCACAACCTTTAGGCTTAGGGCATGCAGTTTTATGTGCTAAATCTGTAGTGGGCAATGACGCCTTTGCAGTGCTGTTACCCGATGTATTGGTTAAAGATGATGCTGCACAAAATGACTTGGCACGCATGATTCAGCGTTTTGAGCAAAGCAACGCTGCACAGATTATGGTTGAAGCAGTACCAGATCATCTGGTCGATCAATACGGTATTGTGGATGTAGCTGCAGCACCTGCTGAAGGTGAAAGTACCGTGATGCAGGGCATTGTCGAAAAACCCGCAGTAGGCACGGCACCTTCTAATTTATCGGTGGTGGGGCGTTATGTCTTGCCTGCAGAAATTATGACTTTGCTCGAAAACACCCCTAAAGGGGCAGGCAATGAAATTCAATTGACTGATGCCATTGCCATGTTGCAACAAAACAGTGTGGTCGAAGCTTACCGTATGCAAGGTCAGACTTTTGACTGTGGCAGTAAGTTGGGTTATTTAAAAGCGGTATTGCATTATGGGGTGGATCATCCAAAATTAGGGGATGATTTCAAAGCCTTGATTCAAGAATTAAAGCTAGAGTCTTAAGGTGTAAAAATTGAGGGTGATGAAAATTCCTCTCTAATAGAAATAAAATAACACTGTTAACCCAATACGCAGGAACATATTTTGAAAGTCGCAGTCTTCGGAAAAACCCTCTATGCAGGCGTGATGTCTGCACTCTTGGCAGAATGTGGGCATCAAGTCTATTGGTGTGATATCTTTCAGGATGCTGCCCATCCACTCGAACAGCAACATCTCAGCTTTCAAGACCAAGCCTTGAGCCTGTTATTACAACAACAATGCAGTAAGGGCTTTTTACACTATTGTGATTTTGCTGCATTGCCTTTAGATGTGGATGTGTATCTACTCAGTTTGAACCCGACTGAAGAAGCTCACGCCTTAACTGTTTTGCGGCAGTTGCAACAACGTCCGATCATTCACCCTAAACTGATGATCAATGCCTCGACTTTGGGTTTAAATGGCACACAGCGCCTGCAAAAAATCTTGCCACAAGATGACTGGATTTATTTGCCCGACATGATTCAAGAGGGCAATGCCATTCAAAGTATGACCCGCGCACAGCAACTCACGGTGGGTTGTGAAAATGAACGTGCGCAAGTCAAACTTAAAGAATTACTCCGCCCCTTATTCCCACGTGCGCAGCAATATCTGTTTATGCCTGTGTTGGATGCAGAATTTACCAAACTGAGTATTTCAGGCATGTTGGCAACCCGTATCAGTTATATCAATGACTTGGCAGTGGTGGCAGAAAAACTCGGGATTGATATTGAGCATGTACGTCAAGGCATGGCGGCTGATAGCAGGATTGGTGCGTCCTATATGTATCCAGGCGCCGGTTTTGGTGGTGAAAACTTTAGCCATGATATTCAGACTCTGGCCAGTACCGTCTCCACCACAGGGGTGAAAAGTCAGCTGTTGGCGCAGGTCTGGGACATTAATGAACAACAAAAAGAACTCTTGTTTAGAAAGCTTTGGAATTATTATCAGGGCGATTTAAACGGCAAAACTGTGGCGATTTGGGGCGCGGCCTTTAAAGAAAATACCGCACGGGTGCAACATTCTCCCATTCATGTGATGTTGCCTGCGTTGTGGGCGCAGGGTGTGACGGTCAAATTGCATGACCCACAAGCCTTGCCTGAAATTGTGGCACAGTATGGTCAGCGTGATGATCTGATTTTATGCGCAGAACAATATCAAGCGGTAGAAGGTGCATCGGCATTATGTGTGCTGACCGCGTGGAAACAATATTGGAGTTTGGATTATCCAACTTTGTTGCAGCAGATGCAGCATCCACTGATTTTGGATGGTCGCAATATTTATGATCCTGAATTTGTGAAGGCACAAGGTTTTGCTTATATGGGAGTGGGGCGCTAATGATTCGTAGCACAATGCCACAGACGCAAAGCTCGATTTCTCCAAATGACAATGCCTTGCCGCAGTTACAACAATTGCAGCAGCAGTTTCAGCAACTGCATTTAAATCAGCTGTTTGCTCAAGATCCGCAGCGTTTTCAGCGTTTCTCGGTGGCTTTGGACAGTGTGCTGTTTGACTATAGCAAGCATAGGATTGATGCCAAGGTGTTGCAAACCCTAGTTCAGTTTGCACAGCAGAGTCAGCTTGCTGAGTGGATTGGACGTTTATTTTCAACAGAAACTGGCTCAGAGAAAATCAACTATACCGAACAGCGCGATGCGATGCATTGGGCCTTGCGTTTGCCTGCGACCAGCACAGCAGCAAGCGCTTCCGAACAGACCGATGCTTACGCTGCATTGACTGAGCAAGTCCATACCCAGCTTGAGCGTATGTATGCCTTGGTGGAAAAAATCCATGCAGGCCAATACCGTGGTGCCACGGGTGAAGTGATTCAGGATGTGGTCAATATTGGGGTGGGTGGCTCAGATTTAGGCCCGTTAATGGTGACCCAAGCCTTATCTGATTTTAAAGTGGCGACAGAAAAACCACTGAATGTACATTTTGTGTCAACTATGGATGGCAGCCAGCTATCCGAATTGCTGCATCGTCTGCGTCCTGAAACCACTTTATTTATTATTTCGTCCAAGTCTTTTGGCACCATTGATACCTTATCCAATGCGCAGACCGTGAAACAATGGCTGGAAAAAGCCTTGGGTAAACATGCGCAAATTCTGAAACATCACTTTATTGGGGTATCCACCAAAGCCGATAAAATGACCGCTTGGGGCATTTGTCCTGAAAATCAGCTCTTGCTTTGGGATTGGGTGGGTGGTCGCTATTCGTTATGGTCGTGTATTGGCTTACCGATAGCTTTGACCATTGGCGTTGCGGGTTTTCAGCGGTTTTTAGCAGGTGCACATGCGGTTGATCAGCATTTTCAAAATGCTGCATTTGATCAGAACATCCCAGTGCTGATGGGTTTGCTGGGGGTGTGGAATAATAATTTCCTGAATATTCAGACTCATGCGGTCTTGCCTTATGATGGACGTTTAAAATACTTCGCTTCGTATTTACAGCAATTAGAAATGGAATCGAATGGCAAGTCGATTCAGCGTAATGGCGAGGCGGTGAGCGTCGATACTTGCCCGATTGTTTGGGGTGAGGTCGGGCCGAATGCACAGCATGCGTTCTATCAATTGTTGCATCAAGGGACACATGCGGTCAGCTGTGATTTTATTGCCCCTGTGCAGCGTTATAATGCCAATCAATTTACCTATGCGGAAAATGCTGAGGCTTTGGTAGAGCAGCATCATTTGGCCTTGTCCAACTGCTTGGCACAGTCGCGGCTTTTGGCCTTTGGTAATCAGGCATTAGATCAGCAGGAATTAGATGGCTTAGCGGCATATAAGCAGTACAGTGGTAATCAGCCAAGTAGCAGTATTTTATTGCAAGAACTCAATCCGTATAGCTTAGGCATGTTGATTGCTTTGTATGAACATAAAGTCTTTGTGCAATCGGTGCTGTGGAATATCAATCCTTTTGACCAATGGGGCGTAGAAAAAGGCAAGGAAATTGCCAATCAGCTCTTGCCTATTTTAAATGGGCAGCAACAGGATTTATCGGCACTCGATGCATCGACCCAAGGTTTATTAAAAATTTTATTAGGAAAAATAGATGGCTAATATTTTAGTCACAGGCGGTGCGGGCTATATCGGTTCACATACCTGTGTTGAGTTGCTGAATGCAGGGCACAGCGTGGTGGTGCTAGATAATTTATCTAATAGCTCGGCAGAGTCATTGGCGCGGGTGCAGCAACTGACTGGCAAAACCTTGTATTTTATTCAGGGCGATATTCGTGATGCCGCTGCTTTGGATGCCCTGTTTGCGGAACATCAAATTGATGCAGTGATTCATTTCGCAGGACTCAAAGCAGTGGGAGAAAGCCAACAAATTCCACTGAGCTATTTTGACAACAACATTGCGGGTTCAATTAGCTTGATCCAGGCGATGCAACGCGCGCATGTGTTTAAACTGGTGTTTAGTTCATCGGCTACAGTATATGACGAATCCAATATTTCGCCGTTGAATGAAGAGATGCCAACGGGTATGCCAAGCAATAACTATGGCTATACCAAGCTGATTGTGGAACAGCTTTTACAAAAAGCAGCCCTTGCCGATGCACGTTGGTCGATTGCGCTATTGCGTTATTTTAATCCTGTGGGGGCACATAAAAGTGGCTGCATTGGCGAAGACCCACAAGGTATTCCAAATAATTTAATGCCTTATGTCACCCAAGTAGCGGTGGGACGTCGTGAAAAACTGTCAATTTTTGGGCAGGATTATGCTACGCCAGATGGTACAGGCGTGCGCGATTATATTCATGTAGTCGATTTGGCCAATGCGCATTTATGTGCCTTGAATAACCGTTTGACTGCACAGGGTTGCCGTGCTTGGAATATTGGTACGGGTAATGGGATTTCGGTGCTGCAAGTGAAGAATACTTTTGAACAGGTCAATGGTGTGCAGATTCCATTTGAGTTTGGACCACGTCGTGAAGGTGATGTGGCGATATCTTTTGCAGATAATAGTCGTGCCGTGCAAGAACTGGGTTGGACTCCACAATATGGCTTAGAAGATATGTTGGCCGATAGTTGGAACTGGCAAAAGCAGAATCCGAATGGTTATCGTCAAGATGAATGATTCTAGCTATACACTCAGCCACAAGGTTTAGAGCATAAAAACGGGAGTCAGTTTTGACTCCCATTTTTATATTGCTTTGATTTTTCAGATTAAGCTTGAATGAGTTGCGTCAACTCATCCACATAATCCTGCATCGGGCGTGGGTTGTGGTCACGACGGCTTTCAATATTTAAGCGTAATAAAGGCTCGGTATTTGAAGCACGCACATTAAAACGCCATGTACCAAAGTCTAGACTCACGCCATCGGTTTGGTCAATTGCTGGGTTTTGGCTAGCATAATGCTCAAAGATTTTTTGGATGGTGGCTTGAGTATCGGCCACTTTAAAGTTAATTTCCCCCGAACATGGGAATTTGGCAATCATTTCTTCGACCAGACTCGATAGCGATTCTCCTGTTTCAGACAATACCGAAACCGCCAATAGCCATGGAATCATGCCGCTGTCACAATAGGCGAAATCACGGAAATAGTGGTGTGCGCTCATTTCACCGCCGTAAACGGCATTGTGTTCACGCATTACATCTTTAATAAAGGCATGTCCAGATTTAGATTGAATCGCTTCACCCTGATATTGCGCGACTACATCAAAGGTATTCCAGACCAAACGCGGGTCATGTACAATTTTTTCGCCTGCTTGCTTGAGTAAAAATGCCTGCGCCAATAAGCCAACAATATAATAACCTTCAATAAATTGGCCTTTTTCATCGAACAGGAAGCAGCGGTCAAAGTCACCATCCCATGCAATGCCCATGTCGGCTTGATGCTCTAATACGGCATTGCGGGTGCTATCACGGTTTTCCACTAAAATTGGATTCGGGATACCATTGGGGAAGGTGCCATCGGCATCATTATGAATTTTGACAAACTCAACAGGAATATTCAGGGCTTTGAATTTTTGCTCAATTGCATCGACCACATGCCCTGCAGCGCCATTGCCTGCATTCATGACCAATTTCATTGGGTGAATTTTGCTAGGCTCGATATACGTCATTAAATGTTCAATAAATTCAGGCAAAATATTGTAGCTTTGAGTACTACCTTTGTGCTCAACTGGGGTAAATTCGCCTGATTCTGCCAAAGCCTGAATGTCTTTTAGGCCGGTATCGGCACTAATCGGGCGCGCATTTTCGCGTACCAACTTCATGCCGTTGTAGTCCATGGGGTTATGGCTGGCAGTTACTTCAATGCCACCTTGCACGTCTAAATGAAAGGCTGCGAAATAGACTTCTTCTGTGCCTGTCATTCCCAAGTCGAGCACATTGACCCCTGCATCATTTAAACCACGAATGGTGGCCTGCTTTAAGCCTTCGCTGCTAAGGCGAATATCGCAGCCAATTACAACGGTTTTAGGTTGGTAAATTTGTCCGTAAGCACGACCAATTTTATAGGCAATCTCTTCATTGAGTTCTGTGCCCAATTTTCCGCGAATGTCATAGGCTTTAAAACAGGTTAATGTGCTCATGTATTGTCCTAAATATTTGGAAAAATCGTATTGCTGCCTATGATAATCGAACTGTGTGTAATGTGCTGTATAGAATGGAAGATCAATTGCTTGAAGATGTTTCAGGTCAAAGACTATGGATGAGAAAAGATGTGGTGATGGGCAAGGGTGTTTTTTCTTGAGTAAGAAGTTGGTTAAAATACGGCTCAGACTTATGTGTTCGATATGATTGAAGATGGAATTACAGAAAAGTACTTTAGAGCCAGAGCAGAAACTTTCTGCGCCACAGAAAAAATTTCAGAAACTATGCCAAAAAATTGAGCAGGAACAGCTACGTTTGAATGAATGGCAGACCGCACAAGCCGATATTCAGGCACGTGCCAGCCGTGAAATTTTACCGACTTATGCGCAATTGCGTGAAGTTATATTTCAGCAAATTCAACAATTGCTTCAGCAAAAACAACAAAAAGTGACGGCAGCCCAGCAAACTAAGCTGGATCAAAAAATTGAGCAACTCAGTTTACAACTTTTGGATTCGCAGCAGATGTCTACCGAACAAGTTCAGTTTTTAACAGAATTGCTGAACAGTTATGGGCATCATATTGAATTGCTAGACACAGATGATGTGGATTTAAGATCTGAAGCTAAAACAGCAACAGAGTCAGAAGACGAAAATGTTGAACAATGTGAACAAAATAGTTTTGAACATGATGAGTTTGAACAAGAGTGCTTGGCACAGCTCAAGCTAGAAAGTTTGAAGCATTTTCTTTGTGAAGAATATGACCTAGATATAGATTTTTTTGATTTTCAGCATGATCCATTAGATTTAGATGACTTTATAAAAAAATTTGAACAAAAAATGCAAGAACAAGAGGAGCTGGATTTTTTAAGTCAGTTGAGTAGTGCGCAAAAAGCTTTTGCCGAACAGCAAATTGCCCGTGAAAAAGCCAAAGCAGCAAAAAAACAGCAACAGCGTGAAGAAGCCAAGAAACTAGCAAATCAGTCCATTAAAGCGATTTACTTAAAAATTACAGCGTGGATTCACCCAGATCGTGAGCAAGATGAGCAGAAAAAACAAGAAAAAACCGTATTGATGCAGCAAGCCAATCAGGCTTATGAAGCCAATGATTTATTGACATTGTTAAATTTGCAAATTCAGTTGGGTCAGCAGCATAATTTGTCTTTCGCCAATCAACAATTAAAAGCGTATAACCTGCTTTTAGAAGAACAGTTAGAAACTTTGCAAATGCAAGTAGATGACATTATTTACTCTTTTAATTGGAGTCAGTTTTTATATTCTAACCGTAAAATTAAAGTGCAGGATTTGTATCGAAAATATGAGCAAGACTATCGACATGTTCAACAAAAATTAGCTCGAGCGCAAGAGATACTGGAAAAATATCAAGACCTTAAACAATTAAAGCAATTGATGCGCAGTCAATATGTGTGGGAAATGCATGCTGTGATGATGTAGACATATTGAGGTTTGGCTTTGAATGTTTATGCAAAAAGTAGTCTTTATTTACAATATTCCTTTTGAGTGAATCCAAGTTATGCTCAGGTTGGGCCGTTCGGCTAATATTCTGAAATGATACCTTTGTCCGTTATAATTGTATAAACATTTTTAGTGTCTGGTAATTATGTCCTCATTGATCAATTTTCTATCTCGCTTTAGTACAGCAACTCTTCAGCGCAGTCTTAGCTATGCTAAACGCATTGATAGGGAAACGATTGAGTTCTTTGAGGAAAAAGACGGGGTTACGATGTATGCCCAAATTGAAGGGACAGATTATTACGATACTGCAATTACCTATAATCCCCAAAAAGACCGTTTAATCGATGACGACTGCACTTGTCCGGTTGGATATAACTGTAAACATGCTGCTGCTTTAGCGCGGTTATTCTTTCAGGAATATCGCCAGGAATTTCAGCAGCGTTATGCTGACTCTCAATCTCCGCAGGGAATCGCAAAACGCCTACGGGGGGATGATCAGGCACAGCGCTGGTTGAATGATTTTAAACGGTATTTACAACAGACTGAACCAGAGCAATCTGTCAAAACAAACAATTATTTAATTTACCTGTTAGATCAGTCTGTCAGCTTAAAGAAATTGACAGTTGATGTTCAGAAGGCCAGACGCAATAAAAACGGCTCAATTGCGGGGGAAAGTTATTATACCCAATATGAAAATATCACCAGAAAGCATCTGACTTTACCTGAACAAAAACGACAATTATTTAACCAGATTTATTATTATGCCAAAATAAACAGTGACGAACGTTTTTATCAAAGCAATCTTGATATCTCCGGAATTTTATTGGAGCATTTCAAATCTTTTATTCAAAGTGGCGATGTGTACTGGCAAAAAAAGAGCCATACTGCACTTCAATGGTCAGAACAAGGCTATCACATCGAACTGATCTGGCAACAAGGTGTAAACAAACAGACAGAGCATTTAAATATTGAATTGGTCAATGGTGATATTCGACTCGATTTAAAATCAAATCCACATATCCAAATTCTCGCTAGCCAGCCACCGTGTTATGTGGATATTCAACAGAACACGGTGGGCCAGTTATATGGTGAATATACGGCAAATCTTCTGTACCATTTTTTACAGATGCCTGATCTTCCATCTATGCTCTTGCCAGAGTTTGAGAAACTGACTCATCAATATTCAGACGTGAAAAATCTGCCTCAGCCCGAGTCTATTCAGCATATTGATGTCCTTGAGGGTAGTCCCCAGCCAATTTTACGCTTCGGTGTTTTAGATAAATTTGATTGGAAATGGGAAGAATCTGTTTGTGCTGAAATTGAATTCTCCTATGCAGGCGGGCGAATTAAAGCAGGTACATCAGGTGACAGTTTCATTGGTGAGCAGCATGACAAAATGGTGCGACAGCTTCGGGACTTAGTTCAGGAACAACAGTCAATCCAGCGTTTACAGCTATTGGTCGAATCACTGAAGTGGGTGAAAGATCTTAGTTATGACCAGCAATTAAAACTGGATAAACAACGTCTCGATTCTATGGTTTTTGCTTTCTATGGAGACTGGATCAAACAGCTGATGCCCATCAATCAAATTGAGTTGATGGGCTGGCAGATAGAGCATCTGGAAAACAGCCCCTTTAACCTGCAATATGTCGAAAATTTAAATATTTCTATCACTGAATCTGAAGGCCAGCAGGACTGGTTCAATATCGGGGCGACGGTTCAAGACAGTGCAGGCAATTCTTATAATTTACTTGATGCGCTCGTAGCTTTGGTGCGAGTAAATCCTGATTTACTTGATCCGCGGACTTTTATTCATCTGCATGACAGTCAAATTTTCACCGTGAAAACTGCAGTTGATCAACCTGATTTGGCGCTATCCGCTAGGGATATTAAGCCGGTATTATTGCATTTGCAGAGCATTTTACAGCAAG
Organism: Acinetobacter sp. YH12058; assembly: GCF_013419805.1. Taxonomy (NCBI): domain Bacteria; kingdom Pseudomonadati; phylum Pseudomonadota; class Gammaproteobacteria; order Moraxellales; family Moraxellaceae; genus Acinetobacter; species Acinetobacter sp. YH12058. The sequence continues at coordinate 59,331 of NZ_VOZL01000006.1, forward strand.
AAGAGCGCAGTATTGATCGCTATGATGCGAGTCAATTATTAGAATTGCAGCATAATCTTGGGATGACATGGCAGGTCAGTGATCGCCTGCAGAAATTTGTACATAAATTCAAACAAGGCTATCAGCAACAACTGCCAACACCACAAGGTTTTCAGGGGGAGTTGCGTCTATACCAGCAGCAGGGCTTAGGCTGGTTACAGTTTTTAAGGGAAACCCAGCATGGCGGGATTCTGGCAGATGATATGGGCTTGGGGAAAACAGCACAAACTTTAGCCCATTTACTCATGGAAAAGCAGGCTGGATATTTGCAGGATAGTCCCGCCTTAATTGTTGCACCCACATCGCTGATGCATAACTGGTTCAAAGAAGCGGAGAAATTTACCCCAGAGCTCAAGGTATTGCTGCTACAGGGGCCCGATCGCCATCAGTATTTTGAGCAGATTCCGCACTATGATATTGTGTTAACCACCTATCCGCTTCTGGCGAGAGATGAAGAGCAACTAAAGCAATATGAATATCATCAACTCATTTTGGATGAGGCGCAGAATATCAAAAATCCGCGCGCCAAAGCTGCACAGGTAGTACGGCAATTAACAGCGCGACATCGTCTATGTCTAACCGGTACACCTATGGAAAATCATTTGGGTGAGCTGTGGGCACTATTTTATTTCCTGATGCCAGGATTTTTATATTCACAAGAAATTTTTAATAAAAAGTACCGTCATCCGATTGAAAAGCGCGGTGATGAGCAGTTAAGACAAAAGTTGGTCAACCGGATTAAGCCCTTCATTTTACGTCGCTTGAAAACTGACGTAGCCAAAGAGTTGCCAGAAAAAACCACGATTGAAGTCAATATTGATATGAATGACCAGCAATCCAAGTTATATGAGGCTGTTCGTGCCACGATGCAGGCAAGCATTCAGAAAATTGTGGCAGAAAAAGGCTTTAAACGTAGTCAAATTCAAATTTTAGATGCCTTACTGAAGCTACGTCAGGTGTGCTGCCATCCTAGCTTACTAAAGCTGGATTCAGTGAAAATTGGGCAGGCGCATTCTGCCAAACTTGAACAGTTGATGGATATGGTCGTTCCAATGGTGGAAGAGGGGCGAAAAATTCTTATCTTCTCTCAGTTTACCTCAATGTTGGAACTGATTGAACAACAGTTCCATCACGCAGAAATTGGCTATGTGAAGCTGACTGGAAAGACCAAAAAGCGAGATGAAGTCATTACAGCGTTTCAGTCTGGACAAGTGCCGGTATTTTTAATCAGTCTGAAAGCAGGAGGGGTCGGTTTGAATCTAACTGCCGCAGATACGGTCATTCACTATGATCCATGGTGGAACCCTGCTGCTGAAGATCAAGCTTCAGATCGTGCATGGCGGATTGGACAGGACAAGCCGGTATTTGTCTATAAGCTGATTACTAATAAAAGCATAGAAGAAAAAATTCTTGCCTTACAGCAAAATAAAGCAGAACTGGCACACTCTATTCTAAGTACAGATCATGAAGGCGAAGCGAAACTGACGGAAAATGACGTGATGAACTTGTTTGAGAAATTTTAGTTTGGTTTCAGATTACCCTAATCATCTGTAAGTATCTGAAAGTCTGGATGCAATTTTTTCCAATGTTCTCTTAATTTTTCTTTATGAGCAGGAATCATAGGTAAGTCTAGTAATAGCACTGGCCATACTGACCGTGCTTTGTCCATGATCGCGTGAAGTTGTTTTTCAATAACACGCCATGGAACACCGACTTTTTCAGCCCATTCTTCAAAGTGTTTCATCTCAGCTAAATACCAATCTTTATTTTTGGTAAGATTCAATGCGAAATGACGCTCATTTTCAACATATACACTAGTCATCAATATATCGTATGCGGGAGATAATCTTGGTGTTCTTTTGTCCTGATAAATCATACTCCAGTTTTTTAAGTGTGCATCTCCATTGGCGAGCAAAATGTTGACAAGTAAGCGGCTGGCAAATTGCTGAATATCAAAAATTTTGTTATCTGAAAATTGATAAATGATCTTTCCTATCTGCTCATAATTTGTGGTGCTGTATTTCTGCTGTGGATATGCACCGAAGATCTGAGCAAAGTCTTCGATGTGAATAAGCTCTGTAGTATCAGCAGTATTCTGTCTATCAAATCTTTTGATTGCAAAAGCATATTCCTCTTGGGGTAAATTTAATGGTGGAAGGTCTTGTAAGAGTGCCATATCCACCAAGCGAATCTCAGGGACATCTATTCCGACCATTTTTGCAAGGCTCATCATAGAATATTCATTTAGCGGAACAAAAGCATGTCTGGAAGAAGGAGTTTTGACAATCCAGTCCCCGAGTAGAGACGATTCCGTTGCCTGGACTAGTGTAAAACGCCCATCTTTGGCTTTCATGGAAAACTTCATTTGGACGCCGGCCAAGGAAAACTTATTATCTGTTCGGATCTCTTGCTTTAAGATCTGATCTGGATTAGAGATCTGCAATTTGAATTTTATTTCATCTGGGATTTCTTCTGGATCTACTGGGGTTGCAATCAGTGCCCCAGGTAAGTCATGACCTAAAGCTGCCAATAACTGAAATTCATTGTCTATATGTATTTTGAGGCTTTGTGCTATGAGTTCGCGTAATGCACCTTCTGGTAGCAGATTTGATAGCAAGGGGTGTAAGCGCTGATGTGTAACATAGGTCTTTTCTAAAATCTTATCCGCTTGAGGATATAAAGGGGAAGTAAGCAAGCTCAAGGTCGGACGTTGCTGATCCAAGTGAAAAGAATCTGTGAAAACCAGAATATTTTTTCCGCTCTGAAATCCTGCCAAGTATCCAACGACAACATGATGTAATGTTAATTTCAGGACGGCAACAGTATTCATGGTTCCTCTCCTCCGAGAAGACCTTTCCATGGGTTAGACATTAAGTCATCTTGATCTTCAATAGTGACTTTAATTTCATCATTCAATAATTGTCTAATCAAATGAACCTTATCATCTGGGATGAGCATCAGTTGAGCATTTAGTCCTGCCGCAATAATTTCTAAGGTATCTAATCGAGGATTGCCTTGACTTTCCAGTTTTTGGTACTGCTGTCTTGAAATGCCTGTACGTGATTGCATATCAACTTGCTTTAAACCCAATAGGGTTCGTCTTTTTTTGACTTGCTGTAGTAAAGACTTATTTAGTGTAGACATATTTATTGCTTTTTGGTGGTGTAAGAAGCATATTAGTTGCTTTTTTATTAAGAAGCAATGACAGAAATTATTAACAGGCTCCGCGGCATCAATATTTAGGATCTAGGCAAGCTGATCTTGTTTAACATAAGCCACTTAGTAGTAGCTAATACTATCTTTTGTTTTGGAGTTTTTTTTATCTTGTATGATTGATACTCTGGAGCATCATCTACACGGTTTTTTGTTCACAGTTTTGAAAGAGCACTTTTGAACCGTACTGGGTTTGTCAGAGACTTTTTTATTTAAGTTAGGTCACCTGACCTAACGTGTTAATCTTATCATAGTACATTGCTTCAAACTCAAAAGGCGAAACATAACCCCCACCTGGCCCTTCAAAGAAAGTAACATCATAGGCAGGGGAAAGTTTCCATTGCCCATTTTGGGACATCAGAAATGAAAAGTTTTTGCAATGATCATCTCGATTATTGAAGACTACATTGAAAACAGCTCGCTTGAATGCAATTGCTTTTTCGCGAACATCATTGGTGCAAAAGTGTGCAGCGCGAAGAAAGTTACTGTAGTCTAAACTCCCTGGTGATTTAAAATCAGCTCCGGTGAAGGCCGCTAAACTTTGCATAGGGATACACATGCCATCGTGGCGGTCAAATCTCTTTGATGCAAATGCGGTTAATCCATTCGGAAGAGTAAAATATTGAGTATCAGGGGTGTCAATATCACAATGACGCAAACATTCTGCATAAACAGCTTCAATTGCACAAACTTCAGGATGCTCTTGCTGAGCGGGAAATTTGATCAGCCAAGCTTCATGTTGATGTGAGCTAACTGTTGAGAATTCGTTGGGGTCAGGATCACGATAGATGAGCGCTTTTGGCCTTGCACCTTGTGGAGATCCACCCGGAGCGGGAAAGGAAACTCGAATTTCACACACCGAACTTGATAAAAGACGGTTTTATAGGATGGTTGGCTAAGCTAGAAAATGATTGGATAGAAGTTTTACCGAGCGAGTTTGTTTTTGGTTATAATTTTTTCAAATATTGATCCAATACAGAACAGGGTTACTTCAATTGAACTTCTTTAAAAAAAATGTCTTTGAAAATATTAAAAAACTGGATCAGCAAAAACAAATAGCTGCAGCTCAGGAGTTGGGCAAGATATTGGTTCAATCTCCAGGAAAATTTATATGCGACAGTATGGCCTTGATGACACAGTCCAAATCCTTCGAATCTAATTCTATATTAGGGAATTCCAAATTAAATCAACTTGGTTTACACCGTTTCCGGGTTCAGTTTGCCGCAAAAATGGCAGTACAACGTAGATTGAAGTTATCAAAGTTCATTCAGCCGGCAGATGTCGAAAGTTTTCAAAAAAATGGCTTTATATTCAGGGAAAACTTTTTGGCTGCAGATGAGTTTGCTCAATTAAAACAAGAATTATTGACGACTCCGCTGGAAACCCGGGAAACATTGCAAGGGGATACGGTCACTCGCCGTATGGCATTAGATGGAAAAACCTTGAAGCATATGCCCGTGACCAAACAATTCCTACATTCAGATGAATGGAAAAACCTGCTGAATTATGTTGCCAGTTTTAAAGTGCAGCCCATCTGTTATCTGCAAGTGATATTTTCACATGTCAGAAAAGCCAAAACTGACCCTCAGACAAATTTACATAGCGATACTTTTCACTCTAGTGCAAAAGCTTGGTTATTTTTAGAAGATGTTGCTGAAGACGAGGGGCCTTTCGTCTATGTACCAGGGTCGCATCATTTAAGTCCTGAACGATTGGCTTGGGAACAGCGGAAATCTGAGTCGATCACAGCAAAAACTGATGTCATGATGCGTCGAGGTTCTTTTCGGGTCTCTGAAAAAGAAGTGCTTGAATTGGGCTATGCGAAACCGCAAGCTTTTGCGGTGAAAGCAAATACATTGGTGATTGCGGATACTTATGGTTTTCATGCCAGAGCAAAAAGTCTCAAACCTTCGATGAGAATCGAACTATGGGCTTATGCACGTCGAAATCCATTTGTGCCCTGGTTAGGGGGCGATCCTCTTTCCTTGCCCTTTTTAAGATCAAATTTAGTGCCCTTATATTGGTCAGGTTTGGACTTTCTGGAAAAAAAATATCAACGAAATAATCCCTGGAAGAAAGTGGGTAAAAAATGCGCAACCGATCCTGCGGTTTTGACCAGTAAATAAAAAATTCTTGAGTCAGTTTGCTGAATATATCTTTAATGAAATGCAAAACTCTGTATATCATAAAGGTATTCATTTCAGCATCTGTAGATTATGCCGGATACAACTTAAGTTGCCTCAGACAGATTTACAGGAGTTTAGCTTTCTTCTCTTTATTGATCGCTGTATGATATCGAAAATTTTATACAATAAGTTTTTAAGTCATCGCAATGGAACCACAACATCAGATGCCATTAAGAAAACTCCCACGATTGAAAGCGCGTGGTGGTTTACAAGTGATGTATGCATCGATACGTGCATTATTGCTTCGGGAATTACAAACCCGCTTTGGTCAATACCGTCTAGGCTATTTATGGATCTTTCTAGAGCCTTTATTGACCATTGGAATCATGGTAATCCTGTTTGGTACAGTCATGCAAAGAACTTTACCGGGTATAGATTATGCTGTTTTTTTAATTAATGGCATTATTCCATTCTTTATGTTTAGAACAGGCGTGACACTGGGGATTAGCGCTACCGAATCTAACCGAGGTTTGTTTAGCTATCGCCCGGTAAAGCCGATTGATGCCTTGCTTGCACGAAATGTTCTCGAATTTCTGCTGAAATTTACTGCTTATATTGCTTTTACTGCAGCCTTTGTATGGTTTGGCTATCACATCAGTTTTGAACAAATTCCGCAACTTCTAGGCTATTGGGCGCTCTTATTTATATTTATGCTGGCGTGTAGCCTGATTTTTATTGTGATTGGCGATTTTTCCAAAGAAGTGGGTAAATTTCTTTCGGTTTTCTTTTTAATCCTTTATTTGCTGTCTGGTATTTTATATTCCATCCATATCATTCCAGTACAATACCGCGAATATCTATTATATAACCCATTGATTCATATCTTTGAGTTAATGCGCCATGCAGTTGCGCCTACTTATAGTTTAGTGCCAGGAATTAGTCTAAGTTACTTCATGATATGGATGATTATTTCTTTATTTATAGGCTTGCTCCTGTATACACGCTTTGAACGCCGTATGGTGAAATCAAAATGATTGAATTAAAAAATTTAACCAAATCATATGCCACACCGAAAGGTCGGCATTATGTATTTAAAGATCTCAATGCGATTTTACCTGCAAATAAAAGTGTGGCCCTTTTGGGGAAAAACGGGGCTGGTAAAAGTACCTTACTGCGTGTCATTGGCGGAATTGACTATGCCGATTCTGGTAAAGTAATTACCAACCAGACCATCTCCTGGCCGGTGGCATTATCAGGGGGCTTCCAGGGAAGTTTAACGGCTCGGCAAAATGTACGTTTTGTGGCCAGACTTTATGTCAATAGTCATGAAGAAGTTGAACATGTGGTAAATTTTGTTGAAGAGTTTGCTGAAATTGGTAAATACTTTGATATGCCGATGAAAAGTTACTCGAGTGGTATGCGTAGCCGGATTGGTTTTGGTTTAAGCATGGCCTTTAATTTTGATTATTATTTGCTCGATGAAGCCGGGGCGGTAGGAGATGCTTCTTTCCGAAAAAAAAGTCAGGCTTTACTCGACGAACTCAAAGAAAACTCAAATATCATTATGGTTTCCCATGATTTAAAAGATTTGACCCGCAATTGTGATGTCGCTTTCCTGGTGCGAGATGGCAAAGCAGAATATTTCGATAATGTGCAAGATGCAGTAGAGGTATATAAAGCGTATGCAAGCTAAAATAAATAAGCGGCTTTGGATTGCCTATACTTGCTGTGTTCTCATTCCGGTATTGGTTATTGTATTTTATCTTTTTGCCTTTGCTAAAGATCGTTATCAGTCTTCTTCTACATTGCTGGTAAAGCAAGTGGCTGATACTCCAGTGGCCGATACTGCAGGATTAGGAGCTTTGTTGGGAGTGCCCAATACCAGTCGTGAAGACTCTCAGATTCTCAAAGAGTATATTGGCTCTCGCGATATGATTGAGCAGTTAGATCAAACCTTGAATTTACGTCAGGAGTTTTCATCGGTTCGTGATCCGATTTTTGCATTGTCGGAAGATGCTTCAGTAGAAGACCTGGTTGAATATTTCAATAAAATGATTAAAGTCGAACTTGATGAGCAAACCATGATGCTACATGTACATGCTCAGGGCTTTTCGCCAGAGTTCTCACTGAAACTCAATCAAGAAGTATTAAAGCAAAGTGATGAGTTTATCAATGAAATTTCCCAGACCATTGCGCAAGAGCAGCAAGTATTTGCACAGAAACAGTATGCAGAAGCAACAGCGCAGTTAGATGAGGCTCGTCAGGCGGTACTCCAGTACCAAAATGAAAATGAAATCTTTGATCCTGAATTACAAGCCAAAGCGGTGGCGACACTAATTGCAGGTTTACAGAGTAGTTTGGCGCAATTGAAAACTGAAGAGCGCACTTTACTTAGTTATTTGACGCCTGAAGCACCTCAAGTAGTGGCGTTACAGAGTCAAATCGCAGCCTTGCAACAGCAAATTAATACTGAAAGTTCAAAACTGACTTCACCGAATAACTTAAAACTGAATAAGAATGTAGCTGACTTTGAAGCACTGAAGGCGCAGGTTGAATTTGCCGCTGATCTTTATAAAATCTCTTTGGTATCTTTGGAAAAAGCGCGTTTAGAAGCTTCACGTAAGCTCAAGAAATTGGTGGTGATTGCGACACCGCGTTTAGCTCAGGATGCTTTATATCCGCGGAAAGTGTATATCAGTCTGACTTCATTTATTTTATTGAATATTATTTTTGGTATTGGATTACTGATTCATTCAATTATCCGTGAGCACAGAGAATAAATTATGAAAAAAATTGCGTTATTATCAGTTTTATCATTGGCCTGTGCGACGGCTGGTTATGCATTTGATCCAAGTTTATTGCCAAGCGAAGTATCTCAGACCTTCAGTGGCGGAAATTTCGATACAGCAAGTGCTAACAGTACTGCCCTGTTAAACAGCCAGTCTGTGGTTGAGCTTTCTCCAAGCAGCTCAATGAAATATCCAATTCAAAACAAGATGTTTGGTTCGCAGCTTTTTAAAGGGGCTTTTGCCTCAACTGCGGGATCGACCTTCAATAGTAGTTATCAAATAAATCCAGGCGATAATATTAATTTACGCCTCTGGGGTGCCTATCAGTTTAACGGCACTCAAAGCGTCGATCCACAAGGCAATATTTTTATTCCGAATGTCGGACCGGTCAAAGTAGCAGGTGTTCGGAATGGCAGTCTACAGTCGGTGGTTGAAGCACAAGTACGCCGTATTTATGTCTCTAATGTTGGGGTATATGCAGCCCTTGAGCAAGCTCAGCCTGTCAAAGTCATGGTGACTGGTTTTGTCAATCAACCTGGTAATTATGGTGGTGTCGCCAATGATAGTGTCATTGCTTACTTGGACCGTGCGGGTGGGGTGGATCCAGAGCGTGGCAGCTATATTGATATTAAAGTCATGCGCAATGGCCAAACGATTCAGCAGGTCGACTTATATGAATTCCTGTTACAAGGTCAAATTCGCCCTTTCTCTTTCCGGGATGGGGATGTGATTGTGGTAGGACAGCGCACTCATACCTTTAATGTCTCAGGTGAAGTCTATAACCAGAATGATTTCGAGTTTAACTCGCCTGCGGTTAGCTTGGCACAGGCTTTGGCATTTGCCAAGCTTAAACCAGGGGCGACCAATGTCAGTATTCAGCGCCGGCAAGGTGCAGAATACCGTAGTGAATATTATTCGTTGAATCAAGCACCGAATATCATGATTGAGGATGGTGATATTGTCACTGTAACGGCTGATCGCTATGCAGGTACGATCCAAGTACGTGTGGATGGCGCACACAATGGTGCTCACGCCGTTGTATTGCCTTATGGCGCTAAACTGAGTGATGTATTGACGCAGCTACAACCGAATGCTTTGGCTGAAGTGGAATCTTTGCAATTGTTCCGTCCTTCTGTGGCCAAGCGACAAAAAGAGATGTTAAATGTTGCTTTGGATAAGTTGGAAGAAACAACATTTAATGCCCGTTCAAGTACACAGGAAGAAGCAGCTTTACGTTTGCGTGATGCTGAACTGGTAAAACAATTCATTGCTAAAGCACGTCAAGTTGAACCTAAGGGACAGGTGGTGCTGAATCCAGACACTTTCCAAAATGTAATTTTGGAGCAGGGTGATATTTTATATATTCCTGAAAAAACCTCTGTGGTCATGGTACATGGTGAAGTGGCTTTTCCAAATGGGGTGGAGTACAAGCAAGGTCTAAGTGCCAAGGAATATATTGAGCAGGTCGGCGGTTTTAGCCAAAAATCGAATAAATCCAAAGTGATTGTGATTCGACAAAATGGTAAAGCTGAACTTGTTCGGAAAAGTGAAAAAATTAAGCAGGGCGATGAGATCCTAGTTTTGCCTAAAGCGCAGACCAAGGGGATTGAGTTAACGCGTGGTATTACGCAAGTACTGTATCAAATTGCAGTAGCGGCGAAAGTGGCTTTGGATTTGTAGGGTATTACCAATGAAGTTAATAATTAATGTAGAGAAAAGTTATAGTGATGAATTTGGCAATAAGGTAATTGTTTCTGATTCTACTAAGTTAGAAAATATCAAAGTAGAGTTTAGGGGGAACAATAATTTATTAGTGATTGATGATAAAAATAAAATTCTTAAAAATATTAATTTTGAGTTCTCATCAAATGATGGCAAAGCTTATATTGGTCATGTTGAGGGGGCCCTCCAAGCAAGGGGAAATATTAGAGTAGGATATAAAAGTTTAGTAGTAATTGGAGATAAAGTAACATGTACCAAACCATTTTTTATATGTGCTAGCGAAGCAACCAAAATTCTAATAGGTGATGATTGTATGTTTGCAACGGATAATCATATCCGTACCGATGATGCACATGCCATTTATGATGTAAAAACAGGTCTTAGATTAAACCCATCAAAGGACATTATCATAGGTGCTCATGTTTGGGTCGCATACGCTGCAAAAATTTATGGAGGTGCTAAAGTTGGAAGTGGCTCTATTATTGGTACAAATTCTATAGTGAAGTCATCATATCCAAATAACTGCACCATTGTTGGTGCTCCATCAAAATGTGTTAGAAGGAATATTGCATGGGAGCGTCCTAATGTTGCTAGACATAAGCCATGGTTGAGAGTTAACTCTGATCATATCAAAAAAGATCCAAACTTATGGAAAGTCACAGATGACTATAATAAAGAAATATACTTAGGAGTTTCTTATTCTAAAAAGATAGATATTTTAAGTAGTTCTAATAGTTGAGTTATTAAAAAATGATGATTGGAAGTATTTTCACTAAAATTAAAAAAGATGTATATGAGTTGTATAGTCATATTTTGAATAAAGTATGGTTGTATAATGATAATATTATTGTTGTTGATTTTATATACAATAATTTTTCTTTTGCATATGATATTTATGATGAAGATGGTTGTTTGAAAATTGATTTTGTTGATAGAGATTTAAAATTTTATAAAAATGATAATAAGAAAAGAGTTGTTAGTAGTAATGTGGATGAGAGTGATATTTTAAATACTCTTAGTATTCATTTGAAATCTGTAATTAAAAATATTAACGAATTGTATGAATTTCCTATTTCTATTGTGATACCTGTTTATAATAGAGAATTAATTATAAAAAAATGCATTGAGTCAATAAATAGTCAGACATTAGATAGGAGTTTATTTGAAGTTATTTTTGTAGATGATTATTCAAAGGATAATACAGTTAACGCAATTGAAAAATTTATCGATAAGTCAATAAATTTTGAAATCTTGAGAAGACCTATAGGTTCAGGTAATGCTTCTGCTCCAAGAAATGAAGGAATCAAGGCGGCAAAAGGTAGATATATATTTTTTGTGGATTCAGATGACACTATTGCACCCTATACATTAGAGGATGGCTTAAAAAGCATTCAAGAAAATAATAGCGATATTGTTTATTTTAAAATGTTTTCTGATAATGAAAGACAAGTCCCTATTAGACCTTATAAAAATGGTGATATCAACAAAGCAGATATTATAAAAAATCATCTAATGAGAAGCTTGTCTGTATTTAAGTTTTTAAATAAAGAGATGTTGATAAAAAATAGAATTTTATTTAATCCTAGTATAAGTGTGGCAGAAGATAAGTTATTTATGCTGGATTGTTTATGTGCTGCAAGAAATGTATCCATTTTGGCAGAAAAAAAATACTATTGTGCTTCACTACATGATCAAGGTCATTTAAGCAGAACCAGTTTTGTAATTGAGGATATGTTTTATATAATTAGCTTAGGTTTTCTAACAATCTATAATGCTAAAAGATCTTTTGAGATAAAAAAGAAATTATATAACGCATGGATGGTTATTGCTCTAGAGCAGACTATGAAGTTAATTAATGCAAAGAAATATAATTATGCATTCAAAAATCGTAATTATACTGAGCTATATAATATTTCATCACTTGGTTTTTTGTTTTTAGATAAAAAACAGATATATCGAGATCTTCACATGTATTTAGATCTCTTTAAAACTGGAGATTTTGAGATTTTATCTTTATTTGAAAGAAATAGCCCAGGAGTATAATGAGTTGACTAAAATTACTAAGTTCGTTAAAAATCCAAAAGGTTTTTTTGCCGACTTTTTAAAAAAAAGAGAAACTTCTACTTTACTAGGTGGAGTAGTAAATCAATCTAACAAGCTGAGTCTCTTTATAGAAAAATACTCGAGTAATGCTGGCCTATCTTCAAAAAATGTATCGGCTTCCGTATCTCCTGTTGCTGTTAAAACAGCTACTAGACCTCCAGTAGCTTCAATGAATTATCAAGTAAACTTTTTCAAAAAGCATGTGGCTATTCTGCATAGTGGCGAAGGTGCTAAAGCAGGTTTAGCACACCTCAATTTATGGATTCCATCTTTTTTAGAGTCCAACATTGATTTTATTGTCTTAGTTCGTGATCTTGCTTTATATAATGCGATAAAGCAAGAATATCCATGGCTTAATATAGCTTTTGTTAAGCGACCTATTGATATAGAAGAATTTATAGCAAAACTACCTTTTGTAAAAACTGTATTTTATCCATCAAGTACAGGTAATAATATTCATTTAGTTCGTTTTTCATTCCTAAATCATGTTTTTATTGGTCATGGTGACAGTGACAAAGCATCAAGTGCTCATAAAGGTTTAAGATTGTACGACGAAGTATGGACTGCTGGTGAAGCACATATAGATCGTTTTAAAAATGCATCATTTAATTCTGATCATATAGTATTTAAAAAAGTTGGTAGACCAAACTCTTTCAAAACTTTGATTGATTGCCAACAGCATTGGACAGAACGAAAGTTTAACTTCTTATATTTGCCAACGTGGGAAGGGTTTATGGAGGAGGCAAATTACTCATCCATACATTTAGCATCCGAAATTCTCAATCTCATTACTGCTAAGTATTTGTGCAAAATTTCAGCAAAATTCCATCCTTTGACTGGTAATAGAGATCTTGCGTATCAAAATCTCGATATACAGCTATCAAGTACTTTCCCTGATCAACTAGACACAATTAACATCATAGATAAATCTATTAATTTAGAACAAGTTCTAAGTTTAAGTAATATATTTATATGTGATATTTCTGCTGTAATTAGCGAATGTTTAGCAGCAAATGGACCAATTTTTGTTTATATTCCGAAAGATAAAGTAATCAATATTGCCGCATCAAATATGAGGTATGAAGATTATTGTTATGCTTTCTCAGATATTAATCAATTAGATGAATTATTATATAAAGTATTGTCTGGTGATGACTACTTAGTAGAGAGTAGAAAGAAAGCTATTGATTATCTCATTGGTTATGAGGAAACTTTAAACAAAGAATTTGTGAATCAATTAAAGTCTTTGGAAGCACAAGATGTATCATCTTTACCATCAAGAGCATATGATTTCTAAACTCAGTAATCTTTAATAATTTTAGGTTTAATTAAATGAAAAACATAGCTGTAATCCTTTCGGGTGGTTCAGGTTCACGTTTCGGAGGAGCTTTACCAAAGCAATTCACTAAACTTGCGGGTAAGGCGATTATTGAATATACCATTGATGTTTTTCAAAACTCAGATGATATTGATGAAATTTTTATTGTTTCTCAAACCCATCATATTAACCGTACCTGGGATTTGATTAAAAAAAACAAGTGGTCTAAAATTTCCAAAGTAGTAACAGGTGGGGATGAACGCTTTGATTCAACCTATTCAGCTTTAACGGCTTTAAAAGAATATGATAACTCATGTAATGTGCTATTTCATGATGCAGTCCGACCTTTAGTCAATCAAGAAATTATTAGTAACTGTGTCGAAGCTTTAAAGGATTTTGATGCAGTAGATGTTGTTATTTCTTCAGCGGATACTTTGGTTGAAATTTATGATGATGGATGTATTGCCAATATTCCTCAGCGCTCACATATGCGTCGAGGCCAAACTCCGCAAGCATTCAAACTGGGCTCAATCCAATTAGCTTATAAAAAAGCTTTGGAAAAAAATCGTAAAATTTTTACATGTGACTGTGGTGTGATTCGGGCAATGTTGCCGCGCACTCGTGTAGCAACTGTAGAAGGAAGTGAGCGCAATTTAAAAGTTACTCATCCCGTTGACTTGTTTATTGCTGAAAAATTTCTTCAATCTGCACATGGAATCCCTTTCCGTGAAGGTGACAGTTTTGATTATCTAAAAGATAGAAATATTGTGATTTTTGGAGGCACCAGTGGTATTGGTTTGGAAATGAAAAACATTGCAACACTGCATGGTGCCCAGGTTGAAGTTGCAAGTCGCTCTTATAATCAGGTGGATATCTGTAATTTGCAAAGTGTAAAAAACTATCTTACAGATATTAAAGCGAAGCTAGGTCGTATTGATTATGTCGTGAATACTGCTGGCTTGTTAATTAAAAAGCCAATTGATACTCTGACTATTGAAGAAATTACCGCATTGATTGGGGTGAACTATACTGGTGCGGTAAATGTAGCAATTGCATCTAAACCATATTTACTAGAGACCTCAGGTATGCTGATGAACTTTACTTCTAGTTCATATACACGCGGTCGTGCATTTTATGCGCTCTACTCTTCAACGAATGCGGCAATCGTGAACCTTACTCAAGCAATTGCAGAGGAATGGAGCGATGAAGGCATTCGCGTGACTTGTATCAACCCTGAGCGTACGGCAACACCAATGCGTACAGCGAACTTTGGTATAGAGCCAGCGGAATTGTTGCTCTCGGCTAAGGAGGTTGCAATGACTAGTCTTAAAGTGTTAGGAACTAAAAATACAGGTATAATTGTTGACGTTCGTAAAGACGGTCGCTAAGAAGTTGAATATGCCTGAAAATAATCTGTACTATATCTATATAGATTCAAAAATTGAAGGAACTATAGATCAGTTGATGGGTTATTTTCAGGCTAGTATTTTCCATCCTGATGATTGTATTTGTATTTACTTCAAGTTTTATAAAGATATTGAAAAGTATATTCATAAACGATTTAAAAGTACTTCCATTCGATATAAATTTATTCGTAAAAATTCAGATTTTTCTTTTCAGAAGAATAAAGTTGTTTTTTATCTCTTTAATGCTCAATCTAATTGCCGTGTAGTTGCTCATCGCGACTTAGTACATGTCTTTGTGACACATGGGGAAAGCCATAAATTGGCATCTATAAAGCCCATCATACGCATTTACGATTTTGTGATAACCTCAGGGCAAGTAGGTGTAGATCGTTTTCTGAAAGCTGGTATTTTTAACTCATTTAATATCCAAAATGAACAACGTGTTATTCCCATGGGAAATACGTTTATTGGTCAGCATTCCTATTATGCTGAAGCAAATTCTGATGCTATGTTATATGCACCGACATGGGAGGGAGGGGTGCCGAGTGAGAACTATTGTTCAATCGGTTCACAAGCGACAAAAAAATTAACGTGGCTTATTCAGATAAACAAAATTAAGAAACTTTATATTCAAGTACACCCTAATTTGGGCCATAGGGATAAAAGATACCTTGATTATCTTAAAAATATGGTTAAAAATCTAAATAAATTAGACATTGCTGTGATTTTGATCAAATCAAATTTTCGATTTTTTGATCGATTTAATTATTTTAGTTGTGAGTTACAGACATCAGATGATCTCAAACCGATTGCTTTAAAAGGAGCGGTTGTTGATATTTCTGCGATGGAAATGCAATTGATTAGCGAACATATCCCAACTCTAGTTTTATATCAAGAAAAGCAGTTGGGTGGTCTAATTATTCCTAAACGCATAGCGCATCTATATGATGCTAAGAACTCTTTAGAGGCTTTTAATATTGATGATGCTGGTTTCCAAGCTCGAATGAAGGAAATATTAAAACATTTCGATTATTTAATAGATTATCAAGAAAGTCATTTAGAACAAAAGAGTTTTCGGGAACGAATACATTGGCTGTGCCATTTCGCTACGCAAAAAAAGATTGAATTACAAAGACAGTTGTTGAGTATGTATTAAATGATTCTAAATCAATATTTAGAAAAGCATAATTTAAGTAATTGGAAAAAATCCTTAAATATCTATCATGAATTTCATGCTGGCTGGGGCCGTAAAAAAAGTTTCTTTAAAGCGCAAGCCTTAGCTGGAAAAAAAGGCTTTAAGGCTCTATGTTTAGAGGATGGATTTATCCGTTCTCTAGGTCTTGGTAAAGATGGTTATCCACCTCTATCGCTTGTTGTTGATGAAACCGGTATTTATTTCGATGCACTACAGCCTTCAGATCTAGAAAACCTCATTTTAAAAGATGAGAGTCTTAAAGATAATCTTCGTGCCCAGCATGCCATTGACCAAATTTTAAAATTTGGAATTACTAAATATAATCAAAAATTTCAAACAATAGATTTAGGTAAGTTTGATCAAAAAAGCACACATATCTTAGTGATAGATCAAACTTTTGGTGATCAATCAATCAAATATGCAGGGGCTACTCCTGACACATTTAAAAGCATGTTAAGACAAGCCTGTATTGACCATCCAGATGCGATTATATGGGTCAAAACTCATCCAGACGTATTGGCAGGCAAAGCACAATCCCATTTTCAACCTCAAGACTTCGCATCTGCAAATATTCAGGTCTTAACAGATGCTTATAATCCGATTGAATTATTGGGCTATATTGATGAAGTTTATGTGGTCAGTTCACAGCTTGGCTTTGAAGCCTTGCTGTGTGGCAAGAATGTTCATTGTTTTGGGGTGCCATGGTATGCCGGCTGGGGTTTAACCCAAGATCAACACGCACCATTGCATATTTTAAATGGGCGACGTGCTCAAACTAAATCCTTAGAACATTTATTTGCTTGTGCGTATTTGCAATATGCCCGTTACGTCAATCCGGTGACAGGACAACGCTGTGAATTGGAAGAGATCCTGGAGTTGCTGATTCCCAATATTTTGTTTCAACAGCGTCTGGCTCAATCTTATACAGCTTATGGATTTAGTCCCTGGAAGAAAAAGTTTATCGCTGCTTATTTTGCTTTTCCCAAGCTTCATCTGAAATTTCAACGCTATTTCAAACCTGAAAAAACTGCTGATGTTCTGGCATGGGGTAAGAAAGCCAAACAGTTAAAAGATTTGAACTATAAGCAGGTGACGACTGTTGAAGATGGCTTTATTCGTTCTGTGGGCTTGGGTGCGAAGCTGATTCGTCCATGCTCTCTGGTTTTTGATGATATCGGGATTTATTATGATGCCACGCAGTCATCGCGTATTGAGCAGCTACTTAATCAGATAGAATTGGATTCTTCGCAAATACAGCGCGCACAGCGTTTGCAAAAAATGCTGATAGATCTTAATATTTCAAAATACAATGTAGGTGAGTCAAGGCCATTAAAACGTCCTCAGCATTCGCGGGTTTTATTGGTGGTGGGGCAGGTTGAAGATGATATGTCGATTCAGCTCGGCGGAATGGGTATTAAGACCAATCTGGAGTTACTGAAACAAGTGCGAGAAAATCATCCGGACAGTTATATTATTTATAAGCCACATCCAGATGTACAAACGGGGCTACGTGTAGGGAAAATTCCCGAAAAGGATATGTGGATTTATGCTGATCAGATTGAATTGAATACCTCTATTTTGGAATGTTTTGATATTTGTGATGAGGTCCATACCATAACCTCACTCAGTGGCTTTGAGGCCTTGATTCGAGGCTTAAAAGTTTATTGTTATGGTTTACCATTTTATGCAGGTTGGGGCTTGACACAAGACTTGTATACCTCACAAAGACGCAACAATAAAAATGTGACATTGGAAACTTTGTTATATGTAACTCTTGTAGAATATCCAACATATAATTTACCACATACTCAGGCGTCGGGTATTCCCCTGGTTCGCCCCGAGGATGTGATCGCTTATATTAAAAGTCAATTGGATCAACCGCTAGATCATGATCATCAGTATAAGCGTGTATTATTACAGTTATATAAAAAGTTTAAAAAATAGGCCAGTTTTTTATGTCAGTCCATGTGAATCGTTTATTGCTCTCTGAACGGGTTCTGTTGTTACAGGGGCCGATGGGAGGCTTTTTTAACCGTTTTTCTGCTTGGCTAAAAGATCATGATATTCAGTGTTTTAAAGTAAACTTGAATGGTGGAGATCAGTTTTTCTCACGTTCTTTTGAACATAATTTTGATTTTACCGGTCCTTATGCCGATTTTTCGGCGTGGATCGAAGACTTGCTCTTATCTCAAGAGATTGATGCAGTGGTCTGTTTTGGAGACTGTCGTAAGTATCATCAAGTTGCAAAAAAAGTCGCATTAAAACATCGAATTAACTTTTTTGCTTTTGAGGAAGGCTATATTCGGCCGAACTATATTACGTTTGAGCAAGATGGGGTAAATTTCTTTTCCAACTTTTTGTCGCATTTAAAATTAAAAACAAAAAAACCTAAAAATACCCAAGTGAAAAAAGTATCTGAAGTCAATAATAGTTATCGTTCGATGCTGATCAGTGTCATGGTCTATTATGTATTTATGCTGCTTTTCTCCTGGAAATACCCGCATTATAAACATCATCGGCAGATGAGTATCTGGTCAGAAATTTATTATTGGGTCTGGTCGGGTGTGCGACGGATTAAAAATTCTTTCGTAGAAGAAAAACGCTTTAATGTATTTATGCAGGCTTATAAAAAACGTTATTTTGTTTTTGCACTACAAGTACATAATGACTTTCAGATTCGTACCCATTCTGATTTAAAATGCATGAAAAAGTACATTGAAATGGTTATTCAGGATTTTGCACAACATGCAGATCCATATCATCATTTGGTGCTCAAACATCATCCGATGGATCGTGGCTATCGTAATTATGCCTCTTATATTCGTAAGCTAGCAAAGTCTCACGATGTTGAAGGGCGTGTTCACTATTTTTGTGATATTCATTTGCCTACATTATTAAAAAATAGTCTGGGTTTTGTTGCAGTAAACAGTACGACAGGGATTCAGGCTTTATATCACCATATTCCTGTCAAGGTATTGGGGTATGCACTTTATAATTTACCTAAATTGACCAACCAACGTCCATTGGCTAAATTCTGGAGAAATCCAGGCAAGGTCGATCAGGTGTATTTCAACTATTTCCGTGAAGAGCTGATTAATTATTCCCAACTGAATGGGGCTTTTTATGGTGATTCTCCTTGGATGGGTGATTATGATTTATCACATATCGAGGTAGATGTTGAAATGCAACAAGCCAATAATCCTGTTTCTATCTGATTAATTGTATTAGTTCACACTGGATCATACATTCCTCTTGATAAAGAGAAAGTTATCCGTTTTGATAGTGATTTTTGGTGGTGTTTCAAAATGTATGCTGCTCATTTTAACACCACTATACAAAACTATGATTAATGTAAAAGAAACTCAGATTAAAAGCTGCTATTGAACCGTACCGGGTTTGTCGGAGAGTCAATATTCTGAGAGACTATCCCGATGACAAAATTAAAATATACCCCTGAAATCAGAGAAAGAGCGGTTCAATTACTAATTGAATCTGAAAAAGATTATCCATCGAATTGGGCAGCAGTTTCCGCAATTGCTCCTAAAATTGGCTGTACTCCTGAAACACTACGTGTTTGGTATCAAAAATACTTAGAACAAAATCCCGCCAAACTACAACAGGTATCTGACCAAGAAAAAATGAAGCAAATGGAACGTGAAATTAAAGAATTAAAACGTGCCAATGAAATTCTACGTAAAGCAGCCGCTTTTTTCGCCCAGGCGGAGCTCGACCGCCCACACAAATAATGGTGGATTTCATCCATAACAATAAAGACTTATATGGTGTTGATGCGATTTGTAGAATTTTACCGATCGCGGCTTCGACCTATTATCGGGCTTTAGATCTCGCTGACAATCCAGAACATCGAGCGAAACGTGCTCTGCATGATTTACATCATGCAGAGCAAATCAAACGTATTTGGAAAGAAAGTTTAGGTCGATATGGTGTACGTAAAGTCTGGCAAAAATTGAAACGTGAAGGCTATGTTATTGCACGTTGTACAGTTGCTCGATTGATGCAGAAGCTAGATATACAAGGTGTTTGGCGTTTTAAAACATCAGACTGCCTATCAAAGAGATTATTTATTGGTCGAATAATCTCAAAACCTGATTGACTACCAAGACGGTATCTCAGGTGGGTGACTTTACGTATATTCAAACTCATTCAGGCTGGTGGGTCTATACCGCCTTTATTATTGCTGTATTTTCACGAGCAATTGTTGGATGGAAAGTATCTACACGGATGAATACAGATATGGTGCTCGATGCATTGGAGCAAGCATTGCACGATCGAGGTATGCCTAAGAATGTGATTCATCATTCAGATAGAGGTGTTCAATATCTTTCGATTCGCTATACCAATCGTTTAGAAGCTGCAAATTTACGAGCATCAGTCGGTACAACTGGTGATTCATACGATAATGCTTTGGCTGAAACGGTGAATGGCTTATACAAAACAGAGGTGATTGAATATCTAAAAGCAGATTGGCAAGGTTTAGCAGATGTACAACTTGCGACACTAAACTGGGTAGATTGGTTCAAATAAAAAGCGTGTACACAGTGCACTGGGTTATGTATCGCCTTTTGAGTTTGAAGCAATGTACTATGATAAGATTAATCCGTTAGGTCAGGTGGCCTAACTTAAATAAAAAAGTCTCCGACAAACCCGGTACGGTTCAAGTTTTATTGTGTGATCAAATTTGGTCACGATCCTAATTGATCTTGAAAAATATTGAATTGAAAATAATAGAAGTCTAATGACATAGAGATTTTCGGTGGAATATTTTTTTAGGCAGTTTTAGAAAGGGGTTCTTATCTTTTTGATTTATTGAAGGCACCATTTGGTCACCAATTTTGATATAGCACTTTTGTAAACTTACTTTTTTAGAATAAAGATCTCTTATGAAGAAAAATATTGAATAAAATCAACAAAAAAAGCCTCAATCTTTCGACTGAGGCTTTTGAAATTCTGGAGCGGGAAACGAGACTCGAACTCGCGACCCCAACCTTGGCAAGGTTGTGCTCTACCAACTGAGCTATTCCCGCATGCGGTGTATAATACATGATGCAAAAATAGGGTCAATCATTTTTTGCATATCGTTGTACTGACTGAATAAATAAACAACATTTTTAGAAAAAACAGCCGCAATCAGCTTAAATTTCATCATAAAAAGTGACTCAAATCGTAAATCGAAGAATCCTCACGGCAAGATGCTGCGAATTACACAGAACACGTTATACTTCAGGGAGCTTTTAAAAAACCATTCGGGGAAAGACAAGCATGAGCTTAGAACAACAGTTGCTAGAACGCTTAGCCGTTTTCAATCCAAGCCATTTAGAGGTAGTGAATGAATCTGCAGGACATGGCGGTTATTTCCCGGGTAAAGAGTCGCATTTTAAAGTGGTGATGGTGAGTGAAGATTTTCAGGGGCTACGCGCTGTACAACGCCATCAAAAAATTTATGCTGCTGTGGGTGATCTACTCGCGCCAAATAAAATTCATGCACTGGCGATTCATGCCTTTGTTGCATCTGAATGGCAGGGACAAGACACCAGCAGCCCAGAATGCGCCCACGCACCAAAAACATCGTAATGGAATGAAATAAATGGAAAATTTAGGAATGCTGAATACCATTCACGTTGCTGCAGCGGCTTTATTATTTTTGGTGCTGTTTGTACGTGCCATGACTTTGTTTAAGGGCACACAAAATAACTCGCCTAATCCTAAAGCGTGGACAGTCTTTGTGGCATTGCAACATTCAGCACTGACGTTGATTGTAGTGACAGGTGTCATTGCTTTGTTTTTAAAAGACTTTCAAGTCGAAACATGGTTTTATGCCAAAATTATTTTATTTTTGGTGATGCTGTCATCTTTAATCAAAGCGTATAAAAAAGATGACAGTATTTTGTTGATTCAACGCCGTGTTGGTTGGGGCTTAGCCTTAGTCGCATTTTTTGCCATTTTAGGTTTGGTGATGTTAAAGCCAAGCTTTGGCTAAGTCAGCAGATCTTATTGTGGATGTTGCTCGTGGGTGTGAACTCACGAGCATTGAATGTATGTAAATATTGGCAAAAGATTGGCTGCATATTTGAGCACTGGTGAATTGTTAGACATAATTCGGCAAGAATATTTACAGCTCAGTTAAACTGAAGTGATGTCACAACAAAAATTGAAAAGAGGGGCGGCAATGCGCACACGTGTGGTGTTTAATCAGAAAGGTGGTGTTGGAAAATCCAGTATTACCGTCAATTTGGCTGCAATCAGTGCGCATCAGGGTTTAAAAACATTGGTGATTGACCTCGACCCGCAAGCCAACTCCAGCCAATATTTGTTGGGTGATGATGCTACTTATTCTGCCGACAAGCCTGCGCTTGAGCCCAACATCGAAAATTATTTTGAAGAAGTGTTGGGTGCAAACCAATCCAAAGGTTTACTGGGCAATGCTTTGGGCTCAATTTTAAAAAACCGCAGCAAAGGTTTAGAAGCTTATGTGCATCAATCGCCATTTAAAAATTTGGATGTGATTCCTGCGAGTCCGCAATTGGGCGGCTTGGTGCATGCACTTGAATCAAAACATAAAATTTACAAGCTGCGCGATGCCTTGCAACAATTGTCCGATCAATATGACCGCGTGTTTATTGATACCCCGCCTGCATTTAACTTCTTTACCTTGTCGGCATTAATTGCTGCAGATCGGGTGCTCATTCCATTTGACTGCGATGTCTTTTCTAAACGCGCTTTGCAAAGCCTGATTGAAAATGTGTTGGAAACTCAGGATGACCATAATGCAAACTTGCAAATTGAAGGCATTGTGGTGAATCAATATCAGGCACAGGCCAAGTTACCGCGTGAAGTGGTGCAGCAACTTAAAGATGAAGGTTTGCCTGTTTTGAATAGTATGTTACCGCCTTCGGTGTTGATGAAAGAATCACATCATAAAAATTTGCCATTAATTCATTTGGCAACAGATCATAAATTGACGCAGGCTTATCAATCATTGTTCAATGAAATTGAGCAAGCGTGATACAGAGGTAGACATGAAAACATTTGCAATTGGTCTTGTCGCGGCAAGTAGTTTATTGCTAGGGGCTTGTGCGACCACAGTGAAACCTAGCTATGTGTCGCCTACACATTATCAGGCTTTGAATTGCCAACAATTACAAAGCGAATATAACCGTATTCAGCAATATATTGAAAGCGGTGTTGAAGCACCGAAACGTACAGGTGTTGGTGTGGGTATCGGTTTAGGCGGTGGTTGGGGCAGCCGTGGCGGTTGGGGCGTTGCACCGAGTGTTTCTGTCAATATGGGACAGTCATCCAATACCAAAAGAACAGAATTGGCACGTCTTTTAGGTGAGCAAGAAGCCATTGTGCAAGCAGCAAAATTTAAAGCTTGCCCGATTATTGTCAAACTCAAACCCGCAACATCTTAAATTTTAGGGTTTACGAATATTTTGTCTATGGTGCTGCCATTTGTGCAGCACCATTGCTTAAAAAATGTAGCAAGATAATTCAAGGTTGATCTTAATCTAATACTTTAAAAACAAAAACTTAATTTTATTTTCTGTTCTATTTATACCCTTGGGTCAGTCCTGCCAGATAGAAAAACTTGTCATTTTCAATGGCTTTCATATAAGGTGTGCTCCTATTTTTGATTTGCATGCTCTGGTGTTTATGATTGAAAGTTGGCTCTTTGTCCTAGCAATGATTGCGGTCTTGATGATTCCTGGCCCGACCAATGCGCTATTGGCAAGCTCAGCCCACCAACAAGGCATTGCCAAAACCAGTCTGCTGATTCCCGCAGAGTTTTTTGGTTATATGTATGCCATTAGTCTGTGGGCGTTATTCATTCATTTGAGTGCGCCAATTTGGCCTTATTTAATTGATATACTGCATGTTTTAAGCGCAGGCTATGTGTTTTGGATGGCTTTTCATTTATGGAAGCAGTCACATTTAGAGCAACATTGTCAAAAACACTCTGCCATTCGCCCTGCACAATTATTTTTTTCGACTTTTAAAAACCCAAAAGCCTTGTTATTTGCTGCAGGTATTTTTCCTACAGAAACGTGGGATAACCCGACCAACTTTGCTATGGTCTATGTCTTATTTGGTCTGATTTTATTGCCAACAGCGTTATTTTGGATGTCTTTTGGGCGAGCAGTTTTGGCGCGAGAAACCAATAAAGTGACGGCAGATCTGTTATATAAAGGCTCGGCTTTGCTGTTGGTGGTGTGTATGCTGCCTGTGGTGGCACGTTTTTTCTAAAGATTTAGAGACTTTTGGTGAGTTGAGCAATCATCTCACCTGTTTTGAATGTATGAGGGCAGCGCTGTAACAGGCATGCCCAAAGAATTACACAACTTAAGCAGGTTTTTTCTTGAGTTTTTGGCGAATAAAACCAATCACCCCAGGCAAGACACTTAAAATAATAATGCCGAAAATTAAATGGGTGAAATTGTCTTTCACAATTGGCATATTGCCAAACAAATAACCGAGTGTAATAAACGACGCGATCCAGCAAAAAGCGCCAATTACGTTATAGGTTAGGAAGTATTTATAATTCATGCTGCCTGCACCCGCCACAAAGGGCGCAAAGGTACGCGCAAAAGGCACAAAACGCGCAAAAATAATGGTTTTTCCGCCGTGTCGCTCAAAAAACTTCTGGGTTTCGATCAAATGTTTTTTATTGATAAAACGTGATTCCAGTTCAAAAACCCGTGGACCAATATATTTACCAATATGGTAATTCAGGGTGTCACCGAGTACCGCAGCAGTAAACAATAAAATACCCAAAATCCACGGATCCATTACCCCTGTCGATGCAGCCAGTGCGCCTGCTGCAAACAGCAAACTATCGCCAGGTAAAAACGGCATGACCACCAAGCCTGTTTCTACAAAAATAATCAGGAATAAAATAGCGTAAATCCATACCCCATATTGGGTGATGAATTCGAGCAAATGCTCATCGACGTGTAAGATAAAATCAATCAGTTCCATGGGGAAAAACAAGCGAAAGTGTGCTCAAATCCTAGCAGTCCACAGGCGGAAAGTCAGTATGAAAAGGTAAATAATTTTCACAGTGATTTTAGGGATGCTAGACCAGCCACATCGGTTCTTTTTCGTTGCATAGATGCAACAACATGTCTTTTAAATGCGTATTTATCCTGAATTTTGAAAAAACTAAGATGTATTTGTCTTCAAGAATGAATCAAAAATATAGGTGATCTGATGTTTAATCCAAATGTTGTGTTAAAAAGTGTGGTCGAAAAAGCAAGTGTGCAAGCCATTGTAAGTTTGTTTGCACGTGCTTTTTTAGCGTATTTATTTATTGTATCTGGTTGGGGAAAAATTGCAGGCTATGATGCAACAGTGGGCTATATGCAAGCTATGGGTGTTTCAGGTTCATTGCTACCTTTGGTGATTTTGCTAGAACTTGGTGGTGGTTTGGCAATTCTATTCGGTTTACAAGCACGTGTCGTGGGTTTGGGTTTAGGTGTTTTTAGTCTTTTAACTGCATTTTTATTCCATGCTGCACCAGAAGATGCGCTGAATTTTATGAAAAATATTGGTTTGGCTGGCGGTTTCTTCTACATCATGCTTTACGGTGCAGGCAAAATAAGTCTAGACCATCTTTTGGAAGCAAAAAAGTAAGTCATTGATTTCCACATCAGCTCAACAATTTAAGCAATCTTCAAGAAGGTTGCTTTTTTTATGCCATAGAAAATGCATAGTCTTTTAAAACTTAGAGTATGTGGTCAGTGCAATATCACGAAGAAAAATAGCCATTTTTAGGATTGTCTGAATAGTGTGCGCAAGGCGTGGAAAAATGCTAGAATAGCGCGCTTAATTCGTTTGCCTTTCTATAGTTGTTTGTCATGACTACCAATACTCAAATTACTGAAGATCGTATCCTGATTCTGGATTTCGGTTCGCAATATAGCCAGCTGATCGCACGTCGTGTTCGTGAAGCGGGCGTATATTCTGAAATGTATGCCTACGATATGTCGGAAGAAGACATTCGTGCATTTAATCCAAACGGTATTATCTTATCGGGTGGACCTGAAAGTGTTCACCAAGCGGGTAGTCCACGCGCACCTGAAATTGTATTTAACTTAGGCGTACCTGTACTGGGTATCTGCTATGGCCTACAAACCATGTCAGAACAACTGGGCGGTAAGGTTGAAGCAGGCTCAGTGCATGAATTCGGTTATGCCGAAGTCGATATTTTGGTACGTGACAAACTGATTGGTAACTTGCAAGACCGTGAAAACCAATTGCACGTTTGGATGAGCCATGGCGATAAAGTGGCACGCATTCCAGAAGGCTTCCAAATTACGGCAAGCACACCAAGCTGCCCTGTGGCGATGATTTCTGATGAAACACGCCGTTTCTATGGTATTCAATTCCACCCAGAAGTAACGCACACAGCTAAAGGTGCAGAACTACTGTCTAACTTCGTACATCAAATTTGTGGTTGTCGTGGTTTGTGGACACCAGAACACATCATCGACTTGCGTGTAGAACAATTACGTCAGCAAATTGGCAATGAAAAAGTATTACTTGGCTTGTCAGGTGGTGTCGATTCATCTGTGGTTGCTGCCTTATTGCACCGTGCCATTGGCGATCAATTGACGTGTGTATTTGTAGACAACGGTTTGTTGCGCTTGAACGAAGGCGATCAAGTGATGCAAATGTTTGCAGAAAACATGGGGATTCGCGTAATTCGTGCCGACGCTGAACAGCGTTTCTTAGGTGCATTGGCTGGTGAAGTTGATCCAGAGAAAAAACGTAAAATCATTGGTCGTGAATTTATTGAAGTTTTTGCCGAAGAAGCACGTAAGCTGGATGGCGTGAAATTCTTGGCACAAGGTACGATTTACCCAGACGTGATTGAATCTGCAGCCAGCAAACAAGGCAAAGCGCATGTGATTAAATCACACCACAACGTGGGCGGTTTACCAGAAGATTTAGCTTTTGAATTGGTTGAACCATTACGTGACTTGTTTAAAGATGAAGTTCGTAAGCTTGGCACCACTTTAGGCTTGCCACACAGCATGATTTACCGCCATCCATTCCCAGGTCCAGGTTTGGGCGTGCGTATTTTGGGTGAAGTGAAAAAAGAATATGCAGACATTTTACGTCTAGCTGATGATATTTTCATGCAGGAATTACGTGCAAGTGGCTGGTATGACAAAACAGCTCAAGCATTTGCAGTATTCCAACCTGTAAAATCTGTTGGTGTCGTAGGTGATGGTCGTCGTTATGCATGGGTAATCGCACTACGTGCCGTAGAAACAGTGGACTTTATGACCGCACGTTTCGCACACTTGCCGTATGACTTGGTGGATCGTATTTCAACGCGCATCATGAATGAAATTGCAGAGGTTTCACGTGTGGTTTATGACGTATCGTCTAAACCACCTGCAACCATTGAATGGGAGTAATTCAGGGATTTCACGAAGCACTGCTTCGTGCCTGAATTACGCCAAGCGCTATACGCGCGGCAGCTAGGGGTTTCAAGCAGCACTGCTGCTTGCCAGTTTTACGACATGAGCCCATTTTAAAGCACGGCTTTTAAAATGGGTGCAAGATGCTTGCGGCAGCTAGCTTTCCTCTTGCACATAAAAAAAGAGCACTCCATGTGCTCTTTTTTATGCCTGCTAAACAATCCAAGATTTAATTTCTTTTTTTACCGTAGATTTAGGGGGCTCAGGCATCCCCACATCAAAACTGATGACACAATTTCGTCCACGTTGTTTGGCTTGGTATAAGGCCAAATCGGCTTCTTTAATTAGGGTCTGTAAGTCGGTTTGTTGTGGTTTTAAACTGGATACTCCAATGGAGACAGTGAAATTAAAACATTTTTTATCAATGCACATTTCATGCTGAGCAATTTTTTGTCTTAAGCGTTCTGAAATCATCAGTGCTTCATCTAAGCTGGTTTCACTAAGCAGAGCGATAAACTCTTCACCGCCAAAGCGTGCCAAAATATCCTTGCGGCGCATTTCTTTACGAGCAATGTCTGCAATATTTTGTAAGACCCGATCTCCAATATCGTGCCCATAGGTATCGTTAATTTGTTTAAAAAAGTCGACATCAAACATTAGTAAGCAGACCGATTCAGATTTAGGCCATGCATGAATTTTGTGTTCTGCCATGTGTACAAACTGACGTCGGTTATTGAGTTGGGTCAGTTCATCGGTGTGTGCCAAGGCTTGCAAGGTATGAAAATTCCAGTCATCCAGCAAACTGCGTAAAAAGTGATGGCGGGCATTTAGGGTGTTGATCCAACTGATATACAAACTCAACAAACATACAGGGATATACACCACCATAAAAACTAAGGCATCCTGCAAATTGGTGAGGGAAATCACCCCCAAAAACATGAGTACGCTCATGACCAATGAATTGTAGACCGCAGGGCGGAAACGCACTTGAATACATAGGTTCGCCATGAGCACAAAAATGACCGAGGCATACACATAAGTGGAAATCCAAGGGCTTTGTGATTGCGACAGGATATAGAACCAAATACCGCAGCACAGTGTGGCGCTGACTGGTAAAATTAAATCTAGCAGGCGAATATCTTTGATCAATTTAAAGCAGAAATAATTGCCAATCAGCGCCAATACAACAGCACTGAGACGGAGTGTGGCCGAGAGTGTAGTGACATCTGGAATGATGAAATAATCGATAAAGAAATACAGCAGGAACGTCATTTGCCCAATGTAATTGACTTGGCGTAAATAACGACGCTGATGTAAATTCTGGTGTTGATAAAAATGTGTTTCAAATTGCGGCGGGAGTTGCGCAGCAGGGTGCTGCAATGCTTTTTCAATTGCTTGTCGGTTTTCAAGATCACACTCAGTTGTTTTTAAAAGTTTTTCTGAGGCTTCCTGATTGCTTAAAATCTTCGAACGGGTCTGTTCCCCCATTCGAGCTTTTACAGACATAGCGATATTTACTCAAATTGACAACTTATAGTGAGGATTATGCGCAAAATGCAGAAAAAATAACCTCCCTAAATTTGGGTATTTTCTCTATTTTTTTTAAATTTTGGTCAAAATTATGCCATATATTTTATGGTGTAGTTCAAGTTTGAACCATAAAAATCAGAACAACAAATTTCATCTTGCTCTTCGTTAGTGATTTACTATATTTAATAGTCAAGGAATTTACAGAAATATAAGAGGTATAGGATGAGCAACAGCAATTATACCGAGCTTTCCAATTCAGACGATTGTGATAAGTACGTCAAGCAATTTATACAGGAATTTCCACTGCGTAGTGCTGAAATTGGGCAGGGAACTTTAATTAAACGTGCTTTACCGAGTCGGCATAAACGCATGATTGGGGCATGGTGTTTTCTAGATCACGCAGGTCCTGTTAATTTTCCACAAGGTGAAGGCTTAGATGTCGGGCCGCATCCACATATTGGTTTGCAAACATTCACCTGGATGATTGAAGGCAGCATTATGCATACCGACAGTTTGGGTACTAAGCAATTGATTCGTCCCAAACAGGTTAATTTAATGACCGCGGGTTATGGTATTTCACATACCGAAGTTGCTCCCGACACCGAAACACACATGCATACAGCGCAACTGTGGATTGCTTTACCTGATGATCAGCGCAATATGGCGCCACGTTTTGATCATTACCCTGACTTGCCTGTGGTTTTGCTAGATGGAGTGGAATTTACCATCTTAGTTGGTGAATTTTTAAATACCACTTCACCAGTATTAGTACATAGTGAGTTGCTAGGGGTAGATATTTATAGTGAAACCAGCACGACAACCCGTTTGCCGCTGAATCCTAAATTTGAATATGGTTTGATGATGCTGGAAGGCACAGCCACTGTGCATGGGCATGAATTAAACGATGAAAATATGCTGGTGCTTGAACCGGGCTTAACCGAAATTCAGCTAGATTTACATGCGGGTGCGCGTCTGTTGCTATTGGGCGGTTTACCTTTTGAGTCGCCAATTTTGTTGTGGTGGAATCTCGTCGGTCGTACCCAAGAGGAACTCAGCATTGCACGTGAGCAATGGGTCAATCATGATCCTCGTTTTGGCACAATACCAGACTACGATGGACCACGTTTAGAAGCGCCGACTTTCCCCGCAAAAATGCGTGCATCAAAATAAATGATGGAATATCAATCTATAGGGAGCATCTTATGGCCAAGATTGGCACAGCACAGGTACGCAGTTTAGACACGGCATGGCAAGGTCAGATCCAAAGTGGTCAGCACCAATGGAAGGTAGATGAGCCTGAAAAGTTAGGTGGTCAAGATGCAGGTCCTGCACCTTATGATCTGTTATGTAGCAGTTTGGTCGCTTGCACCATGATTACCTTGCGTATGTATGCACAGCATAAGGGTTTGGATTTTGGCAAAATTCAGGTCGAGGCGGACTTCTTTACCAATCAGGAAGGGCAGGAGTGGATTGAACGCCGTGTGCAAACTGAAGCAGCGTTAGATGCAGAATTACAGCAAAAAGTACTGAATATCTGTCAAAAAACACCTGTGACGAAAACCTTGTTGCGCAGTGTGGAAATTCGTACTGAATTGGGTTAAACCTAGAGTTGAATCCGTCTCTTATAAAAAGGCATGCAGGACATGCCTTTTTATAATGTTGCGTGAAACAGAAGATATAACAATCACTTAAAAACAGATGTAATAAAAACAAAATAGGACGTTTATGATTACTTTACACCACCTTGATCAATCCCGCTCTTTCCGCATTTTGTGGGCGCTCGAAGAGCTGGGTTTGGACTATGAAATCAAGTTTTACCACCGTCAGCCCAATTTAAGTGCGCCCAATGAATTGAAGCTGATTCACCCATTGGGTAAAGCACCAATTTTGACGGATGCAGAGCAGACCATTGCAGAATCTGCAGTCATTTTGGAGTACTTGCAGCAGCATTATGATACGCAAAGGCAGTTTAAACCGCAGCAGGCTTCAGCACAGCAAGCATATCAATACTGGATGCATTATGCCGAAGGCTCGCTAATGCCATTGTTAGTGATGCAATTGGTGATGACCAATGTGCCGCAGCATGTGCCATGGTTAGTTCGACCAATGGCGCAAAAAATTACTGCAGGTGTTAAAGCAGGGTTTATTCAGCCTCGTTTAAAAGATCATATTGCTTATTTAGAAGATTATTTGGGCAAACATGATTATTTTGCAGGGGATTTTTCTTTTGCCGATATTCAAATGGGTTTCCCGCTCCAAGCATTGCAAAGCCGTACCGGGCATCATTATCCACAGATTGCGGCTTATTTGGCACGCGTGGAACAGCGTCCTGCATTTCAGCGTGCACGCGAACGTGAGCAGCAGTTAATGCAAATCTAGCGATGATTTTTGTGAGTACATCGTTCTATAGACCTAAAAAAAGATGCCGAGGCATCTTTTTTTAATTGATTTTGGTCGATTGATAACAATGAGGCTTAGCGTTTCACGACAATTGAATCAATTCCACTATGCTGCAAAGTTTGCTGAGCAATCACTGCAGCATCGGCTGAATCATAAGGGCCTGAAATCACCCGATACCAAGTTTCACCACCTTCTACACTTTTCACTACATCTGCCGATAAACCATTCAAAATAATTTCGGCACGACGTGCATCTGCAGCATCTGGGTCGGTATAGCTACGCACTTGTAGAATATAGCTGGCTTGTACCACAGGGGCAGGCATTTCTGTCAGACCAACATTGGCTTCGCTGGCCGCTGGCGCCTCTACAGCAGCAGGCGCTTCAACAATGACTACGGTATTCTGTTGCTGTGTTTCAGGCACCGCTTGCTCAGGAATTGGGGTAACCTGTTGCTGTCGCAGCAAATCATAAAAACGATAGTCTTTGTTGGTATCTTCCTGATAATGCTCAGAATTGATTTGCCCTTTAGGCTGTACAGGTGCCCACGGTTTCCATAGCATTAAGGCTACAGCAAAACACAACACGATTAAAATCACCACGAGTGTGCCTAACCACGTTGGAATTAGTGGTTTTTTGGGCTTATTCGGTCGTTCAGATACACCGCGTTGCGTTTTTCCAAACACGTGGACTTCCTCTTGTTATGCTTTTATTTGGCTTTTACATTGTTTCTGGTGCAGAGACACCTAATAATTCTAAACCATTACGCAAGACTTGTTGTACGTTTACTGAAAGCAATAAGCGTGCTTGAGTCAAGGCTGCATCATCATTCAGAACTTTATGCTCATTGTACCAACCGTGGAACAATGCTGCTAATTCTTTCAAATAGTTACCTACCTGATGCGGTTCGTGGCTGTTGGCAGCACGTACTAAAATTTCAGGATACGCAGCCAGTTTGGCTAAAATTTCAGTTTCAGCATCTAGCTCAAGTTTAGCGGCAAACTGACGTGCAGTTGTCGCATTAAAATTCAATTGCGTAGCAGCAGCTTTTTCGAGCATACGACAAATACGTGCATGAGCATATTGAATATAGTAGACCGCATTGTCTTTACTTTGTGAAACGGCCAAATCTAGGTCAAAGTCAATGTGCTGTTCAGATTTGCGCATGACATAATAGAAACGTGCAGCATCGTTGCCGACTTCTTTACGCAAATCACGCAAGGTCACGTACTGACCTGAACGGGATGACATTTGTACCATTTCACCACCACGCCATAAGCTCACGAACTGCACTAACAGTACCGTTAATTTTTTCGAGTCGTAGCCTAGTGCATCAATGGCCGCTTTCACACGTGAAATATAACCGTGGTGATCTGAACCCCAAATATCAATTAGGTCTGTGTAGCCACGTTGTAATTTATTCAGGTGATAAGCAATGTCTGAAGCAAAGTAAGTGGTTTGACCATTGCGGCGTTTCACCACACGGTCTTTTTCATCGCCAAATGCGGTCGATTTAAACCAGATATTGCCGTCTTGTTCGTATAGATAACCACGTTGATCTAGTGTTTGCAGAGCTTCATCAATTTTTTCAGTCAATGACGCTTCGCTAAACCATTGGTTAAAGGTGACACCAAACTCGCCCAAGTCATCTTTAATGTCGGCCAAAATAGCATTCAGCGCAGCCTGATGGAACACGCGGTAATCATCACCCAAGAGCGTTTGTGAATTGAAAATCAAACCATCAATGTGTTTTTCTTTGTCGCCCGACAAGACCACTTTGTTGCCATCGGCATCGAGTTCTGCCGCATATTGCACATCTTCAGGCACATTGTTATATACATCTGCAACAGGGCGTACATGGCGTTCACCATCCTGTTTTAAAATGCTTTGTGCGATGTCTTTAACGTAGTCACCCTGATACGCATTTTTGGGGAACACCAGCGTTTGACCTGCCAGTTCCAAATAACGCAAGTAAGTTGAAGTCGCCAAAATATCCATTTGACGGCCAGCATCATTGACATAGTATTCACGGTCAACTTTAGCACCTGTGGCTTCAAGTAAATTGGCAACCGTCATACCATAAGCAGCACCACGACCATGACCCACGTGTAGGCTTGAGGTTGGGTTAGCAGAAACGAACTCGACCTGAATGCGTTTTTCTGCATTGATTTGGCTGCGTCCAAATTGTTGTTTTTGTGCTTGAATTTGATCTAAAACACTAAAACGCTGGTCGGCATTTAAAAAGAAGTTAATAAAACCAGGGCCTGCAATCTCTGCTTTGCTGATGTCTGCAACTTCAGGCAGAGCAGCAAGAATTTTTTCGGCTAAATCGCGTGGCTTCATGCCTGCGGCTTTAGAGGCAATCATGGCAATATTTGATGCGAAATCACCGTGGCTGCGGTCTTTGGTACGGGTTAAATTACTCGTATTGTTCCAGTCAGATGGGAGTACACCTTCAGCTTGAAGGGATTGCACTGCATGATCGAGCGCTGCTTGTATTGCCGTATTCATATTTAGTCGAAAAATAGATGTGCAGAAAAACGCTAAATATAGCAAATTTCAGGGGCTTTAGGGGAGTGCAATTGTATGCTTTATCGAATTTCAGAGATTGTAGCTAAGCATGAACAAATTGCCTGAAAAATCATCCTTTAAGCAAGCAATTCATGGCATAGTATGCGGCATTCAGTGAGGCGAAAAGGCTAGAGCATGAAACAACGTGCAATGATTTTTGGCAATGTACCCAAATTACCCATGAAATGGGCCACGGTGGTAATGCCTTTCTTTTTATCATGTTTGATGAGTGGCATCATTTCGTTGATTAATATGATCCGAAATTTGGGCTGGATTGAGGGATTTTTTACCCTGTGGTTGCATAACTGGATGATTTCTTGGGCGTTTGCTTTTCCAGTCGTATTATGTGTGCTGCCTTTGGTGCGTAAGTTCACTGGCTTAATTGTAGATATGACGCCACTGCAACCACCCAAATAAATTAGGTTCGATGCCTATATAACATGGGCTATCAGAAATAAAAATCATTCAGATTTGGTTATCAAACTTCTAAATGCCCTATTTGCTGCAATTCGGGCTAAGCTAGTCAGATGTCAGATGGTGCATCTCAATCCATGCGCCATCAGCAACCGATTAGAATGAGATGAACAATGACAACCGCAAATTTGCAGCAGAAACGTCCTTTATATATTCCCTATGCGGGCAACGGCCTTTTAGAATTGCCTTTATTAAATAAAGGTTCTGCATTTTCAGAAGAAGAACGCACCCGTTTTAACTTGCATGGCTTAATTCCACATGCAATTGAAAATATTGAAGAACAAAGCCAGCGTTCGTATCAGCAATATTCTGCTTTTAGCGATGCCATCAACAAGCATATTTATTTGCGCAACATTCAGGACACCAATGAAACCCTGTTTTATCACCTGATTGAACAGCATTTGAGTGAAATGATGCCTATTATTTACACCCCAACTGTAGGCGAGGCATGTCAGCGTTTTTCCGATATTTACCGCCGTCATCGGGGTATTTTTATTTCCTATCCAGACCGTGCCCATATTGATGATATTGTACAAAACATCAATAAAAAGAATGTCAAAGTGATTGTGATTACCGATGGTGAGCGTATTTTAGGCTTGGGTGATCAGGGCATTGGCGGCATGGGTATTCCAATTGGAAAACTGTCTTTATATACAGCATGTGGCGGTATTAGTCCTGCCTATACCTTACCCATTACCTTAGATGTAGGCACCAATAACCCACAATTACTGAATGATCCGATCTATATGGGCTGGAATCAGCCACGTATTAGTGGTGAGGAATACTATCAATTTGTCGATCAGGTGATTGATGCGGTGAAACGCCGTTGGCCAAAGGCATTGATTCAGTTTGAAGATTTTGCTCAGAAAAATGCCATGCCGTTATTAAACAAATATCGTGATCAAATTTGTTGTTTTAATGATGATATTCAAGGCACGGCAGCCGTTTCTGTGGGCAGTTTAATTGCTGCATCACGTGCGGCAGGCAAGCAGCTGAAAGATCAAACCATTGCCTTTTTGGGCGCGGGTTCTGCAGGATGTGGTATTGCCGAGCAAATTGTGGCGCAAATGGTGGTGGAAGGCTTAAGCGATGCTGAAGCACGTGCTCGTGTGTATATGGTGGATCGTTTTGGCTTATTCACCAGCAATCAGCCAAACTTGCTCGATTTCCAACGTAAATTGGCACAAAGTCCTGACCGTGTTGCACATTGGGGCAATCCTGAAGGTGTGATTTCTCTGTTGGACGTCATTCAAAACGCCAAGCCAACGGTATTGATTGGAGTGTCTGGGCAACCGGGTTTATTCACTGAAGAAGTGATTAAAGCCTTGGCAGCCAATTGTGAGCGTCCAATTGTATTGCCATTGTCGAATCCAACCTCACAAGTCGAAGCGTTTCCTGCTGATATTTTGGAATGGACTGAAGGCAAGGCCTTAATTGCAACAGGTAGCCCATTTGAGCCAGTGAACTATCAGGGCAAACTTTATAATATTTCCCAATGCAATAACTCGTATATTTTCCCAGGTATTGGCTTAGGGGTAATCGCTGCAGGGGCAACACGTGTGACAGACAGTATGTTAATTGCATCCAGTAATGCGCTGGCGGACTGCTCACCATTGTTGCAGGATCCAAATGCAGATTTATTGCCTGATTTAAATGAAATTCAGCAGGTGTCTAAATTTATTGCATTTAGAGTCGCAAAAGCAGCAATGGATGCAGGCGTTGCAGCTGTCATGAGTGATGAGGCATTACGAGAGGCAATAGAAGCAAACTTTTGGAAGCCTGCTTACCGTGACTATAAGCGAGTAACTTTTTAAGGCACATTATTTGATTTTACTGTCTAAATTGGCAGATAGACGAACCAACAAGGCGTGCCATTGGCACGCCTTGTTTTTTAATGCAATGCTCAACAAACCCTAGGCAATATAATTCTGTTTCAGATTTAAATCGGCACAATTTAATGGATTTAAAGCACATTGTAATTCATCAATTTGCTGCTCACTGACATAGCCTTGTCCAATCAGGTATTTTGCAACGTGGTCATCTCTCAGGCTTATAAACGCAGCATCGTACACGCCTAAATCGACAAATAAGGCTGCCGTTTCAAGACTGTTAAAACGGTCTAAATACACGTCATTGCCATACAGTAGAAAAATATGTTCAGTGGGTGCATGCGCATCGACTTTTAAGCGTTCTGCCAGCTCAAAAGGTGAGGTTTTAATGAACAGCAAATCGGACAATTCATCAAATTGAGCTGTATCGAGTTGTGCCTCATCTGTTTTGACTTTGCCTAACCATGCTTTAAAGACCAGTACCGCACCACCACGTAATAACATACTCCAAATATGCTGGCGGGTGCTTTGATCTAAGCCTTGCGCTTCTTGTTCCAAAACATCCAGTAATTGCTCCTCCTGTGCTGAAAGTTTGTTGAACAGACCTAAACCTTGTGGTTGATACGCCGCAGGGCGAAACACATCAAAATTGAGTTCTTCAAAGACTTGTAGGGCTAAGGGTACTGCGGTTTGATACAGGGTATTCAGCGCTTGTAGATGAGGAGCTTTGAGTTTGCTGTTTTGAAACAGACGATCCCAGTGAATTTCGGGCAATAGCGCATTGACGCCGTATTGACGCTGTAGCTGCTGTGTTTGTTCTGCGAGCTGCTGTTCATGGTTCACGGTATTCATGAGATTCTTCCTAAAACGTGAAAACAGGTCGATCAACGCTTAATAGGGCAGGAAATTTGTTTGGATGTGGCTTGAAGATGAATGCGCTGATCATTTCTTGTACTTAGTTATGCGCGCAGATAGTCAATAGATGTATAAGACTAAAGTCTAATGTATTGCAATGTGCTCAGAAAAGCCTTTACAAACTCGGCAATTAAAGAAATTGTAAGCAAGTTTGGGTGTATTTGCTTACGATCTTGTCAGACTTTGCCATAGCCAGTGAGGTGATGGTATTTAATGTGAAGGGCAGGCACTCAAAACGCGACATTTTTGAAAACTTTGGTCAATGGGTGTTGTGCATCAGGCCAATGGCTGTGACACTTTACAGGCAATCTGTTATTTTTTGAGTGGTCTAGGGTTGCAGTTGGTAAAACAGCTTCAAGCCGCCACAAGACGGATATTGAATAGCTTTGCCTGCCTTGCACTTTAAACATGGCTTGAATCAAGCACAGTTTAAAGCGGGACAGACAAAGTTTTATTGCTATCAGCTGCCTGAAATTTTCAGTCCAGATAACCAAGAACGCAGCGATGCTGGTTTTAACGGTTTTTTCAGCAATACAATATTCAGCTCTTTTAAGCGCTGCGGCAATTCTGGGTCGGAGTCTGCTGTAATTAACGCCACAGGTACATCGGCTTGACGATGTTCCAGAATAAAATCTAAACCGATTTTATCGTCATTTAAGTGCTGATCGACCAACCAAACTTGAATGTGCTCACGTTGAATCAACTCAATTGCTTGTTCAGGTTCGGTGGCTTTAAATACGTGATAGCCCCATTTACTCAGCAGGGTCGCCATGCCTTCCAAAATGGTTTCATCATTGTCTAAACACAAAATTTTATAGGCTTTGGTTTTCAACGGCACCACTTGCACAGGTGCAGCCACTACTTTTGGAGCTTCGACAATCGGCACTTCAATCATAAAGCACGAGCCTTTGCCCAATTCCGAATAGACATGCACAGGGTAGTTCAGCAAACTGGTCATACGCTGCACAATCGCTAACCCAAGACCTAGACCTTGCTCACCCCAAGGCGACGTATGTCCGCAACGCTCAAACTCCTGAAACAGTTTAATACGCTGTTCTTCGGCAATACCTGGACCTGTATCCCACACCCCAATTCGAATATGTTGTGGATGTTCTGCAGAACGTAACACGCCCACGACCACACGCCCTTTGGCGGTATAGCGCAGCGCATTGCTGACAAAGTTTTGAATAATACGACGAATCCATTGTGGGTCGGTATCAATCCAGAACTGTACGTCATGCACACGGAATTCAATGCCACGTTGTGCCGCAATGGATTTAAATTGCAGGCTTAAATCGCTGAGTAAGTCATGCAGTGGATAAGCCTGACGTTTCGGCTGAATCGTACCGCCTTCCAAACGGGCAATATCCAACAAGGCCGAGAGCATACTTTCTGCACCATGCAGGGCACGATCCAGTTGTTGCAGGGTTTTACGGTCTTCATCGGACTGAATACTTTGCTCTAAAGCCGTACTGAATAAGCGCGCTGCATGCATTGGCTGTAATAAGTCATGACTGGCAGCGGCAATAAAGCGGCTTTTGGACATATTGGCTTTGTCGGCTTGTTCACGTGCCAATTGCTGTTCTGCCAAAGCATCGGCCAATTGTTGTGTGCGATCTTGTACCCGTGCTTCAAGTACGGCTTCGTTTTCACGGAAAGCGGTAATATCGGCAAAGGTGGTCACGAAACCACCGCCTTCAATTGGATTACCACGCATTTGAATTACACGACCATCTTTACGGATGCGTTCAAACTCGTGTGCACTGCCCATTTTCATCCAGTGAATACGTTTACGCACGTGTTCTTCAATTGAGCCCGGACCACATTCACCACGTTCTGCGTTATAGCGAATCAAATCGGCAATTGGGCACCCGACATAGACAATATCTTTAGGATAATCAAATAGTTTGAGATATTGATTATTCCATGCTACCAAACACATATTTTCATCTACCACACTCACGCCTTGGGTCATGTGGTCAATCATGGTCATGATTAGGTTTTGGTTAAAGCGTTGCCATTGTGAGGCTTGGTCAAGAATATTCGCAACTTGCCCTAAAGCGAGTCCGTTATTGACCATGGCAGTGGTGAGCAAAGTACGCGCAGATGCTGCACCAATGGTGCCTGCCAAATATTGTTCGGTAAAACGCCACCACATGCCGTTGGCATTGGCATTTTCATTCAGCACCACATTATTTTGCTGACTAAACTGCTCAAAGGCTTGTCGGGTTGGAGATTCGCCTGTAATGCGTTTTGCCAGTGTGATTAAATCGCCTACTTTTAAACGCGCTACATCCTGATGTGAATAGCTGACCTCATTGCTCATGTTCTGGGTTGGCAAAGGCTTGGTTTCATAATAAAAGAAACTTTCGGCCTGAATTTGTTCTGCCACACTTGGACGGAAAATACGTGACACCCAAACATATAACAAAATATTTAAACCGAGCGCCCAAACCACCCCATGTGTGAGCGGGGCAAAAGATTCAAAGCCAAGCAAGGCTTCAGGGCGTAACCAGTTGATGCCTAAAGGTCCCAGCAATAAAAATTCACGGGTAAAGTCGCTGAACTGACTTGGCAGGCTGCGTAAAATGGTCGGAAGCAGCAGGGTATAGGCCCACATCGCAAATCCAACAATTAAGCCTGCATAAACGCCCTGTTTACTGCCACCACGCCAATATAACCCCCCAATCAGGGCAGGGGAGAACTGTGCCACTGCACTAAAGGCCAACAAGCCAAACACAGAAAGTTGATCAATATCGTTAAAGAAGTTGAAGAACAGGAAGCCGAGCAGCATCACCGCTAAAATACAAATGCGTCGGGTGAATTTCAGTACCAAAGGCAAGCGCTTGTCATGGCGTGAGAAAATGCCCATGCGCCATAAGGCAGGCATGATCAGGTCATTACTCAGCATGATCGACAGTGCTACTGAAGATACCAATAGCATGCCTGTTGAGGCGGAGAATCCTCCCAAGAACGCCAACAGCGTCAACCAGTCTTGGTTATAACTGAGTGGCAAAGACAAAACCGCTACATCTGGGATGGCTAAATATTGCGGAGCTGCGTGCAAGGCCCAACTGGCAATTGGAACAATCGCGATGGTGGTTAAAATCAGATAAACGGCAAACCAGCGACGCGCACCCCGAATATGTTTTTCATCGCGCAGTTCGACCACAGCAACGTGAAACTGACGCGGCAAACAAATAATCGCTAATGCCGCCAATAAGGTTTGCACCCAAAAGGTTTCAGGCACACCAAACAGCTGTACTTCATGGAAGGTAATTGAAACATCATTGGCAATTTGATGAATATTGTCAGGCGCTTCAAATACAAAGAAGAAGGCCACAGCCAGCAAGGCAAATAGTTTGACAAAGGACTCAAAGGCAACCGCAAGCATTAAGCCGCCGTGTTGTTCGGTATTGGCAATTTGTCGAGTACCAAACAGCATCGCCAAAATAGCCAATAAACCTGTCAGGAATAACACTGCATTGGTGGTACTTTCAACATTGGTGCTTTGATCTAAAACCACTGCGGCACTGAGCGCAATTGCGCGTAATTGCAAAGCCAAATACGGGATAATTGCAATCACCGCCAAAATTGTGACCAGTGATGCCAATGGCCCGCTTTTACCGTAACGTGCAGCAACAAAGTCAGCAATCGATGAAATGGCGTGGTGTTGTCGCACTCGACCTAAACGTCGCCAAATATCATAACCAACAGCGACAAACAGCAATGGCCCTAAATAAATGGGTAAAAAAATGATCCCTTCACGAACGGCTGCGCCCGTTGCACCATAAAAAGTCCATGATGAACAGTACACCCCTAAAGTTAAGCTGAACATGAGCATGCGCCCACGCGTGCTTAAACGACTGGCGTGTTTTTCCCCATAGAAAGCACAGATAAAAAGTAATGCGATATAGAGGGCTAAAACCCCCATAATGAGCCAGCTGTTCATGATGCCTTAAAAGTATCGACAATAGGGCTATGATAGCCTATTCCATTGCCTTTGCGCTGAGGTTGATCATTTTTTTAGCGACCAAAGTCTAAATTGCAAATCGGCTCCAACATTGTTAATTTTAAGTTCGAAATAATTCGAATTAAAAATTTGCGCCTAAGGCAGGGCGCTTGAAGGAGCAGGTTATGGATGAGGTACAAGTAGAACGCATTCTACAAAACCCAAAATTCAAAGAAATGGTTCGCAGAAAAAGTAACCTAAGTTGGACATTAACAGCAATCATGTTGTTTGTGTACGTAGGTTTCATGCTTTTAGTGGGCTATAACAAAGAATTCTTATTGAGTTCAATTTCTGGCGGTGTGACGACTTGGGGTATTCCATTAGGTCTGAGCATTATCGTTTTATCTTTCATTTTGTGTGCTGTTTATTCATCAATTGCGAATGGCAAACTTGACCAATTGAACGAAGAAGCGATGCGTGAAGTTGAAGCAATTACACATGAGAAAGGAACGCACTAAGATGAAATGGAATTCATTGAAAGCACTGGCTGCGTCTACTGTATTAATGTCAGGTATGGCATTTGCAGGACCAGATTTAGGTGCAGCAGAACAGCAGCCAACCAACTGGCCTGCAATTATTATGTTCTTGATTTTCGTGGGCGCAACTTTGTTCATTACTAAATGGGCAGCGAAGCAAACCACAAGCACTAAGGACTTCTATACCGCAGGTGGTGGTATTTCAGGTTTCCAAAATGGTCTCGCGATTGCAGGTGACTATATGTCAGCAGCGTCGTTCCTGGGTATTTCCGCAATGGTGTTTATGTCAGGCTTTGACGGCTTGCTATACTCACTGGGCTTCATGGTGGGCTGGCCAATCGTATTGTTCTTGATTGCTGAACGTTTACGTAACTTAGGGAAATATAACCTTTCTGACGTGGTCTCGTTCCGTTTATCTGAAAAGCCAGTACGTACCCTTGCAGCATTCAGTTCGCTTGTCGTAGTTGCATTCTACCTGATTGCACAAATGGTAGGTGCGGGTCAGTTAATCAAACTTCTCTTCGGTTTGAACTACAACCTTGCTGTAGTGATCGTGGGTCTACTCATGATGGCTTACGTAATGTTCGGTGGTATGTTGGCAACAACTTGGGTACAGATCATCAAAGCGGTGATGTTACTTTCAGGTGCAACTTTCATGGCCTTCATGGTAATGAAAGGTGTGGGCTTCAGCTTCACTAACATGTTCGAGCAATCGATCCAAGTTTTCTCTAAAGTACATGACTTGAGCTTGGCAGATGCTGCAAACATTATGGGTCCTGGTAAATTAGCATCTAACCCAATTGATGCAATCTCACTTGGTCTTGCGTTAATGTTCGGTACTGCAGGTTTACCACACATCTTGATGCGTTTCTTCACGGTAAAAGACGCGAAAGAAGCACGTAAATCAGTAGTTGTAGCAACCGGTTTCATTGGTTACTTCTACCTATTAACCTTCATCATTGGTTTTGGTGCGATCCTTTATGTATCAAACAACCCACAATTCCTTGATGTTGCGAAAATGGCAGTTACTGGCAAGTTAGAACTTGTTGGTGGTAACAACATGGCTGCGGTGCACTTGGCTGATGCGGTTGGCGGTGACTTGTTCATGGGCTTCATTTCAGCAGTAGCATTCGCAACAATTCTTGCGGTAGTTGCTGGTTTGACATTGTCTGGCGCTTCAGCAATCTCTCACGACTTGTATGCTAACGTATTCAAGAAAGGTCAAACGACACCTGAATCAGAACTTCGCATGTCTAAAATTGCGACTTTAGGTTTAGCAATCTTCGCAATGATCTTGGGTATTCTTTTCGAGAAACAAAACGTTGCGTTCATGGTTGGTTTGGCGTTCTCTGTAGCGGCATGTGCAAACTTCCCAGTACTTGTATTGTCTATGTTCTGGAGAGGCTTAACGACTCGCGGTGCGGTGATTGGTGGTGTAGCAGGCTTAGCTTCAGCAGTAACCTTGATTGTATTGTCTAAAGCAGTTTGGGTAGATACGCTTCAAATTTCTGACACACCAATCAACCCATTTAACGGTCCTGCGATCTTTGCAATGCCACTTTCATTCTTCTGCTGCTGGTTGTTCTCTATCACTGACAACTCTGCGCAAGCACAAGCTGAACGTAAAGCATTTGATGCACAGTTCGTACGCTCACAAACTGGTATTGGTATCTCAGGTGCATCTGACCACTAAGGTCTGAAACCCCTGAAAAAAAGTCCCAGTCATGGGACTTTTTTTATGTCTGCCTGTTGGCTTGGGTAAGCATACCGATCAATATCTTGAGCATTTATGGATACGGTTATTGAGATATGCAATTTTGATACAGAGTGATTGCATTGCATGCGTAAATAAGCTGCTATGTTGGATGCAATATAAAAAGAATAGGCAGTAGATGTATGTACATATTAGACAATGTCTGGAAAAGATTTCGGGTCT
The DNA here is from genome assembly GCF_013419805.1 of Acinetobacter sp. YH12058. NCBI lineage: Bacteria > Pseudomonadati > Pseudomonadota > Gammaproteobacteria > Moraxellales > Moraxellaceae > Acinetobacter > Acinetobacter sp. YH12058. The sequence continues at coordinate 102,829 of NZ_VOZL01000006.1, forward strand.
TGCCTTCGGCATGGCTGTTGTTTTTGCAGTTTTTGATTTTGCTGCTCTCACTCTTTGCACATCACAACATGCCCTATAAAGTCATCACGTGGATGGTGGGGGTATTGGTGTTGCTGCTCATTGCTAAAGTGATTCGACAAACGCCAATGTTGAGTGTTTTGGGGCTCAGTTTTGTTTATGCGGCTTTGTTCTTTTCATTCTTTATTTTACTAGGTGTGCGGCATCCTCTTATTTTGGTGATGAGTCATGCTTGTGAAGCTGCAGCCTATTTTAGTGCAGCCTATGGTTTATTGCGTTATATGTTCCATGATCGTTATTTAACCAAAGATGAGCTGTTTGCAGCCGCCGCGGTATTTACCTTAATCGCTTGGGGTTTTGCCTTTTTATATAGCATCTGTCAAATTTTGATTCCACAAAGTTTTCAGAACCCAAATGCTGCAGGTTTACAAAGCTGGTTGGATTTACTGTTTTTAAGTTTTAGTTTGCAGTCCGCGACAGGTTTATCTGATCTTATACCGATCAGTCCCGAAGCACGGTTGATTGCCATGTTGCAAATGTTCTGTGGGGTGATGTATTTGGCATTGATCGTGTCACGTTTAATCGCATTGCAGTACATTCGCCACTTACCGCATCATCACCATGATGATTCGGCTGAGTAAAACAGCGTGCAAATTTTTGTGACAGATTTCAGGCATAAAAAAGACGCCCAGATGAGCGTCTTTTTTAGCTTCAGTGTCTAATGTGAAATTAGAAACGGAATTTAGCGTTTACACCAACAGTTTGAGTGTCACGTGCTTCACCTACAGCATTCGCATTTACATAGCTAGCACCTACAGCAACTGCAGGAGTGATGAAGTAGTTTACGTTCGCACCCCAAGCAGAATCGGTATCAGTATTAGCACTTGTTTCTGCATAAGAAGCACCTACGCTAAGCGCTGGTGTTAAGTAAAGATCAGTTTTTAAGTTGTACATAGTGTCTTCACCATATACAAGACCTGCTTCAAAACCAACAGCCATATTGGTGCCGTCAATTGCGCCTACATATTTTGTACGTGCGGTGATTGCATCTTGGTCATAGTTTGGGTCTACACCGATTGTAGTTGACTCAAGCGCTGCTTTAGCAACACCATTAGAAAGGATGTTGAAAGCATCATAAGAAGTTTGGTCTGCAACGCTTGTATAACCTACAGCAACTAAGAAGTTAGGCGCTACTACTGCACCAAGTTCTAAGGCATAACGGTCGCCATTGTCATTATCTTGACCGCCTTTACCATCTCTGATGGTGTGGCTATATGCTGCACTTGCATAAACAGGAACCAATTGAGTTGGAATATACGCTTCAGCTTTAGCACCATAAACATGAGATACGAAATCTGCTTCGTCAGCATCTACATCGTATTCACCATAGTTGTATGCTAAAGAGAAGTTAGACGCTTGGTTTAAGAACGCAGCTTCAGCCAATGGACCTTTAGTCGCATCAACATTTTTGAAGTAGTAAGTACCTTGAACAGCACCAGTGAAATTCTTATCATTTACTGTATTGTCGATGTATTCAGATTGACCTTGAACTTCGAATTGGTACGCTTGAGCACCGGTCATGGCTAATAATAATGCAGTGGCTAAACCGAGTTTTTTCATGATAGTTACCAGTTTTGTTAAAAATGGATGAAACATTGATCATTTTAGTGTAACAAATTATTAAGTCAATGAACTAAAAGGACTTTATTTAAGAATTAAGTCCAATTGACTTTGGTGTTTAAAAAATATTCAAATAAAATTTTTGCTGTCAACCTAAAAACTGTATGGATAACAAGTCGATATGTTCGTTTTTGCAACAAAAGTAGAAATAATAAGCAAAGCATTAATTGGATTAATCGATAAATTTAATTGAAATTATCTGTAATAATAATTCTTGGAGAGTGAAGAATAACGGAAAAATTCACCTGTTTTAGGGTGAAACCATGATTTTTGGATAAAAAACAAACTAAAAATAAGGTCTGTTCAGAATAAATTTGAGTGGAATATTTGAATTAATGTGAGTTTAGTCACATTAAATTTTAATATTTGTATAAAAATAAATCAGACTGGTTGACTAGGCTTTACATAAACTGTGATTTATTTCATAATTCCACCATGAAGTCCTACTACTTAAGTCGGGTTTGTAAATTATGTGACTTATCTCATAATTTAACCATCAAATCCTAAGCTTGGTTCATCCAGTAGTGCGATCTGATTCTCCATAATTGTTTGCTTTTTATCTGCCCAACTTTCCCCAAGGTTGGGTTTTTTTTTGCATGTGAAAACGCAAATGGTTTTGCGAAAATTGCACTGATATGGTGCAGTTTGAGGGTGTGATATGATCAAAACCCATAAAAAAATCCCAGTTTTCTTTCAAAAACTGGGATTTTTCGCCAAAATTTGCGGGTAAATTTAGTTTACTGCTGAGGAAAAACTAAACTCGCCCTAATGAGGTGCATTATGCACCCAAATGTTGCATCTGTAAAATATTTTCTGCATGCTGAAACATTATTTTTTGTATTTGTTGTTTTAAGAAAATCGGCACAGGGTATGGTTTTGGACGTTTTCTTGAATAAGATGCTCTAGTTAGACAGGTTTAAAATATCAGATCCAATTTAGCTGTTATGATTTGGTGATAAAAACTAAATAATTCAAAATATAAGTGAATTAATTATCTTTTTTGTAAGTAATTTAAAGATTGCTCATGTAATATAGTCGCCGATTAAGTGATCAAGTCCACGATTTTGCACAGTTATAATGACGTAGGTGAAACTTAGCATGATGATGAAATTGCGCACAGAGCATATCAGTCAGCGACTGTTGATCTCGATGATCATTATTATCGTGTCATTGCTTTTTATTTGCGTTCCTCTGATGGTGAATAGTTATCAGAGTTATCAAAAAACAAAACGTGCTTTAATTGAAATTTCCGTATTAGGCAAAGTGGCTGAACTGACCAATAGTATTTCGCGTGAACGAGCACCTGCAAACAAAGTCATGTCGAGTTCAGCAGCTGAATTTCAGCAAAATTTACAAGAATTGAAAGCGTACCGTGCTGGCGTGGATCAACAAGTAGAACAGACCATCAATATTTTAAGAAAAGAAGGTTTTATTATCCATGCGCATCATTTATCGCATCAATTAAAGACCGCTTTAGAACAAGGGCGTCAGGCGGTCGATGAATATGCAGCAACTCCACAGCATTTGCGTAGCTCTCAACAGATGGATCATGCGATTCAAAAAATGTTTGCGGCATGGGACAGTTCTCAGCATGTGCTGAAACACGTCATGCTCGATTCAGTGGCAAAAGACTCATCGGTATCGACCTATTATAGTGTGATTTTTGTTCTTTCAGATTTGCGTGATCAAGCGGGAAGGGTGGCATCCAATATTATTGCCGCGGTAACGTTTGCTGAAAAAATTCCTGAAACCAATTTGGCGAGCTCTTTGCAAACCCAACGCCAAGCTTATTATTTGTGGGATTTAATCCATACCATTTTGCCTGAAGCACATAAAATTCCTGAATATAATATTTTGCATGATCAATTAAAAAAGGAGTTTCTGGATGAGGGAATTCCTATCGTCAATCAATTGATTCAGCAAAGTATTGATGGGCAACCTTATTCATTGACAGGTACTGAACTCACCCAAAAAATTGTGGATAAATTCAACACTGTGGTCAGTTTGCAGTCATTTATATTAGCGCACAGTTTGCAGGTTGCACACAAAGATTATCATCAGGCTCAGCGTACTTTTATTTTAACGCTAGTGGTGTCAATTATTTCGTTATTGGCTGCGATTTTCACTATGGTCTATGCGCGTTCGAAGGTCTTTATTCCCTTAATTCAGGCGCGCAGTCAAATTTTACGTTTGGCAGCTTATGAAGATGAAGCTCAAGGTACGCAAAATCCAGACAAGGTAACGCTCTTTGAGGCTATTCAAAAACTAAAACAACGCCTAGAGCAACGCGATATTTTAGAATTTCAGCTGCGTAATATTGCCAATACCGATGCCTTAACTGGTGTTTCCAACCGTTTGGCGCTTGAGGAATACATCAAATATTTAGAACATCGACCTGAAAAATTGAGCAAAACTGGTCTGATTATTATGGATGTGGATAAATTCAAACACATTAACGATACCTTCGGGCATGTGGTAGGTGACCAAGCTATAAAATGTATTGCCGATACTCTCAAAGCGCATGTCCGTGCCTCAGACTTGGTGGTGCGTTATGGTGGCGATGAGTTTTTGGTTTTGATTGAGCAAATAGAATTTACTGAGGCGCTGTATTTGGCAGATAAATTGCGCTGTCATATTGTAAATCAAGAAATTTTTATTCCAGAACTGAATGATTATATTCAAGTGTCAGTCAGTGCTGGCGTGGCGGTAGGTGCTGCGTCATGGAGCAGATTGTTGGAAAAAGCCGATAAACACTTATTTAGAGCCAAAGCACGTGGGCGCAATGCCGTTGCTGGTGACTAAGTCACAGTAATTGATCCACGAGCATTTCCGAAGTGATAAAAAGCCTAGAGTGAAAGATTCAGCACAAGTTTGTGCTGAATCTGTATTTAAACTTGAATGGGCTTAAAAACTGAAATAATCTATTTTAGCCTTTTAACATCGGTTTTAAGAATTTTGCCGTATGTGAAATTTTAGATTTTGCGACAGTTTCAGGTGTGCCTTCGGTAATGATTTGTCCACCGCCTGCACCACCTTCAGGGCCTAAATCGACAATCCAGTCTGCAGTTTTAATCACATCTAGGTTGTGTTCAATCACCACAATGGTATTACCCTTGTTGCGTAGCTCATGCAGGATGTCGAGCAATTTGGCAATGTCATGGAAGTGCAAACCAGTGGTCGGTTCATCCAGTACATACAGGGTTTTGCCTGTATCTCGCTTGGCCAGTTCACGCGCCAGTTTTACGCGCTGTGCTTCACCGCCTGACAAAGTTGTAGCTGATTGTCCAAGACGAATATAACCTAAACCCACCTGATTTAAGGTTTCCAAACGACGATGAATCACAGGAATGGCATCAAAGAAATGCATGGCATCTTCAACGGTCATTTCCAAAACATCAGAAATATTGCGACCTTTATAACTGACTTCCAAAGTTTCGCGGTTATAGCGTTTACCATGACAGGCATCGCAAGGCACGTACATATCTGGCAAGAAGTGCATGGCAACTTTAATCATGCCATCCCCCTCACAGGCCTCGCAGCGTCCACCTTTAACGTTAAAGGAGAAGCGTCCTGCTGCATAACCACGTGCTTTGGCTTCAGGGGTTTGCGCAAACAGCTCACGAATTGGAGTGAACAAGCCTGTATAGGTCGCGGGGTTCGAGCGTGGCGTTCGCCCAATCGGGCTTTGGTCAATATCCACCACTTTATCTAAATATTGCAAACCATCAATCGAGTCGAATTTTTCTGCGGTTAATGTAGTTGCGCCATTTAATTGTGTTGCAGCCAAAGGCAACAAAGTACGGTTAATTAAGGTAGATTTTCCTGAACCCGACACGCCTGTGACACAAGTCATTACCCCTAAAGGCAAAGTGAGATCCACTTTTTTTAGGTTATGTCCTGCTGCGCCCATCAGCTTAATTTGTTGTTCGGGATGTGGCGGTTGGGTGCGCGTTTTCGGCACTTCAATTTTTAATTTGCCCGATAAATACTGCCCTGTTAGGGAGTCTGCATGTTCGGCCAGTTCTGCATAGGTGCCTTCGGCAATAATATGTCCACCATGCACACCTGCACCTGGGCCAATATCAATAATATGGTCGGCAGCGCGAATCGCATCTTCATCGTGTTCTACCACTAACACCGTGTTACCCAAGTCACGTAAACGAATCAGGGTTTCCAACAGGCGATCATTGTCACGCTGGTGCAAGCCAATTGAAGGTTCATCTAGCACATACATCACGCCCATAAGCCCCGCACCAATTTGAGATGCCAAGCGGATACGTTGTGCTTCACCGCCTGAAAGAGTTTCGGCGGAGCGTGACAGACTTAAATAATTCAAACCCACCGACACTAAAAAGTGCAGACGTTCACGAATTTCTTTAAAGATTTTATCTGCGACTTCACCTTTGGCCCCTTCAAGATTTAAGCCTTGATAGTAGTCTTCGGCATCGCCAATCGACATTTGGGTAATTTGAGCAATGGTTTTGTCTTTCACGCGGACATTACGAGAGATTTCATTTAAACGTGAACCACCGCAGGCATCACAGGCAGCATTAGATAAATACTGCGCCAAATCATCACGTACATAATTACTTTCGGTTTCACGGTAACGACGTTCTAAATGCGGTAACACGCCTTCAAACGCAATCACACGTTTATGGTGGCGTCCACGTTCATCAGTATAGCTCAGGTCAATTTTGTCTTTACCTGTGCCATACAGGAATTTCTTTTGTGTCACGCTGTCCAGCTGATTCCATGCCGTATCGAGTGAGAGTTCATAATGTGCCGCGACTTTTTCCAGCATGCTGTAATAATACGGACGCTGTCTGTCCCAGCCGCGAATTGCGCCCTGACTAATCGACAGTTCAGGGTTTGGAATCAATTTTTCCGCACTGAAATGGCTACGTGTCCCCAAACCATCACAAGTTGGACAAGCGCCAAAAGGGTTGTTAAATGAGAACAGGCGCGGTTCAAGTTCTGCCACGGCACGGTCACATTGCGGGCAAGAGTGCTTGGCCGAAAAAATACGATCAGGTTGTTCCGCATTCATCCACGATAAAATGGCTAAATCGCCACCTAAACGCAGTGCAGTTTCAAAGCTTTCGGCAATACGGTTGCCCAAATCATCTCGGACTTTAAAACGGTCTACCACCACTTCAATGGTATGTTTTTTCTTTTTATCGAGTTCTGGTGGTGGGTCAATGTCCATGACTTCGCCATCAACTCGGGCGCGTACAAAACCCTGACTTTGTAGCTGTTCAAACAGATGCACATATTCGCCTTTACGCTCACGAATCACAGGCGCGAGTAGCATTAAGGCAGTGCCTTCTTCCAGTGCTTTTACAGCATCGACCATTTCTGAAACAGTTTGCGCCACCATTGGTAAATCATGTTCAGGACAGTAAGGTGTGCCGACACGTGCATACAGTAAACGCAAATAGTCGTAAATTTCGGTAATGGTACCCACGGTTGAACGCGGGTTATGGCTGGTCGATTTCTGTTCAATGGCAATTGCGGGACTTAGACCTTCAATCGAGTCGACTTCAGGTTTTTCCATTTGCGATAAAAACTGGCGTGCGTATGCAGAAAGCGATTCGACATAACGACGCTGTCCTTCGGCATAAAGGGTATCAAACGCCAGTGAAGATTTTCCTGAACCAGATAAACCCGTAATTACCACAAATTTATCGCGTGGAATATCAAGGTTCACGTTTTTTAGGTTATGGGTACGTGCACCTCGAATACGGATATGACTTTGGCTCATAAAAACTTCTCGATATTTTGCAAATGAAAAACCTATATATGATAGCGCATGAAAATTGTTCAAGTGTTATTTTTCATGCTTTATCGGTCATGAGCTGTCGCACTGTATGTATGGAGCGATTGCCATACGGTGCGTGAGGGCGGCCGTTAAGCTTGATCTAAACCCGGCCACTGACGTTGATGATAGGCGCTATCCCAGAATAACCATTCCAGTTCTGCAGCTTTGGTGTAGGCGTGGTGCATTTTTTCAAGGGTATCGGCATCACAGCGCGCAGCAACACGGTCTATGGTTTGAATCACATTATTGACTGCGGTGTGGAATTCCTCGCCCGAATAGGTATCGACCCATGCCTGATACGGATTATTCGGTGCAGAATTATTGACGATATCTTTACCAACTTCGGCATAAATCCAGAAACATGGCAGTAGTGATGCCAATACCACAGGATAGCTTTCTGACCATGCGGTTGCGACTAAATAAGAAGTGTAGTGATGACAGGCAAGGGTCAGCGGAGTACTTTCAAATTCCTGTTTGGAAATATCAAACTCCTGCATAAAGCTGTCATGTAAGGTACGTTCCACCACAATTGCGATTTTGGCGGCATCTGCGAACTGAATAATATCATCTGCATCAAAAGCTTTAGCCGCACAGACTGCCAGTGCACGCCCGTAGGCAATTAAGTAATGTGAATCTTGAATCACATAATGTGCAAAAGCAGCTTTACTTAAGGTGCCTTGTGCCAACTCCTGATTAAATGGTAAAGCGAGCGTCTTGTGATAAAGGGCAAGGTTACGTTGCCAAGCGTCTTGAGAAAAGCACATCCTAAATTCCTAATATGTCGTTGCATTTCACTATAGCAGTTTGGGAATGAAAAACACGGTTTTCACGGTATCTGATCGGGAAACCAAAAATCATACGAAGAATTTTGCCGAAGTTGAGGAAAAAGCGTCATAATTGCAGCATAAAATTTTACATTCTCAGTTTTTGTCCGATTTAAAATTCGGGCAATTCAATTTTCAGAATTTTTGTATCTGTTAAAGCTTAATCAAAACTGTACTTTGCGTTGATGGTACAGATTCGGCAGATGAAAAGTTCAGATCAAAATATAGTGATAGGTCGTTTCTCATGATGAAACATTTTGGTTTCTCAATCGTATTTTCGATTGTGTGTCTTGCGCTATCTGCATACTGGGGCTATACCCATGGCCCAGAAGCAGGTGTGCAAACCATGCTTACCGCACTAACCATTACCGCAATTTTGGCGATTATGGAAGTGTCGTTGTCGTTTGATAACGCGGTGGTGAATGCGTCAGTGCTGCGCGGTTGGGATCATTTCTGGAAAATGCTGTTTTTAACCGTGGGGATTATCATTGCAGTTTTTGGTATGCGTTTAATTTTCCCTGTGGTCATTGTGGCGGTCACTGCCGATATGGGCATGATGGAAGTGGTGCAACTGGCATTGAATGATCCGAAGCAATATTCGGCTAAACTGATGGCACATCACCCTGAAATTGCTGCTTTTGGTGGCGCATTCTTGTTGATGGTTTTCCTAAACTTTTTCTTGGATGATGAAAAAGACACGCACTGGTTTAGATGGTTTGAGCGTCGTTTGAGCAATCTGGCAAGCGTGCCTGCCATGTCGGTATTTTTGGCCTTAGTGACTTTGTTAATCATGGCGGCCAATGTGGTGGAAGATAAGCGCCTTGTGGTGACGATGGCGGGTATTTGGGGCATCGTGATTTATATTGGCGTACAAGTGCTGAGTCACATGTTGGGCGGTGAACCAGAGGTCGATGAACAGGGCAATGCTGTCCGTCATGACGAAAATGGCGTACCGACAGGCGTGGTGAAAGCGGGTATTGGGGGCTTTTTATATCTGGAAGTGCTAGATGCCTCGTTCAGTTTTGATGGTGTCATTGGTGCATTTGCAATCACCTCTGATGTGGTGATCATCATGTTAGGCTTGGCGATTGGTGCAATTTTCGTGCGTTCGATGACGATTTATTTAGTCGAAAAAGGCACGTTGGATGCCTATATTTACCTTGAACACGGTGCGCACTATGCGATTGGTGCGTTGGCCTTTATTATGATTGCCAGCGGTACAGGCTTGCATGTGCCAGAAGTGGTGACAGGTTTAATTGGTGTTGCCTTTATTGTTTGGGCGGTGATTGCATCTATTCAATTTAAAAAACGTCAGGCAAAAGCGGGTTAATGCTATGGTGATGCCCGTTGCTGTATTGCCGCGAAATCACAGAGCAATACGGTGATGAAGACTGTATAAAATATAAATTTGGGTGCACAACGTTGCGCCCTTTTTTATTGAAAAAGTAGGGTCTGTTGAATAAACATCGGGAAAAATCAGCATCCTTAAGCTGAATGTTGTAGGATATCTGCAAATTCAAAATTATTTAGTTTTAGTCGATTGATATGATGAATGCCTTAGAACGCCGCTCGACCTTTGCTTTAAGCAGTATTTTTGCATTGCGCATGTTGGGTCTGTTCATGATTATTCCTGTATTTTCAGTAGCAGGGCAGTCATATCAATACTCAACTCCTGCATTGATTGGTCTTGCCGTTGGTGTTTATGGACTCACCCAAGCCATTTTACAAATTCCGTTTAGCTTAATTGCAGACCGTTATAGCCGTAAGCCATTGGTGGTTTTTGGCTTATTACTGTTTGCTTTGGGTGGCGCAATTGCAGCCATGTCTGACACCATTTATGGCGTGATTATTGGTCGTGCCATTGCAGGTGGTGGCGCAGTATCTGCCGTGGTGATGGCATTACTGGCCGATGTGACCCGCGAAGAAAACCGCATGAAAGCCATGGCGGTGATGGGGATGAGTATCGGTATGTCCTTTGTGGTGGCCTTTAGTTTAGGGCCATGGCTTACGGGCTGGGTTGGTATTTCAGGGTTATTTTGGGTCACCACAGTGATGGGACTAGCAGCGATTCTCATGTTGTTATTGGTGCCTAAAGTCACGCGTCATCATCGTAATTTTCAGCAAGGCTATATCACTCAGTTAAAGCAAGTCCTGAAAATGGGCGATTTAAACCGTCTGCATGTATCGGTATTTACCCTACATTTATTGCTGACTGCCATGTTTATTTATGTGCCTTCGCAATTAATCCAATTTGCCGATATTCCTTTGCAGCATCATGGTTGGGTGTATTTGCCATTGTTGTTGGTCAGTCTGTTCGTGGCATTTCCAAGCATTGTTTTGGCAGAAAAATATCGCAAAATGCGTGGCATTTTCCTGACCGCGATTGCAGGTATTATTTTAGGGCTGTTGGTGCTGATTTTCGGGTTTGAATCGAAATACATCCTTTTATTGGGTTTGGGTTTATTCTTTATTGCCTTTAACGTTATGGAAGCCTTATTACCTTCGTGGTTGTCAAAGGCTGCACCAATTCAATCTAAAGCCACCGCGATGGGTGTAAATGCCAGCAGTCAGTTTTTGGGTGCATTCTTTGGTGGGATGATTGGCGGACAATTATTGATGCTCAACCACACCGCAATGGGTTGGAGTATTTTGACCGCGATTGCTATAATTTGGCTATTCGTTAGTTTTGGATTGGCGCAGCCGCGCTATCTTTCGTCTTTGGTGTTGCGTTTGCCTGAGAACCGAGAAACAGATGAATGGACTTCTCAACTTTTGGCAATTCGTGGTATTGAAGAGGTCGTGGTGATGTCTGACCAGCAAGTGGCTTATGTGAAAGTGGATAAACAGCAAATTGATGATGCTGCGCGACAACAATTAACGCACTTGTTTGGGAAAGAGGTAGCCATTTAAGCATAACTCTTATAAAGTAAATAATAGAAACAAATAGGAAGAAAACGTCTAATGCGTGGTGTAAATAAAGTCATTTTAGTGGGTACTTTAGGTCGTGATCCTGAAACAAAAACTTTCCCAAATGGTGGTTCTCTCACTCAATTTTCTATCGCAACCAGTGATGTCTGGACAGACAAAAACACAGGTGAGCGTAAAGAGCAAACAGAGTGGCATCGCATTGTTTTACATAACCGTTTAGGCGAGATTGCACAGCAATATTTACGCAAAGGTTCTAAAGTATATATTGAAGGTTCATTGCGTACGCGTCAGTGGACAGACCAAAATGGTCAAGAGCGTTACACCACTGAAATTCGTGGTGATCAAATGCAAATGCTCGATTCTTCGAACCGTGGACAATCTGACCAGCAAGATGGTGGGTTTGCACAACCACGTTTTAACAATAACCAAGCTCCAGCCACAGGTTATGCGAATCAAAATCAAGGCGGTTTTAACCAAAATCAGGGTGGCGGCTATGCCAACAATAACCCGAGTGGTTTTGCACCGAAGCCACAAGCTGCGCCTGCAACTGCACCAGCAGATTTAGATGATGACTTGCCATTTTAGACTAACCATTTGATTAAAATGGAAATTATCATCCAAACCCTTTGTTTCGACAAAGGGTTTTTTTATGCAGATATTCAGCAAATATCTATTTTCTCGATTAAATTTCAAACTATGATAGGATTGTTAATTTGTAAATCCGATTACTTTTATAAAAAAACACTGTTTTACCGATTCATTGGTTTTTCGTATTCTAACTACACAAGATAAGCAATCCCTGAAATGAAATGAGGAATTATCCATGAGTTTAATCAATACCCAAGTCAAGGCATTTAACGCAACCGCTTACCACAATGGTCAATTTATTGACGTATCTGAGCAAGACTTTATTGGCAAATGGTCAGTGGTGTTTTTCTACCCTGCAGATTTCACCTTTGTTTGCCCAACTGAACTTGCCGATTTAGCCGATCAATATGCTGAATTCCAAAAAATGGGTGTGGAAATTTACTCAGTATCTACAGACACACACTTTACCCATAAAGCATGGCACGACACCTCAGAAGAAATTAAAAAGATTCAATATCCAATGATTGGCGACCCAACTTGGACATTGTCTAAAAACTTTGAAGTGCTGATTGAAGCAGAAGGTTTGGCAGATCGTGGTACTTTCGTGATTGACCCTGAAGGTAAAATCCAAATTGTAGAAATCAATGCAGGTGGTATTGGTCGTGACGCGCAAGAATTGTTGCGTAAAGTGAAAGCAGCGCAATATGTACATGTGCATCCTGGCGAAGTTTGCCCTGCCAAGTGGAAAGAAGGCGATGCAACCCTAGCACCATCTATTGATTTGGTGGGTAAAATCTAATCGAATCATCGCACTCAATTTTAAAAATCCAGAACCTCGCTTCTGGATTTTTTATGCTCATGATTTGTTTAACCATGTATAAGTTTCAGCAAGATTATTCCATTCTTGCAATGCTGTATGCCAAATTTGCACTAGGTTGTGGTGCGATGAGCGATTAAGATCAAAACATCTATTCTCCTAGCAATAGGTGTAACACATGAAAAAAATAATCGGTTTATATCGCAACCAAAACATGCATTGGGTGGGCGATGGTTTTCCAGTCAAAAATCTATTTTCTTATGACCGTTTAGGGCAGGCGATCAGTCCATTTTTACTCTTGGATTATGCAGCGCCGTATCATTTTGATGCGACTACCGCACAACATGGTGTTGGTTCGCATCCACATCGCGGTTTTGAAACGGTGACGCTTGCCTATCGGGGCGAAGTGACGCATAAAGATTCGGCAGGTGGTGGTGGCACCATCAAAACAGGCGATGTGCAGTGGATGACAGCAGGTGCGGGTGTGGTGCATGAGGAATTTCACTCCAAAGACTATGCAGCACAAGGCGGATTGTTTGAAATGGTGCAGCTTTGGGTGAATTTGCCTGCCGCAGACAAAATGACATCGCCACGTTATCAAGCCATTGAATCTCAAAATATTCCGAAAATTGAGTTTGAAAATCAGGCGGGGCATTTACGCATTATTGCAGGTCAGTACGCAGAGCAATCTGGGCCTGCCAGCACCTTTAGCCCTGTCAATGTTTGGGATGGACAATTGAAAGCTGCACAGACCCAAGCGCTGCATGTGCCGGTAGATCACAATACTTTATTGGTGGTGTTGGCAGGTGAAGTGCGGGTCAATGGCAGTCAACTTGTGCAAGATCACTCAGTGGTGTTATTTGCTCAAGATGGCGAAGCGTTAATTCAGCTTGAAGCACTGCAAGATACGCAATTTTTAGTGCTGACAGGCAAGCCATTAAATGAACCTATTCAAGGCTATGGTCCATTTGTCATGAATACCAAGCAGGAAATCATTCAAGCTTTTGAAGATTTTAATCAAGGCAAGTTTGGTGAAATTCCGATTCAACATCAAGCGGGTTAAGCTTTAAAAAATCTTAGCCAAGAAAAAAGCCTCATGTCGATGTCCCGACCGAGGCTTTTGTTGTTCTGGCGCTGTCAAATTTCTAGTTTTAGCGGATTGATCATATTCCTTATGATAATTATATGTGATGTAGTTATCATTTTTGTGCTTGGTATCATAGCGTTTAGAGATTTATTTGTAAAACGAAAATTATAAAATTGGTGAATTTATCTACATGGTTTAGAACACTATTTATAGTATTAAAGAAATAATATAAATAAATTCTAAGGCTTATTTAAGCACTTTCTGATTGTTAAAAAATGTAATCATATTGCCAATGTACTTTGTGTTGTTTCTCTGTGAAAAGTACACAATCTGGTAGTTTTTAATAGCTCATTTTCCTTAGGCATGGTTCATAATTTCATAAAGTATGTAAAAAGATGGATGATCGGTTTGGATATCGCAGTGATCGGTAGTGGTATGGCTGGACTGGCTACCGCAAGAATTCTTAAAGATGCAGGGCATAACATTACAATTTTTGAGGCGCTGCCTGGTCGTGGAATGGACAGTCATAGCATCGAATTTGAGGATGGTTTAATTGATGCGCCGTTACGGGTCATGAACCCACATTTGTGGAAAAACACCCTCAGCTTGGCCACACATTTAGGCATTAAAACTTATCCTGTGCGTACTTATATGGCGTGCAGTTGGTTATTTGAAGATCGTACCGAAACTTGGCTGACCACAAGCCGTACCCGTATTGGTAATTTCCCAATCATTAACAACCGTAAAGGCATACAACAATACGGCTGGCGTTTGGTAAAAGGCATGTTGCAGTTAAAAACAGCCATCGCTAAATTTTTCAAATCTAAAAACCAAGACATTACCCTTGCGGAATTTATCAACCGTAACGAAATTGAAGAAGTGTTTTGGCATGGTGCAGTGATGCCAGTGCTTTACACCATTTGTACTTGTGACCCTAAAACCATTGGTGAATGGCCAGCAAAACCATTGTTGGTATTTTTACGCCAATTGACTGATGGTGATGCATTATTGCGTTTACAAGGTGGCACGCCTGCATTGGTTGATAAGTTGATTAAAGGTATTAATATTCAAAGTGGTGCAGCGATTACTCGTGTTCATCAACAAGAAGATGGTGTGGTTGTTGAAAATTCTGCAGGTCAGTCGCAAACATTTGACCGTGTGGTGATTGCAACGCCAACCACCAAAGTTCAAGATTTCTTGGACAATCAACAATTTGCAGAAGATATTGAATTACTTAAACAATTCAAATTCGAGCAGGGTGATTTGGTGATTCACACTGATCAAACGGTGATGCCGCCAAAACGCAAAGATTGGTCTGTTTTAAGTTATATGATGGATCGTAAATTTACTCGTCAGCAATTTACGGTATGGCTTAACTCGATCGAACCAACTTTGGTCGGTAAATCGCCAGTGTTCCAAACATGGCGTCCAGTTACACCAATTGATCCGAAAAAGATCATTTCAACGGTAACTTTAACCCGCGCTGTGGTGGATTCAAAGACAGTGGCATTAAACAAAGAGTTGCAGCAGCGCCATCACCAAGACAATCGTAAAGTGTTCTTCTGCGGTTCATGGTCGTGCGATGGTTTACCAATTTTAGAATCTGCAGTGACTTCCGCTATGCATATTGCAGAAATTTTTGGTGCACCATTACCGTTTATTGATTTAAAACCACAAGTTGAGGTTGCGCCGCAATTAGGTTATTAAGTTTAGGGTCTGTTGATATTTCATAAATGGTTTGTGCTGTAGGCTAAAACTGAGCAGATCAGGCATGAAACGCAGGGAATAGCGAGACTATTGCCAAGTTTCATAACGCAATCTGAGAAAGTTTTAGCCACAGCCTTTCAGGACAAGCATATTTTTTGCTGCTATTGCGTTATGAGTCAGTCATTTAGAATGACTAAATTTCCTGCCTCATGCCTTATATCAGCTAAAAAATATGCGTTGTCGCAAACATAGATGAATTATCAACAGCCCCTCTTTTTTGAATTAGACTGAGTCAGTATGAAATGGCAACAGGCGATACGACAGCATTTTCCAAAACATAAATATGCCATTCAAGCGGCATATTTGGGAGATACTTCCGCACTGCCGTGGAGCAATTTAGGTTATTGGTCAGATGCAGTGGGATCTGATTATCCCGCTGCATGTCAAAATTTAGCAGCGCATTTGGCCGCAGCAGTGCATTTAAATTCAAAAGATGTTGTACTGGATTTAGGCTGTGGGCAAGGTGCCAGTCTTAAATATTGGTTGGAACACTATCAAATACAACGACTTGAAGCTGTTGAGCTACAAGATCATCATGTGCAGTCGATTCGACAACATTTAAATTCAAATATTAAAATTCACGCTGCTTCATTTTTAAATTTAAAAGCACTTTTTCCACAACCACGTTTTGATGTGGTGTTCTGTATTGATGCGGCATATCACAGTCATTTGAATTCATTTTTAAGTCAGGTCAATGCAGTTTTGAATTCAAACGGACGTTTGGGCTTTCATTATTTAATTTGGGCAGAACAAGCGCCACCACATGCATTCAAACAGCTGCAATATCGTGCCTTATTAAAATCTGCCGCTGTCAATTTTAAAGATCTAATGTCCGAAAGTCAGCTTCGAGCGGTTTTAGAACAGTTTGAATTTAAACAGATTCAGGTGGAAGATTTGTCGGCACAGGTTTTGGCGGGTTTTGCTGATTATGTGCATCAGCATCTCAAGCATCAAATTCAAACGCGAGATGCAGACTGGTTTAAAATTGCCATGACCGCACGTTTATGTGCCAAGCTCTATGCAGATGGCTGGATTAAATATGTGCAGGTGAGTGCGGAAAAAGCTTAATCTATTGTAATGAGCTGTTAGATGATGGGATTTTTCGGTGTTTAGTTGTCCATGCTTAGCTTTAAATCCTACCCACCACATGAAACTGCTTCGGTAAAATTTTTGCGCCACACGTCAATTGATCTCCGACATAAGCCACGGCTTTATCATCAAAAAGAATATGATCGTGACTTTTTATAATCGTGGACCAACGTTGGCACTGAGGGCAGAAATGTCCATCACCCGCCACTAAAAATAAATTTCCCATTTGAGAAACACGCATTTGGTTGGCAAGGATGATTCCACCATGATTGGTCATGGAATGATGCGTTGCAAAGCTTTGAGCCATGAGGTATTCCTTAAACTGGAAAATTTTAGAGAAGCATTGTTTTAATACTCAATTTTCTAAGACTTATAATTTTAAATTTTTATTTTAATTCACAAAAATATTTTTAAATGTCAGTTTATAAGGATGAAACATCAACAAAATAGACCATCAATATAAAAATACGATCTGAAATATGTGTACAGCATTCTAAATCATAAAATACATTTAACAAGTGAAAAGTCACAATCTTGTATTGCAATTGAAGTTTTGCAGATACATCGAAGCCCTAAATAAATTGGAGATTCGAGCAGCATGAGGAAGATAAAAATATACGTTTATAAAAACAAAAAACCTCATAAATTTTTAATTTATGAGGTTTAATATGGTGCCGGCACACGGATTCGAACTGTGGACCTACTGATTACAAGTCAGTTGCTCTACCAACTGAGCTATGCCGGCGTTGTGTAGAGAATTTTACAGAATTTTTACGTGTGCGCAAGCCAAAAAGTAACCGTTTAATGCATGGCATAGATTTTTTGCAGATTTTGTATGCAGGGTTTTGGCGCGTTACAAACGAGGAAATCACACAGAAGATTTTGTAGGAAATGAGCCCAGCGGGTGGGCTCATTGAAGAAAACAACCTGAAATGAGGTGTGAAAAAGCGATTATTTATTTCTTAAGATACGATCTAAATCCTGTGCACATTCTTCTAAGGTAAAGGCCATATCAAGTTGCATTTGTGGTTTGAGTTCATTTGCGAGCGTTCTCCATTGTTCAATTAGGCGAATGGCTTTTTGAATCTTATGTTTGTTGATGTCTTTGGCGATGGTAGGCGTATATCCTCCACGTTTAGCATTTTTAATTTGTTTGACATAATTTTGGCTGTTATTCATGTTCGCTCCCGAATAGCAGTTATATATGTAAGGCATTTGCATGCTTTTATTATGCTAAAGCTTAATGATGACCCTTTTATGTAGAAAGCTGAGATGACGAAATAAAAATAAAAAAAGGTTTTGATAAAAAACAATAAATTTCTTCACCTCTCCTTTTTTGACGGCATAACTCAGTTGTAGCATAGCGATTGAAGATTGTCTTGACTGCAGAGTAACGCAATGTGTCATGTTTGTTGATTTTTCATCAATAGAGGGATTGAGGATTATCAAAATTGGCGATGGAGATGGTCTTAACTGCAAATTCCGTTTATCGCTTTATCCATTTTACGCTCTAGATAATTGCCAAGTTGCTGATTAGAATAGCGCCACTATAAAAATAGCAACGATAATAACAATGCAAAGTTCACTCTTTGCTGTATTAGAAAAATTTGGCTTAAGCCCTCAACACCGCACAATTCATATCCAGTTTTCTAATTCAGCCTTAAATCATCAGGTTTTTTTGCAGTGCGTTTATGGTCAGCATGCCATCAACCAAGGTTTGCAGATGGATGTCTTATGCCTCTCACCGCATGCAAATTTGCCGTTGAAACAATTTATTGGCAGTCGGGTGGCTGTAGATCAACTCACCGATCAAGGCGAATTATTTCGACATAGCGGCATTATTACTGCAGCAGCGCAAGGGCAAAGTGATGGCACGCTCAGTCTCTATAAATTGCAGATTCAGGATGCAACGGCTTTGTGGCATAAACGCCGCAACAGTCGGGTATTTATGAATAAAACTGTGGTGGAGGTGAGTGAAATTCTGTTTAAAGAATGGCAAGACCGCAGTGCATTATTTGCTGCAAGTTTAAGTTTAGATTTAAGTGGTCTCAGTCAGCGTTATGCAGTTCGACCTCTCATCATACAATCCAACGAAAGCGATTATGAGTTTTTAACCCGTTTGTGGCGTAGCGAAGGCATCAATTGGTTGGTGGATGAAAAACAACCTTGGGTTGAGCATTTTTTAACGCCTATGGATACACAAAAATTAAGACTGATTGAGCAGAATAGTCATTATCAGCCCTTAAAACGTAGACGAGTGGCATTTCAGCGTACAAGTGCAATCGAGCAGCGGGATAGCATTTACACTTGGATGGCACAGCGTAACCTGCAACCCACTGAAGTACAGTTACAACGCTGGCAACCCGATCTTTTGGCACAGGACCAAAATTCAGTACAGTTCACATCGCCCTTACAAAGTAGCACACAAAATAGTGAAGCTTTAAGTTTAGAACAGGCGTGGTGCGTGAGTCCTGCGTGGATGCAAGACTTAACTGGGCAAGATCAGGTGACAGCTGCAAGTACCGAACAATTAGAACAATTGGGACAACAATTGGCTCAGTATTATGATTTGCAGGCAAAATATTTTTCCGCGCAAAGTAATTTACGTGATGCGCAAGTGGGGTATTGGTTTGAATTACACGGGCATGCTGAAATTGATCAACATCCCCAAACTGAACGAGAGTTTTTAATACTGTCCAAACAGTTTTATAACCAAAACAATTTAGCACCTGAATTACAACAGCATTTTTTGAGTCTGCTGCAACAAAGTCAGTGGACATTTCAGTTACCGTTGGAGGGTGATCCTCAACAATTTTGTCAATTGAATTTGATTCGACGACATATTGCGCTCGTTCCAGAGTTTAATCCATTACTGCATCGTCCCGTGGCTTATCCACAGCGCGCTAAAGTGGTTGGACCTGAGGATGAAACCGTGCATGTAGATGCGTGGGGGCGTATTAAAGTTCGGTTTTTATTTACCCGAAGTGATGACCACTTGCATGATGGTGGTGCGGGTGCCAACGACAATGAGAGCGATTCGGCGTGGGTGGATGTACTCACACCGTGGGCAGGTGAGGGTTATGGTGCAAGATTTCACCCACGTATTGGTGAAATTGTGGTGGTGGATTTCTTTGATGGCAATATTGATCGTCCTTTTGTGGTTGGACGTTTACATGAGGCAGAACGACAACAGACACAATTCGATACAGTTGGAACTCTACCCGATACCAAATACTTGAGCGGGATTCGTTCACAAGAAATACGTGGTGCAGGGTTTAACCAACTTCGCTTCAATGACACCACCAAACAATTCAGTGCGCAATTGCAGAGTAGTCATGCTGCGAGTCAGTTGAATTTAGGATATTTGAGCCATCCAATGCGGCAGGAGGATTCAATTGGGCGCGGCGAAGGCTTTGAATTAAGAACTGATCGGTGGGGAGCTGTGCGTGCAGGTGCAGGCTTACTGCTTTCAACTCATCCACAAGCACAGGCACAAGCGTATCATTTAGATGCGAGTCCTGCCAAAAGGCAATTGGAGTCCAGTTTAGCGGCAAGCAAAGGCTTAAGTGAGTTGGCACAAAATCAGCAAACAGATCCTTTGGAAACACTGGAGCATCTCAAAGAATTTTTAAATCAAATTGAACTAGAAGATCAAACTAAAGCGGCAAGTTTTAAGCAGGCGGTTATGATTCTTTGTGCGCCCAACTCAATTGCAGTTTCAACTCAGCAAGATTTACACCTTTCTGCAGATCAACATATTCATCAAAGTGCCGCAGGCAGTATTAATGTTTCTACCCAAAAATCTGTGATTACACATGCACGCGATAAAATCAGTTTATTTGCAGCGGAGCAAGGTATACGTGCTTTTGCAGCCAAGGGTAAAGTCGAAATTCAGGCACAAGATGGTGCTATAGATGCAATTGCACGCCAGAAAATCAAGCTGATTTCTACGGAAGATCGGGTGGAAATTACCAGTCCAAAAGAAATTGTGCTAACGGCAGGTGGTTCACAAATCAAAATTAATTCAAAAGGTGTTTTTGTGAGTACTTCAGCTAAATTTGAGGCGAAAGCAGGACAGCATTGTTTTGAGGGTGGGGAACGGGTGGCAAGCGTCCAATACAGTTTGCCTCAAGCTGAGACTGAATATAGTCATCAAATTGATTATCAGTGGGATGTTGCAACTGAAGATGAGAAAGAGATTTTTGTTGTCGGAAAGCAAGATGGAAGGCTCATTAACACGAATAAAAATATACAAGATGCAAATCAGAGTGTCAGTTCATTAAGATTTTATACGTCAGAAAAAACTGAATTCGTTGCGTTAGGGTTTAATTCATCCTATGTCTATTTAACTCAGTCGGCTGTACAAGATAATAATATTGATGAATTATGGGCTGAAATAGAAGAAGAAACAGAATTAGAAGAAGATGAAGTTTATGCAGAAGAGGATTTAGGCTAATGAGTAATTTAGTCACAATTACATCAAAATTTTATGATCGTTCAGGGCGTCGGGTGATCAACTTAAATGTTATGTCTAGATACCAAGGTTCAAAACGTGAAAATCTTCAGAAAACTGATCTTCATGGGCAGTTTGTATTTCAGGCATCTCCACAAAGAACAGTAGAAATACTGGCAAAACCACCCAATCAAAAAGATTTTACTGTTTTTAAGGTCATTCATACATCTATTGGTTCATCATCACAAGATCCAATAAAAATTCAGTTACCTAAAACAATTGAAGAATATAAACAAAAAGAATTAGGTGAAACCAAAGCTAGAATTGTTACAACTACTTTTAAAGTGGTAGATTGTGCTGGGAAAGTGGTTTCAAATTTTCCTATTCAATCAAGACCTAGAGGGCGGAAAAATGCTTATGAACGATATACCAATGAAAATGGGATCGTGGAGGTATTGTCATCACCACAGCGTGATATTGAAATTTTGGTGTTAACTTCAAATGATCAATTTGTCGTGAAATGTGAGGTAAATTCTAAAAATGGCTCACAGCAGCCGATTTTAATACAACTCGATGAACCATATAGTAATTTCAAAAGCCGATCTGAATTAAAACTAAAAGATAGAACAGGTGAGCAGTTAATTGAAACTCCAACTGATATTGAAATGTTGATGTTGGATACGGGTAAAAAACAGATAATTACCATTTTAAATGGCAGTACTCCATTGTTCAGTATGGTGGGGCAGCGTTTGCAATTTAGAGTATTAAAGCCGAATGGGGATGCTTTAAGCCCTGTGACTTATAGTGCAAAAAGAATGCGTGCAGATGCGGTTGAATTGCGTTTGGATGTGGAGGTTGTTAAAGGTATCACGGCAGAGGGTAGGCCGAGTATTGAGAAAAGTATCAAGTATAATTTAGAGGAGATAGTTTCATTAAGTTTTTTTAAAGCTGTTTATGGCTCTAATAAACTATTTTCTCATCGTGTAATGAAAGGGCGATCG
This sequence comes from Acinetobacter sp. YH12058, assembly GCF_013419805.1. Lineage (NCBI taxonomy): Bacteria > Pseudomonadati > Pseudomonadota > Gammaproteobacteria > Moraxellales > Moraxellaceae > Acinetobacter > Acinetobacter sp. YH12058. Next base: position 124,899 of record NZ_VOZL01000006.1, read on the forward strand.
ACACATAATACTCCACCTGAAAAATTTGTTATAGAGTTAAACAAAAGCCTAATTAAGCATAATCTTAAAGACAAATTAATGTTATGTCATTTTTTAGCACAAATTTATCATGAGTGTGATCATTTTAATACATTGATTGAGTATGCGAGCGGTAAGGATTATGATATTTCAAATTTTCCACCATCTGTTTGTGATATAAAAAAAAGCCGAGCATGTAGAAGAAGAAAACAAATTTTGGCTGAAGGAAACACATCTTTAGGAGATGGCCCTAAATACAAAGGGCGAGGCTTAATTCAGCTAACTTGGAAAAGTGCGTATAAAAAATATAAAAGCTATTCTGGAATTGACGTGGTTAATAATCCGGAATTACTCTGTGATGATTTATTTCATGCTGTAGATAGCTCAGTCTGGGCTTTTAATGTATTTAAAAATGCTGATAGTTTAATTCACAAAGGATATAAAGATTTAAATGGCACTTATAGTGATAACTATCATTTAAAAGTTGTTGAATCTGTTAGTAGGAGAATAAACGGTGGAAATAATGGTATGGCTGAAAGAAAAAAATTATTTATAAAAATATTAAAAGAGGTTGAGAAAAGAGATGGGTTTAAATAAATTTTATCTATTTTTTTTATTGCTTTTTACTTGTTATGTATCGGCAGAAGAAATATTGATTAAAGAAAAAAATAGTATTTATTATAATGAAAACGGAGAAAATTTCTTATTATTTAATAAAAAAGACTATTGTTTTGATAAAGATGCTTTTTCAGTAGAGTATTTTGGTATTCCTTTAAAAAAATATGTAGTGGTCAATTATACTGAAGACTGTAATCCAAGTGGGCAGTATCGAATATTTGAAATTTCTTCCCTGAAGGCAAAAGAATTTTATTTAAGTCCTTTGTATGATCCTGAATTTATAAATAATCAGATTATTGAAAGGTTCAAAGATGGAGCAATCAGCTACAAAAGAATCTATACATTAAAGTCTGGAAGCTATTCAAGACAAGAGGAATGGAAATCTTTGGCTCCAAACATAAATATAAGTACTTATTTTTTAAATGGTTATAAAGTTTATGTGCTTAAAGATGACTTAGGAAGAGAGATTCAAAATCTGATGATAACTTCTCCTAAAGCATTCTTGTTTGATCGTTATTTTATTCGGAAAAAGTCTTATCTCATCCAAGGGGATCGAGTCAAAATAAACCATATTGCAAAAAACAAAGATAATTTTTTCCTAAGTATTGATTATATTAGTAAAAAAAATGGAGTGGTAAAGGCATATATTATGCTGTCCGATGTTATTTGATGTATAGGATAATCCTCATGAAGTCGCTTTGTAGCAACTTCATGATAGCTTTGATCAACCTTCCATCACTTCTTCTAATAACTCTTCACTTGGGGCAAAGTAATATGCACCGTCTAGAGCAGTCACAAAGTGCAGTAAACGGTCATGGATGCCATCACCTGAAGTACCAAACATACGTTCTAACATGGCATCAATAATGCTCAAATCTTTGGTATAGGCAATAAAGAATAAACCCTGATCGCCTTTGCCATCACCATAAGGTAAAGAATGGCGCAAAATTTCCATTTCATCGCCTGCATCATCTTCAACGACTGTACGTGAAACGTGCGAATTTTCAGGTTGTACATCTTCGTCTAATTCAATCGATTCAAGTTTGGTGCGTCCAATCACGTGTTCTTGGGCATCGACTTTGAGCTTTTTCCATTTTTCTAAATCGTGACAATAGCGCTGTGCAAAAATAAAAGAACCATCGGCAAACACGCCTGCATCTTCCCCTAAAAGTGCAACTTCGGCACGATCATCTGGAAATTGTGGGTTTTCGGTACCATCAATAAATCCCGTCATGTCGCGTCCATCAAAATAACGGAAACAGACCCGTTCATCCAACACTTCAATTTTGTCTTGGATCCCCTCAAAAAAGGCCTGACTGAGCGCAAAGCAAATATCTGAACGGGCACTCGCGAGATGAATAATCACATCGGCAGGCACGACAGGCATTGGGTACGCCCCTTGAATCGGTTGTAATTGTTTAAAACCATCTGGAGATTGCTCATAGAGTTGTGCCCAAAGTTCAGGACCAAAAGCAACGCCAGTTTTAATTTGGGCATGTGGATGTTGGGTAATCAAACGATCCCGTGTGCTAAACAAGTCAGCCAATTTTTCTTTTAACTCAGTAATGCTTAAGTCTTTTAAACGAAGTACAAGAAAGCGAGCATGATCTGAAGGTAGTGGCAAAATTACAGATTGGGCAGTCATGTATAGCTCCTGAAAATTTGTTGTTTTCTATAAAGTTGACTTTATTGTGCCTGATTGCATGCAGGCTTAATAGCCCGAACCCGATTTTATTCAACGTTTTTAGCCATGAGATTAAGTGAAATATCATATAATGCACTGTCTTGTGAAAAGCAGCGATATATGTCTTATCAAGTTTGGATTGCGTTTATGTTGGCCTGTTGGGTGATTAGTGTTTCACCTGGCGCGGGTGCAATAGCATCTATGTCGAGTGGTTTGAATTATGGTTTTCGACATGGGTATTGGAATGCGATTGGTCTACAACTCGCTTTATTATTGCAAATCGCGATTGTAGCCGCAGGGGCAGGGGTATTATTTGCGACAACACCTTGGGCATTTCTAATTGTGAAATGGTTTGGTGTGGCATATTTGTTATATCTGGCGTATTTGCAATGGGCAGCGCCTGCACAGTCGATTGAAATTCAGCATGAGCTGACGCGAAAATCTGCTGGAAAATTGGTGATGTACGGCTTTCTGGTCAATATGAGCAATCCCAAAGCAATTGTGTTTTTATTGGCAGTTTTACCGCAATTTTTAGATTTATCTAAACCGCAATGGACGCAATATGCAATTATGGCACTGACCATGATTAGTATTGATTTGATTGTGATGGCGGGCTATACGGGCTTGGCTGCAAAAGTTTTGCGTTTGTTAAGATCACCGAAGCAGCAAAAATTTATGAATCGTACTTTTGCTGCATTGTTTGCAGGTGCTGCGTTTTTGTTGAGTTTGGTGCATCAGTAATGTCTTCAATTACACAAAAGTGTACGCTGTAATTATAAAAATAGATTGAGACATACGTTGAAAATAAAATGTATTCCGCGAGCACTTTATTGGCAACATTGGTGGATCAGCATGTTGCTTTTAAGTTTTTCAACTTTAATTGCAATTGGATTAGCGATTCACTTTTCAGTAGATAGCGTGTTTTGGCCAATTGCTTTGATGGCACATTTGAGTATCAATTTGATTTTTTCTTTTGTATTTGCCGCCTTGCAAACTTATTTTAAACATACGGTGTGGCAAAGTGTGGTGTTGATTAATATTACGGCTGTGTTGTTGATTGCCATTCATGCAATGTTTTATCTACAAAAGATAGATTGGAATGCTGTTTCAGAAAGTCAGCAGCAATTGAGTCTTTTACAGCAAGTGATTCATAGTGATATAGCACTGTGGATAGCGTATATACTGCCATTTTTGGTCGTAATGCTCATTGCTGCAATACAAAAATATAGATATTCATTAACGAAAAACTAAGCTATCTTTCTGACTTTTTGCACGCTAAAAATTACTGCAAAAATGATCGCCATAGTCATCACAATGCTTAAACCTGTTGAAATGTTTAAGCCTGCACTTGACCATAAACCTACGCTGACTGCAATTTGCGCCACAATAAACGCCCAAATCACCATTTGTTTAGGCGAGTGAGCCAATAAACGTGCGGTTAAGGCGGGAATCACCAGCAATGCACCCATCAATAAAGAGCCGACTGCACGTAAAGCCAATACTGTAAATAATGCCAATAACAACATAAAAATCAGACGTTGCCATTGTGCATTCACACCTTCACTGACTGCAATGTCAGGGTCAATTGCAATTTGAATTTGAGCCTGCCAAAACTTATAGAGTACCGCTAAGGCTGCAATAATGACCAAAGCAAATACGGGTAAATCTGCCCATGAAATGGTGAGTAAATCACCAAATAAATAGCTCAGCAACTCAGGACGCAAACTTGGAATATGTTGAATAAAGAGCAACCCTGAACAGAGCAAGGTCGCAGAGCAGAGCGCCAATAATGCATCATTCGGCAACCGTGGATCATGTAAAATCCATAAAACACCCACCAATAATAATGCCAAGAAGGTCACACCCATCCACAGAGGTAAACTCAACGCGCCTGCAATCGCCACACCCAATAAGGTGCCATGCGCCATCGTATCGGCAAAAAAGGACATACGTCGCCACAGCATTAAACAGCCAAGTGGGGCGGTCAAAAATACCAATAAACTGCCCATGATCCATGCAGGTAACAGCAATTGTAGCCAATCCATCATGGGTTAAGCTTCCGGTTCAGGGTGAATATGAGGACGTGAATCATGCTGACAAGGCTCGGCATGATCGCCATGGGCGCAGTGTTCATGGTGATGTTGATAAAACACCCGATTGGTTCCAAAAATAGCTTGGTATTCAGGATGTTGCTGTACATTTTCGGGCAAACCGCTACAGCAAATGTGTTTATTTAAACATACCACACGATGCGTACCTTGCATGACCCATTGCAAATCATGCGACACCATCAACACCGCACAGCCATATTTGCTCGGTAAGTTGCGCACATAGTCATACAGTTCAGCTTCGGACTGAATATCTAGTCCTTGCATCGGCTCATCCAGTACCAAAACATCAGGTTGACGTAATAAGGCGCGTGCCAATAGCACCCGTTGCCGCTCACCACCAGACAGTTGTTGTACTTTTGAATCTTGCAGTTTGGCAATGCCAGTATCGCGGATAATTTCTGCTTTAATTGCGTCTGGGCATTTTTCTAAAGCCAGTAAATCTTTCACTCTTAAAGGCAAGCTGTGTGAAGGATTAAACTTTTGCGGCACATAAGAAAAGGTCAATTTGCGAGCATTTACGAGCTTGCCTGCATTTGGTTTGACAATGCCAAGCAAGACTTTAATTAGAGTCGATTTTCCTGCGCCATTGGGGCCAATTAGCGTGACAATTTCACGTGCATGTAATTCAAAATCGACATTTTTTAAAATATCGCGCTCATCTATTCGCACCTGAATATTGTGCAAGGCGATGAGCGGTGCAGTGGTTATTTGCTGTTGCACTGCTGACATTTTCCAGAAATCTCAATAATGCTGTGATGCGGGCTAAAGCGGTCAGAGGCTGCCAACTGATCTAATTGCTCTAATAAACCTTGCGCTGAAGCTTCTTTAACGACTTTACATTCAGTACAGATTAAAAAAGCCGCTTGGTGTCCTTCACGTGGATGACAGCAAGGAATATAGGCATTGATTGAAGTCAAACGGTGAATTAGTCCTTTTTCCAGTAAAAAATCTAAAGTACGGTACACCGTTGGCGGTGCTGCAGGACGATCAGACTCACTTTTAATTTTCGCCAATAAATCATAAGCACCCATTGGTGCAGATGCCTTGAGAATGAGTTCCAACACTTCTTTACGTAGCGGTGTTAAACGAGCACCTGTTGCCGCACATAAACTTTCAGCTTCGGCAAGACGTTGATCGACATTGTGATGGTCGTGAACGCCATGTAATGCATTGTGATGCTCGTGCGAACATAAGCTCATAGCCACCCCAGTTGAACTTTAAAAGAAAAACGACAGTAAATCTTAGCATGAAGCGTTATTAGTTTCGATTATACGTAGGTATTTTTATAAATTTGTTATATTATAACATTTGTCGATTTTTCGTGATATGCCGCAATGTTTCGTTTATTTAGTTTCTGTCTTTTAGCGTTATGCAGTACTGTCAGCATGGCGAAGGCTTTGGTGGTGTCTACCCATCCTATCTATTTGATTGCCCAAAAAGTCACGCAAAATATCGAAACACCCACGTTATTACTGGCAGATCAAACAGGGCATGATGTATCGCTCACGCCTGCACATCGAAAAATCATCCAAGATGCGGATTTAATTATTTGGCTAGGTAAGGCGCATGAAGCACCGCTAGAACGTGTATTACATCAAAATCCTAAAGCGATTGCTTTATTAGATACGGGCATTATGAAAACTTTGCCGCAGCGTTCAGAACGTGGTGCAGCATTAAAAAATACAGTAGACAGCCATGTCTGGCTAGACCCAAACAATGCGGTGCGTATCGGCTTCTTTATTGCCGCGTTACGTTCTCAGCAAATGCCTGAACATCGCGATGCTTATTGGAATAACGCACGTGCCTTCGCACAGAGTTTATTCAAAAGTGCAAGTCAGTTTCAGACTCAAACTGCAGTACAGCCATATTGGGCTTATCACGATGCCTATCAATATTTAGAACGTGCCTTAAATTTAGAATTTTCTGGGTCGATGACCAATGATCCGCATATTGCGCCAACAGTCGCACAAATTAAATATTTGAACGATCACCGACCAAATCCAAAAATGTGCCTACTTGCAGAAGGACATGCCAGTAAAAATCAGTATATGAAATTGAATCCAATTGTGTTTCAAAAGGTCGATGAAAGCATGCGCGGTGCAGATGATTTTGTGCAAGCTTGGCAGCAATTAGCCAAGCAAACCAAGGCTTGTGTATTAAATGCACGAAAATGATGCGTTTTTTAAGCAAAATTGAAATATGACAATTCCGAGACAAACATGCAAAAAAACACGACTAAGGTCGGGAAACGATTGCATGTTCAGGGGGCTAACTCTATAATGCCTGCGATAAAAAACGATCATCAGTTGAACTTGTCAAGCATTAATGCTGTGAGTGGATAAAAAAATGAGCCGAACTAGTCGCTTGATTGACCGACGATTAGCTAAAGCTTTGGTCTTCTTACAAGCATTCATGATTCCAGTTTCAGCCCTGATAGCGTGGGTCTTGAAAGACTCAACGGCTGCCTTAAGCGCTGCACTTGGTGCTAGTGTTTGTTGGTTGGCAAGTTGTTATTTTTCATGGCAGTCGTTTCGAGCAGCAGGTGCACGAGCGTCCAGACAGGTTCTTTCGAACATGTATAGAGGAATGCTCGGTAAGTTTGCAATCGTGATCGTAGGATTCATTTTAATTTTAAGCAATGTACAGCCGTTATCCCCGGTGGCATTGTTTTGTGGTTTTATGCTCGTTCAAAGCATGTCGTGGGTTGCGCCATTTTGGGTGTCACGATTACAAAAACGAGTCTAAACGCAGCAAAAATTGAAAAGTTTTTCAGGAATAGGCGAGATATCAAGCAGCACGCGATGTTCGTTTGTTCTATTAGTTTTTTTACATTGACCAGGTGTGATTTATGGCTGCTGAAGAACATGCCCTTACTTCGACCGAGTATATCAAGCATCACTTGACCAATATGACCTATGGCAAAATGCCAGACGGTTCATGGAAGTTGGCTGAGTCTGCTGAAGAAGCTCAACAGATGGGGTTCACTGCTATTCACTTGGATTCAATGGGTTGGTCTATCGGACTTGGTCTGATCTTCTGTTTATTGTTCTGGATTGTTGCGAAAGCTGCAAATTCAGGCGTGCCTGGTAAATTCCAGTCAGTAATTGAAGTGATTATCGAGTTTGTGGATTCAAGTGTACGTGATACCTTCCATGGGAAGTCTCGATTAATTGCACCCTTAGCATTAACCATTTTCGTGTGGATTTTCCTCATGAACTTGATGGATTTGATCCCTGTTGACTTTATTCCTTATGTAGCTCAACAGGCGATTGCATCTATGCTGGGTGTGGACCCTCATCAGGTTTACTTTAAAATTGTTCCGACTACAGATCCAAACATTACCTTAGGTATGTCTATTTCTGTATTCTTCTTAATTATTTTCTATAGTATTCGTGAGAAAGGTGTTGGCGGCTTCGTTGGTGAGTTGGCACTTAACCCATTCAACCCAAGTAATCCAGTTGCTAAAGTGCTTTTAATTCCATTCAACTTATTGTTGGAATTGACTACTTTCTTGGCGCGACCAGTTTCATTGGCTCTACGACTGTTCGGTAACATGTATGCGGGAGAGTTAATCTTCATTCTTATCGCGTTATTACCGTTCTGGATCCAGTGGGCATTGTCTGTGCCTTGGGCGATTTTCCACATTTTGATTATTACGCTACAAGCATTCATTTTCATGATGTTGACTATCGTGTACATGAGCATGGCAAGCGAAAAGCATTAATGGTATGGCCTAACTGTCATCGGGCGGTTGGGCACACAATTTTTTAACTTAATTTGGTATAAAACCTAACCTCTGAGGAATTATCATGGAACTCACTTTAGGTCTAGTTGCAATTGCATCTGCTATCTTGATCGCTTTCGGTGCTTTAGGTACTGCGATTGGTTTTGGTCTTTTAGGCGGTCGCTTCCTTGAAGCTGTTGCTCGTCAACCAGAATTGGCTCCACAACTTCAAACTCGTATGTTCTTAATCGCAGGTCTTCTTGATGCTGTGCCTATGATCGGTGTTGGTATTGGCTTGTTCTTCATCTTCGCTAATCCATTTGTAGGTTAATCAGCTTAATTCCGAAATTCACTATTTGAGGAATTTGCAATGAATATCAACCTCACATTGTTTGGCCAAGCGATTGCATTTGCGATTTTCGTTGCATTCTGCATGAAGTTTGTATGGCCACCACTAATCAATGCGATTAGTGAGCGTCAGCGTCGTATTGCTGACGGCTTAAATGCAGCTGAGAAAGCCAAAGCTGATCTTGCCGATGCGCAAGCTCAAGTGAAAGCTGAATTAGATGCAGCTAAAGCACAAGCGGCTCAATTGATCGAACAAGCGAATCGTCGTGCAGCACAATTGGTAGAAGAAGCGCGTACCCAAGCATCTGCTGAAGGTGAGCGTATTCGTCAACAAGCGAAAGAAGCTGTTGATACAGAAATCAATTCTGCTCGCGAAGAATTACGTCAACAAGTAGCTGCGCTTGCAGTAACTGGTGCAGAGAAAATTCTTAGCCAGCAAGTTGACGCAGAAGCTCACAATGCCATGCTGACTCAGCTGGCTGCTAAACTTTAAGAGAGAGGCAGATTATGGCTGAACTCTTGACGTTGGCACGCCCATACGCTAAAGCAGCATTTGCTTACGCTTCTGAGCAAGGTGCAACTGACAATTGGTCAACAGCACTTAACTTGCTCAGTGCTGCGGTGCAAGACGAAGCATTTTCAGCTTACTTAAATCGCCCTGAGCTTACGCCTGCTGAGCAGGTGAGTATTTTTGCCAAAGTTTTAGGTGAAGACCAAACTGCAGCAGTGTCAAACTTTTTGACATTGCTTGCTGAAAACAACCGTTTGGCTTTGCTTCCTGAAATTCAAGCAGAATACGAACAGCTCAAATCACAGAATAACAATACTGTGGATGTTGTGATTGAATCAGCATTCCCATTGACTTCTGTACAAGAACAAATTCTTGCTCAAGCGTTAGAAAAACGTTTCGCTGCGGCAGTAAATGTTTCTGTAGAAGTGAACCCAGCGTTAATTGCGGGTGTGGTTATTCGTGCAGGCGACCAAGTGATAGATGATTCTGCGCTTAACAAGCTTGAAAAAATGCGGACACGTCTTTTAGCTTAATTGCGAAGACTGAACTAATAAAAGATTGAGGTATAGCGCAATGCAACAACTGAATCCATCCGAGATCAGTGCGCTCATTAAACAGCGTATCGGCGATCTGGACACCAGCGCGACCGCTAAAAACGAAGGTACCATTGTTATGGTATCCGACGGTATTGTGCGCATTCACGGCCTTGCTGATGCAATGTACGGTGAAATGATCGAATTCGACGGCGGCTTATTTGGTATGGCACTGAACCTAGAACAGGATTCAGTGGGCGTCGTTGTTTTAGGTAACTACTTAAGCCTTCAAGAAGGTCAAAAAGCACGTTGCACAGGTCGTGTATTAGAAGTTCCGGTTGGTCCAGAACTTTTAGGCCGTGTGGTAGATGCTTTGGGTAACCCAATTGATGGTAAAGGCCCTATTGATGCAAAATTAACTGATGCTGTAGAAAAAGTAGCACCAGGCGTAATTTGGCGTCAATCAGTGGATCAACCTGTTCAAACTGGTTATAAATCAGTTGATACCATGATCCCTGTAGGCCGTGGTCAACGTGAGTTGATCATTGGTGACCGTCAAACTGGTAAAACAGCAATGGCGATCGATGCGATCATCGCTCAGAAAAACTCTGGCATTAAGTGTGTATACGTAGCAATTGGTCAAAAACAATCGACTATCGCAAACGTAGTACGTAAGCTAGAAGAAACTGGCGCTATGGCGTATACCACTGTTGTCGCAGCAGGTGCATCTGATCCAGCAGCAATGCTGTATTTAGCTCCGTACTCTGGTTGTACAATGGGTGAATACTACCGTGACCGTGGTGAAGACGCGTTAATCATTTATGATGACTTGTCTAAGCAAGCTGTTGCGTATCGTCAAATTTCATTGCTTTTACGTCGTCCACCAGGTCGTGAAGCGTATCCAGGTGACGTGTTCTATCTACACTCGCGTCTACTTGAGCGTGCTTCTCGTGTATCTGCTGACTACGTTGAGAAATTCACTAACGGTGAAGTTAAAGGTCAAACTGGTTCTTTAACTGCATTGCCGATTATTGAAACTCAAGCAGGTGACGTATCTGCATTCGTACCAACCAACGTAATTTCGATTACAGATGGTCAGATCTTCTTAGAAACATCATTATTCAACGCGGGTATTCGTCCTGCTGTGAACGCGGGTATTTCTGTATCGCGTGTTGGTGGTTCTGCTCAAACTAAGATCATCAAAAAATTGTCTGGTGGTATCCGTACCGCTTTGGCGCAATACCGTGAATTGGCAGCGTTTGCTCAGTTCGCTTCTGACCTTGACGAAGCAACTCGTAAGCAACTTGAACATGGTCAACGTGTAACTGAGTTAATGAAGCAGAAACAATATGCGCCATACTCAATTGCTGACCAAGCTGTTTCAGTTTATGCATCTAACGAAGGCTATATGGCTGACGTAGAAGTGAAGAAAATCGTAGACTTTGATGCTGCGTTAATCTCTTACTTCCGTTCAGAACATGCTGCGTTAATGCAACAAATCGATGAAACTGGTGATTTCAACAAAGACATCGAAGCTGCAATCAAAGCAGGTATTGAAAGCTTTAAAGCGACTCAAACTTACTAATTTAGCATTGGCTAGTTAGGGGTTTGGTTCACGGAATCAACCTTCGGAAGCCTGAAAGGGCTTTCGAATACTAGGTTAAGCGTATGGCAAATTTAAAAGAAATTCGCGCCAAAGTTGCTAGTATCAAGAGCACGCAAAAGATTACTCGCGCGATGCAAATGGTTGCTGCTTCTAAGATGCGTCGTGCGCAAGAGCGCATGGCTCAAGGCCGTCCGTATGCCGAAAATATGCACCGTGTAATTGCTCATTTGGTACAGGCGAACCCTGAATACAAACACCGTTATATGATTGAACGCCCTGTAAAACGCGTTGGTTATATCATCGTGTCTTCAGATCGTGGTTTGGCAGGTGGCTTGAACATTAACTTGTTCAAGAAAGTTGTAAAGCATGTACAGCAACAACAAGAGCAGTCAATTGAAGTTCAGTTTGCTTTAATTGGTCAAAAAGCGGTTTCGTTTTTTAAAAACTACGGCGGTAAAGTGCTTGGTGCAACTACAAACGTAGGTGACGCGCCAAGTCTTGAACAGTTATCTGGCTCTGTGCAAGTGATGTTAGATGCGTACGATAAAGGCGAGTTAGATCGCATTTACCTCGTGTCAAACGGCTTTGTCAATGCCATGACTCAAGATCAGAAAATCGAACAACTTGTTCCTTTAGCAGCTGCTGAAGAAAACAAGACTCTTAACCGTCAATACGGTTGGGACTATATCTATGAACCAGAAGCTGAAGAGCTGTTAAATGGTTTATTGGTTCGTTACATCGAGTCTATGGTTTATCAAGGTGTGATTGAAAACATCGCATGTGAACAGTCTGCACGTATGGTTGCAATGAAAGCTGCAACAGACAACGCAGGTGAACTGATCAAGAGCCTACAACTTATTTATAACAAGCTGCGTCAAGCCGCGATTACTCAGGAAATTTCTGAAATCGTTGGTGGTGCCGCTGCCGTTTAACATTATTAGTTTGAATTGAGGAGACAGCAATGAGTGGCGGTCGTATCATTCAGATCATCGGCGCGGTTATCGACGTCGAGTTTGAACGCAACAGCGTTCCTAAGATCTATGACGCTCTCCAAGTTGACGGTACTGAAACTACATTAGAAGTTCAGCAACAACTTGGTGATGGCGTAGTTCGTACTATTGCAATGGGTTCTACTGAAGGCCTTAAGCGTGGTTTGAACGTAACTAACACTAACGCGCCAATCTCTGTACCAGTAGGTACAGCGACACTTGGTCGTATCATGGACGTTCTTGGTCGCCCTATCGACGAAGCTGGTCCAGTTGCAACTGAAGAGCGTTTACCAATTCACCGTCAAGCGCCTTCTTATGCAGAACAAGCGGCTTCTACTGACCTTTTAGAAACTGGTATTAAAGTCATTGACTTACTTTGCCCGTTCGCGAAAGGTGGTAAAGTTGGTCTGTTCGGTGGTGCGGGTGTTGGTAAAACCGTAAATATGATGGAGTTGATCAACAACATCGCTAAAGCGCACTCAGGTTTATCTGTATTCGCTGGTGTTGGTGAGCGTACTCGTGAAGGTAACGACTTCTATCACGAAATGAAAGACTCTAACGTTCTTGACAAAGTAGCAATGGTCTACGGTCAGATGAACGAGCCGCCTGGTAACCGTTTACGCGTAGCGTTAACTGGTTTGACTATGGCTGAGTACTTCCGTGATCAAAAAGATGAGAACGGTAAAGGTCGTGACGTATTATTGTTCGTAGACAACATCTACCGTTATACACTAGCAGGTACTGAAGTATCAGCACTTCTAGGTCGTATGCCATCTGCAGTAGGTTATCAGCCTACACTTGCAGAAGAGATGGGTGTTCTTCAAGAACGTATTACTTCAACTAAGTCTGGTTCGATTACATCTATTCAAGCTGTATACGTACCTGCCGATGACTTGACTGACCCATCACCTGCTACAACGTTCGCGCACTTAGACGCAACTGTAGTATTGAGCCGTGATATTGCATCTCAAGGTATTTACCCTGCGATCGATCCACTAGACTCAACTTCACGTCAGTTAGATCCATTAGTTGTTGGTACTGAGCATTACGAAATTGCTCGTTCAGTTCAAAACGTTCTTCAACGTTATAAAGAATTGAAAGACATTATCGCAATTCTTGGTATGGACGAATTGTCAGAAGAAGACAAACTTACTGTATACCGTGCACGTAAGATCCAACGTTTCTTCTCTCAACCGTTCCACGTAGCTGAAGTATTTACTGGCGCGCCTGGTAAACTTGTACCGCTTAAAGATACAATTCGTGGCTTTAAAGGTCTTCTAGCTGGTGAATACGATCATATCCCAGAACAAGCGTTCTATATGGTTGGTGGTATTGACGAAGTGATTGCTAAAGCCGAGAAACTTTAATTAGCAGCTCTAATTTAGGAGATTCTCATGGCGACTATGCAATGTGATGTTGTAAGTGTAAAAGAGTCTTTGTACTCGGGCACTGTGACTATGCTAATTGCAAAAGGTGCTGGCGGTGAACTCGGTATTATGCCGGGTCACGCACCACTGGTAACTTTGCTTCAGCCGGGTGCAATCCGCGTTCTGCTGGAAAATGGTACAGAAGAATTAATCTATGTATCTGGTGGCGTTCTAGAAGTTCAACCGCATGTTGTTACGATTCTTGCAGATACTGCAGTTCGTGCAGAAAACTTAGATGAAGCGGCAATTATTGAAGCGCGTAAACACGCTGAACAATTGTTGGCAAATCAAAAGAGCGATTTGGACTCTGCTGCTGCTTTGGCTGCTTTGGCAGAAACTGCTGCACAGTTGGAAACCATCCGCAAAATCAAAAACCGCGCACTTTAATTGTCGGTTTAAGATTGAAAAAAGCCACTCGAAAGAGTGGCTTTTTTTATGCTGTTTGGAATTGAAGCCTTATCTTTGCTTAAGATGCTGTATTGGTAGTTTCAGTAGGCTGATTTGACTCACCTTGTAAAATCATCCCCGCCAGTTTTAGCATTTCAGCTTGAATACTCCCCATTTGCTGTTCCAGTTTCTTAAAGTCCACTTTGCTTAAATCGACTTGTCCATTTAAAAATGGTGAAGCCAAAACTTGCTGATTGGCAGCCAATAAGTTTTGACGGATGGTATCAATTTCCTGTGTTTTTAAGTCTAGGCTGCTTAGTGTTTGATTGAAGCCTTGTAACTGCTGTTGTAATTGAGTCGCTGCAATTTGTAATTGTTGTGGATCTTGCGCATCTACAGCGGTTTGCAATTCAGACTTGGTTTGATTCAGTTGTTCGACATATTGACCTGCTTTGAGCTGTAGATCAGCCACATCGCGCACAATATAGAACATATTGCCACTGCTTAATGGAGCGTTGGTTGGGTTTGTATTGCTGTTGGATGATGCGTTGGAATCATCTTGATTAGTTGTTTGCGTTTGCGGCGTGTTCATTTGATCACAGGCGCTGAGTAGCAAGGCAGAACTCAATAGTGCAAACGGAAGTAGTGTCTTCGAAGATACATTTTTCATATTCATGTGATTTTTGGTACTCATTGAGAATGAATATAAAACGAAAATATGAATAAAAAACAGATTGTTGCAAAGCAATAACAAATCTTAATTTTTTTGTCTAAATCAAAAAATAGGAGTTTTAAAGAAACTCCTATGTATTAGACATCTTTCATAAATGAAAAATGATCATAAGTAATGCGTCGAATTGATATTGATAGTCCCTTCTCTTGCGCCATATATGGCTCAGGATGAGGAATATATTCCGCAAGAGGATGGGGGAGCTGAATTATTGATTTAAAGAGAATTTATGAAAGAACTCTTTAACTTGCTGAATAAAAAATTATTTAGCCAATTCAGCCTCAATCGCATCCAAAATTCGTGGGTCGTCTGCAGTTAGATCAGGCGCAAAACGTGCTACGACTTCACCTTGCTTGTTAACTAGGAATTTTTCAAAGTTCCATAAAACTTCAGGCGGATTATTTGGGGTTAAGCCATAATCGACCAAATCTTTCCACCATGGGCCTTCACCAATACGTTCAGGAATTGCTTGCGTTAAAGCCGTGTAGAGAGGATGTTTTTCTGCACCCACGACTGGAATTTTAGCAAACAATGGAAAACTCACCTGATAATTCAGTGAGCAAAATTCCTGAATTTCTGTATCGCTGCCCGGTTCTTGTGCCAAGAAATCATTCGATGGAAAGGCTAAAATTTCTAAGCCTTGTGCCTGTTTTGCTGCGTAGAGTTGCTGTAAGCCTTCGTATTGCGGGGTTAAGCCACATTTTGATGCCACGTTCACGATCAACAACACTTTTCCTGCATATTGATTTAATGTGGTTTCCGTACCCTGATTGGTTTTTACTGCAATGTCATAAACTGAAGTGCGCATAGTTGCTTCCTAGAATCTGTATTTTACCGCTACTGTTGTAACTGTAATTTTTGGGTACAGCAAGTTTTATAGCAAAGAAATTTACGACACTGATGGAATCCCGCATAGCCGTGATATTGCGCAGAAAAATGTAATTCGTATCTGCATTTTATTTTATTGATGGATAAATCGAGCGAAAAGTGCCATAAATAGACACTGGGTTTTTAGCACTTTGCATCACAAGTCAGTTATAGAAAAGGGTTTCACAGCAGGTATGCTGTTTGGTACAACAAGGATGATGAATACATGATACGGTCAGATAAAGGCGTATTTTGGGCAATTTTATTGCCATTGATTGCGGTATTGATTTGGTCTTTAAATATTGCAGTAACGAGGTATGTGGCGGAGTATATTTCACCCGTCAGTATCAGTTTTTATCGCTGGTTGATTGCTTTTCTGATTTTAACCCCGTGGATATTGCCCAAAGTTTGGCAGCAGCGTGAGTTGATTCGTCCACATTTGAAACAGTTGGCAGTGCTTAGTGCTTTTGGTTTGGTGCTGTATCAAGGTCTAAGCTATACCGCAGCCAATTACACCACTGCAACCAATATGGGCATTATTAATGCGTTTATTCCCATGTTTACGGTTTTGGTTTCATTGCTGATCTTAAAAGACATTCCGACACGATTTGCGGTTTTGGGCTGCATTATTTCATTTTCGGGTTTGTTGTATGTGATTGCACAAGGAGATTTGCGTCAACTCAGTCAGCTGACAGGACATGCGGGCGATATGCTCATGGTTTTGGCGGTATTTTTTTACGCCTTTTATGGGGTGTTTTTAAAGAAATGGAATTTAAAATTGCCGCTCATGCTGAGTCTTTATGTGCAAATTATATTCGCCTTACTTTACCATCTGCCATTTATTTTGTGGTTCGGCTTGGATCATTTAAATAGCCAAAATGGTTTAAGTGTGCTGTATGCAGGTATATTTCCTTCAATTATTGCACCTTTGGTATGGATGTTGGCCGTTCAATATTTAGGGCCAAATCGCACCAGTATTTTTATGAATTTGATGCCTGTTTTCACGGCTATCATTGCATATTTTTGGTTGGCAGAAGTGTGGGGGAGTTATCACAGTATCGGTGGATTGATTATTTTAACGGGTATTGTGTTGGCACAAATGAAAGCACGCGTACACATTCAAGCAAAAAGTTGAGTTTAATTGGTGTTTTTTTTGATCACATAAAGGTGTATTTAAAATGCCTTTTATTCAAAATTTATACAGTATTGAGTGTTATGAATTATGACAGTTTTTTTAATTTTTCTAAAATAATTGTAAAAATAGTAAGATAATTTAAATTGTTAAGAAAAAAAGATGAATCTTTCATTGAATATTTGTCTTGGATTAATAGGAAAAATCTATTTGTATAGTCGACTAAATTACTCCATAATTCACGTACTGAAAATGATCCACTGTATTCAATAATCAGTGAAATATCATTTGCAGCAAGATTTTCAAACCCTCTGGATGTGCTTTTATACACATCCTTTTTATGCTCAACCATCCCTATATGGTTGAGCTTTTTTTTATCCACTGGAGCGTAAAACCTCGTGGTTCAGCACGAGGATATAAGCGACTGGAGTAAACCATATGAACGACACGAAATGTCGTTTTAAATACTTGTAATATAGTCACTATTAAGAAAAATACTGTTAAAATAATTGGATGA
>NZ_VOZL01000070.1:0-1010 GCF_013419805.1 Acinetobacter sp. YH12058
TTCCCCTTTCGCTCGCCGCTACTGAGGGAATCTCAATTGATTTCTTTTCCTACGGGTACTGAGATGTTTCACTTCCCCGCGTTCGCTTCGTATGACTATGTATTCATCATACGATACCTACCTTAAGGTAGGTGGGTTTCCCCATTCAGAAATCTCCGGATCAAAGGATATTTGCCGCCTCCCCGGAGCTTTTCGCAGGCTATCACGTCTTTCTTCGCCTCTGACTGCCAAGGCATCCACCACATGCACTTAATTACTTGACTATACAACCCCAAACAGTCGTTAATCCCTACAAGTAGGATTAAGACAATTAAATAAATAATCAATGATTTATTTAATCTACAGTTCAAAGTCTCGTGCACTTAAGCACTGTACAGCTTCAATCTAAATTCATATACCAAAACGCTTGATTCAGTTAATTTGCTAGTTCTCATTTCAATTCGTAATTAAACCGTAACACCGAAGTATTACTGTCAATCTTGAATTAAATGAGTTGAACAATTTATTTCAGACTCAATTTTGCCAATCTGTTAATGAATTAATGCGTCTTCGTCAGATCGCACTAAATACTGTGATATTTAAATCACAGAACTTAATAAACCATCAAATCTAATCATTCGATCTTTTATTAAGTTCTGCAATCTTTAGCTTAAAGCTCCAGTATATGTGTGCCTGCGCACAGCATAGCTGTTTGCTTAAATTTTAAGGAAAAGCAGTGCTTTTCTGATCTTAAAATTTGGTGGAGACTAGGAGAGTCGAACTCCTGACCTCCTGCGTGCAAAGCAGGCGCTCTACCAACTAAGCTAAGTCCCCAGCTTATCATCTGTGATTCGATATATCTTCAATTCCTGTAACTTGATTTATTCAATCTAGGTCAAAGTCATGGTGGGTCTGACAAGACTTGAACTTGTGACCCCACGCTTATCAAGCGTGTGCTCTAACCAACTGAGCTACAGACCCTCAGATACATCAATGAAGAACAACTTGTTGTGGATTCTTACCAATCGTCA